>NZ_JBJXIA010000040.1:0-14696 GCF_046115955.1 Variovorax sp. GrIS 2.14
CTTAGCCCGGTTCAATACCGGTTGAGAAACACCGCCTGATCGGCGGGATCACAATGTCCAACTTCTGGGGGTCAGTTCAAAACCGGGGCGATTCATTGGTGCGTCGGCTTGTCGATTGAAGACACGGTATGGAACCACTCCGTCTTTAGCAAAAACCGCGACCGGATGATCGAACACGATGTTGTTCTTGAACTGTTCAATGCCACGGTGAATATGGTGAAGTCCAAGGACCTCTTGTCTGGAGAACACTTCAGCGTCGACGGCACGCAGATCAAGGCCTGGGCCGGCCACAAGAGCATGCGTCGCAAGGACGGCAGTGACGACGGGCGCGACCCCGAGGACTGGCGTGGTGAGCGGCGCAGCAACGACACCCACGAATCAAAGACCGATCCCGACTCGCAGCTCTACCGTAAGAGCAACGCGGCCCTGGCCTTGGCAAGCTTCCTGGGCCATGTGACGACTGGCAACCGCCATGGGTTGGTCGTCAATATGCAGACTACGAAGGCCACAGGAACGGCCGAGCGTGATGAGACGGCCTCGATGCTCGTGGAGATGGAAATTCGGGCGCGGCACATCACGGTCGTGAGCAGACAAGGCTTACGACATCAGGGGCTTCGTGCAGGCGTGCCGCGAAATTGAGGTCAGCCCGCACGTCGCAAAGAACCTCACACACAGCGGTGGAAGCGCCATCGATGGGCGAACCGCCCGGCACATCGGCTAGGAAATCAGTCAAAGCAAGAGAAAGTGCATCGAACAATGCTTTGGCTCGGCAAAGGTGGTCGGTCCGATACGCCAGGTGATGGTGCGAGGACTGGATAAGGTGAACTATGCATTCACCTTGACGATGACCGCCTACAACCTCACCAGGCTACGCAATCTCGCGGCGCTGGAAGGCTAAAGGGGCAGCAATCGACTGCAATGCGACTCGATCGGCGCACTTGCATCTAATAAGGTCGATAGGACGAAGTCGTAAGATTACAAAGTCGACAAACACGATGAACGCGCCTCGCTGTCGGTGAGACGCGTCTCGCAGTCGGAGAAACGCGTCTCGGCAATCTACCGATTTTTCAACAGCCTGCTAGTCATGGCAACCGGGCCTCGTTCAACCATTGGCTCTTCAACGGCCTGCTGATTCAACGGGGTGTTGAGCGTGCTGTAATTACAACTATCCCATCGAGTCGATACGGAGTTTTGCGTCTACTTCGGCTGCAATCAGAGCTTCTGATTCGCTGGCGATAGCGGGCGTGAGCATCGAGATTGGAAGATCGCGATCGATCTCGTAAAACCAGTGCCAGCCGCCGTCAACGAAACAGGTCTGGACAGCAATGCGCCGGCTTTTGTACTTGAAGTCTTTGGGCCGGGTCATCGTTATGTTTGCAGCGAGGCGCATTTGAAGCGCACGAACTGACTGACCCCGAACATCATTTTAGACTTCCCATGGCGCACGGATTGTGCCGACGCCTAGAACTTAAGGACTTACCAGATTAAAGCAACTGCAGCGAAAAAAAGCAGAACCGTGCCGGTCACGATGTTGATAGCTGCTTGAACCTTCACGTCCTCGATCTTTTGTTTCATTCTCGAGATGAAAAATGTCAGGAAGAAGAACCAGCTTGCGATGATCGACGCGTGAATCAGGACCAGCGAAAACCCCTCGAACACGGTGTTGCGGCCGGCGATGAACTGCGGGAAGGCGGCCAGATAGAACATCGACACCTTTGGGTTGAAGAGTTGGGTGATAAAGCCTTCCCTGAAGCTCTCGACCGACGACTTGGAAGACGAGACGGTTTTTCGCACAGCCTTCTCGCATAACTTGCCACGTAGAATACCCGCGCCGGACCACAGCATTTTCGTACCGATATACGCCAAGTACAGGCCGCCGATGCTTTTAACGACGAGGTAGAGGCGAGGACTCGAAAGTACGATCACCGAAATTCCGAAGAGCGACAGTGCTCCATGAAAAAAGGTGGCGCTGCACAGGCCGGCAATGTTGAACGTGGTGGTCTTTCGACCAAAGTTCGAGGCGTTGTTGATGATCAGCATCGTGTTGACGCCGGGCGAGAGCACCAGAAACAGCGCGATCAACGAGAAGGCAAGCAACCCGGTATTCATTTTTTTTCGACTCGACGGGTCAGTTGATCGTGTTTCTGAAAATGCCGTCATACAAAGCGAGACGGACGGTCTCATTGGCGTCCACCCGCTGTTCAATATGAGATTGGTCGGAGAAGTAAGCGTTGTGCGGATTGACCACCAGCCGGCCAGACAACCAGTCTTCATTGCGGCGCCACGCAGCGATCAGACGGTCATCGCCAGGGGGCTCGATCGGGAGGACATCGAGATAGACGCGGAACGCTCGGTTGGCACGCAGATGCACTGCGAGCGTATCAAGCGATTGCATGAGTTTGCCCCTACCGGTGTTGACCAGGATGGCATCAGGCTTCATGCAGGCCAGGAATTCGGCGTTGATCATTCCCACCGTCTCTTCAGTCAACGGGCAGTGCAGGGAAACGACGTCGCTGGAGCGCAGCAGCTCATCCAGCGTTCCTGCGTAGTTTACCCCGAGCGACTTCCAAAATCCTCGATCCACATAAGGGTCGAAGGCTGAAATGTTGAAGCCGAAGGCCTTCAACCTCAGAGCTGTGGCGACGCCGATTTTGCCCAGGCCGATTAGGCCGACGTTGCGGTCGCTCGAACGCCAGGTCGCAAGATTGTGTTCCTGCCATTCATCGCCATAGTGCCTGGCCAAGTTGTCGTGGCGTGTGACCCCCCGCACTCCGTTGAGGATCATGGCGCAGGCCGTATCGGCCACCTCTTCGGTGCAATACGACGGATTGTTGGCGAAACGGATGCCCGCGCGCCTCAATGCAGCGACATCGACCTGGTCGTAGCCAATTCCATAGCGCACAACAATTTTGCAGTTTTTCAGCCGGCGTGCGCTCAGCTCCGTGATTTGCGCGTGCCAGACCAGCAAAGCATCGAGCCCTGCAAGGTCAGAGTCTTTGAATTTGCGCTCGTTCAGCGAATTCAGAAAAACGAACTGAGCGCCTTTGCGTTCGAGTTCGAATTCGAACGAGCCCACTTCAAGGAGCCTGTCGGTAATACCAATTTTCATGATTAGCTCTCGCGGTTGTAGTCGATGACGAGCATGTCGCGGTGCCCGGCTTTGGAGGTAGTGGGGGTGATCTGCGAGACACCGTGGCGCAGCGCGCGGTCGTTGATCAAAAGGCCATCCATTCGATTTTTCAGAGTGACCGTCTTTAAAGTGTTTCCCTCGTCGTCGCTGAGGGTGCTGATGCCGCCCTGAATACCAACGCGGTTCATCAGATGCATGCTTATGAAATCGTGACCGTCGCAATGCATGCCTTCAGGCGTCGGTTGTCCGGTCAGGTCACTGCTACAACGAATCCGGAATTGGTGCACATACACTTTCCAGGCTGTCGCAGGACTTGTGACGCTACAGAGGATCGCTTGTAAGCAAGTTTTGATAATTTCCTGCAGGATCCTGTTTTGTCGAACCTTCGGCTCGACCGGAGCAAAGTCCCGCTTGCGGCCCCCTGCATACAGATTGATGGCGTGCGTCTGGTGGAAGACAAAATCATTCAACTCCTCGAATGTCATAGTCGATGAATCGACCGTGTATTTACAGAACCTGCGCTCTCGGTACGCGTCGCCTTCTTTCATGTAGTTGTCGGTGGCAAGACGGTCCCAGCTGCCGGTGAAGTCTTTCCAAGCATCGGGATGCTGTCGGTTGAGCGTCCATTCGTCGGCAGTCATGAACGAGAATTTCTGAGTTGTCAGTTCTCGCGCGGCTTTTTCGAGATTCATGGTCACACTATGCTGGGAACGCGCATGCTGCGGGCACGGGCGTACACCGTTCCTGACGATAGCGCTTGCAAACTCTTCCCTAAGGTATGGGCCAGCTTGATGTAGCCAGCCCATGAGCTTAGAAAACGGCTAACGCGCCGCCAATAGTCTGGATGACCAAAAGGGCTGGGCGGACTGAGTTGACAATTTGTGTTGGCAGGTTGCGCGAGGCTGCATGCACTTCGAGTTCTGACGTCATTGAAGTCGAATGTTGCGAAACCTATATCGCTTTGCTGCGCTGCAACGCAAGCAATAGTGTTTTTCAATGAACGTATTTCACACTTCCAGCGCAAGCCTGCCAGGGCGTGCCGTACTTGCGTGAGGCATCCAGTTTCTCGAGCTTCGCTGCAACGCAAAAAGCGCCATCGTTTTCGGAAATGCTGGTAAGCGCAGCGGTCTTGCTGGTCATCTCCCCAGTTGACATGCGCATCAGAACTTGATGCTCCAGCGGCGTAAGCTCCACACCCAGTCGTCCCTTGATGGCGCGCAGTATCTACCCTGCCGGTCCGGGAGTGATGTGAACGCGGCCCTGCATGGATTCGTCCAGCGTCCGGCGCGGACCGTCGGGTGTTGCGTGTCTCTCGATGAACCCGCCTGCGCCTCCCAGAATGCAGCGAGGCCATCAGCAGGCGCGCCGCGGGGAAATCAAGTTCGACCTGGGTGAGCTGCTCAAGGTTGCGCTGCAGGTTGGCGGTCACGTCGATGACAACAACATCCGGTGTGAAGGTCGCAGCCGCCCAGCTTCCCTTTCTAACGCAACGTTCGACATGATCGGCGCCAGCGTCCTCCAGTGCAGCGCATAGGGCCGCTTTGAGATCGGAGTCGTTGTCGGTGAAAACTATGGTGATTTGCGCAGTGCTCGACATGCCGCCATCGTTCGGCGTTTCCCGCCCCAGAACAATAGCGTGAATGCGGGATTCCCATTGGCTCTGCGCTGGACGCTCTCCAGCGAAAGACTGCTTTTCGCCGATCACCATCAAGCATGGCCCTCCTGACGGCAGCCGTTCGGCTTGTTACGGGGCGCGTCTGGACGCCCTTGTCAAGCGACATCAGGAACTGCCCCCTCATTGACTCATCCGATCTCCTACCGGGTGAGCTGAGCTTCATGCCTCACGTAATGTGCTCCTCGCTGAATGGTCCGACCGGAGCACCCCATCTGACGCGGCAAGTAAGCATGTCAACACGCAAGGCGCTGATCGACATAGTCAGTGCTAGTGTAGTGCGCTCTAAATCCTAATGCCTATTTGGAGGCTCGCGCCAGCGCCGCCTTGGCCCTCGTGACTTTGGCCAGGATGTCCGATGCTGTGGCCGTCCAGATGAAGGGCTTTGGGTTGGCGTTGTGATGCAGGATGTAGAGATCGATGGCGAGTTCTAGCTCAGCGACGCTGGCAAAGCTGTCGCGCCGGATGCGGTTCTCGGAGATGTCCCGAAAGAAGCGCTCCACCATGTTCAGCCACGAGGCGCTCGTGGGGGTGAAGTGCATGACAAAGCGCGGATGCCTGGCAAGCCAGGCCTGAACTTGCGGGTGTTTGTGGGTGCCGTAGTTGTCCACGATCAGGTGCAGCTCGAGGTGCCTGGGCGTCTGGCGCTGGATCAGGCGCAAGAAGTTCAGCCACTCTTCGTGCCGGTGCTGCGGCTGGCACAGGGAGATGACGGTGCCGTCGAGCGTGTTCATCGCCGCGAACAGCGTGGTCGTGCCGTGGCGCTTGTAGTCGTGAGTGACCATGCCGAAACGACCGCGCTTCATCGGCAGACCCGGCTGGGTGCGATCGAGCGCCTGGATCTGGCTTTTCTCGTCGCAACTGAGCACCAGCGCTCGCTCGGGCGGGTTCAGGTAGAGCCCCACCACGTCCAGCAACTTGTCCTCGAAGCGCGGGTCCCGCGACAGCTTGAAGGAGGTCTGCCGATGCGGCTTCAAGCCATTGCGGCTCCAGACGCGACGAATGCTCGTCGGGCCCAGCCCCAGCTGAGCCGCCAGCGTGCGCGTGCTCCAGTGCGTGGCCGAGATCGGCTTGTCGTGCAGCGTCTTGGCGAGGATCAGCGACTCGACTTCGGCGGTCACGCTGCTGACCGGGCGCCCGCAGCGGGGTGCATCCTGTTTGAGCGCATCGATCCCGCTCTCCAGAAATCGCCCCCGCCACAGCGCGACCTGAAGTCGGTTCAGCCCGACCTCAGCGGCAATGTCCTTGTTCTGCCAGCCCTTGGCAGCCAGCAAGGCGATCCTGGCGCGCTGCTGCGTTCGAGCCTCCACTCGCCCTTTGCGAGTCAGGTTCAGCAGCTCCCGTTCAACCTCCGCGTTAGACACAGGTTGAAGTTTACAAGAGATATGCTAATTAGAGCGCACTACAGTAGGTGCCGATCGAACGCCAAGAGCGAGCGCAATTCGATTCTCCATAAGTTTGTGGCGATCACCGGATACCTGACCTTACCCCTGGAATCCGTACCCGATATCCGAGCTCATGAGTTGGCTTGCTGTGGCTGATTTGAAAGCCACTCCTGCTCGAACTGCGTTGGGCCGAGAAATGCCAGTGTCGAGTGCAGCCGGTCGCGGCTGAACCAGAGCAGCCAGTCGATGGTTTCGCCCTTCGCCTCGCGCTGGGTCTTGAACCCTTTTGTCGTGCAGTCGCTTCGCCTTCAACGACCCGAACAACGACTCACTGCGAGGGTTGACGCTCTTATCTCAAGCGGCGCGTTCGGAGTCCGCCAAATCAGCGAGGATCAACGGGTCCAGCTCGCGAACGATGTAGCGCTTGAGGCAGCGATGGAATGTTGCGGCAGATCGAGGATTGACCGAAATGCCGGAATTTCGTTGATCCATGGGCCAGCATTGGAAATCATTGCCAGCATTGGGTTCCGAAGGTGACGGTATAGGTCAGCCCAATCTCGGCATCTGGGTCAAATATGAGCCGGCGCCAACAAGGCGAGGCCAAAATCGACTACGCGCAGCCGATTTCCTGAACTATCAACCACCCAAAGTCTCGCCTTAATGCGTCTTCTGCAACGGTGTAAGTCTCGATAAGTCAGACTAATTCTCCAGTCGCCGTACCTGAGTGGAAGCTGACTTCTAAGGCTAGCTTTCTGCTCCAAAGGCTTTGCTCAAATTTAGTCATGGATTAACGACTTATGCCATTTGCTAGATGTGCACCAATTGGCAGAAGGTCTACTCTCAGTGAAATCTTGTATCGGTGGCTATCCCGTTCAAGAGCGTGATCGAAGCGTTACTAACTCGTCCTTCCAAAGCAGACCTCTGTTCTGCTGATTCGACGCGAACGCGCCGATATCGCGTGACGTACAAGTTGATCGAAGAGTCATCTGCTCGCCCTGACCTTTTTGCTGAATTTGAAGGCGAGCACTCCACGACATTGCAAAGGAAATTCCATGAAAGCACCCTTGGTCGCCCGCCCTCACGGCGGCGTTCGCGGCGCCAACCTTTCGCGCAGTTCCCTTCTTTTTGAAGGTCCGTTCGGCAGGATGTTCCGGGCGGTGCCAGCGGCCGATTTTGGGGCCAGCGACGCGCATTCGCTGGCCGCTCTCAAGCAACTGGCAACCGCCATGACAGCAAAGGTCGATGCGGCAGATCCGAAAGATGGCCCGGACAGCGAAGAAAGTGGCATTCCGGCAGCCTTCACCTACTTCGGCCAGTTCATCGATCACGACCTCACGTTCGATCCGGCGAGCAGCTTGCAAAAGCAGAACGACCCCGACGCATTGCTGGATTTTCGGACACCTCGTTTCGATTTGGACAACCTGTACGGGCGCGGGCCGGACGACCAGCCTTACATGTATGGGCATGATGGAAGAACCTTCATCCTTGGCCTTGTTCTGACCGGAGCACCTCAGCTCAACAGCGGTGCGCATGACCTTCAGCGCAACACCGGCACGCCTGCGCGCGCGCTAATCGGTGACCCGCGTAATGACGAGAACGTGATCGTCTCGCAGTTCCAGGGGCTGATGCACCGTTTTCACAACCGGGTAGCCATGGACAACCCGACCTGGAGTTTTCCGAAGGTCCAGCAGGCCGTTCGCTTTCATTACCAGTGGGTACTTCTTCACGACTTCTTGCCGAAGATCATTGCGCCGGCCGTGCTGCAGGAGGTGCTGCCGATCGCGAATGACGGATCGCTGACTGTTAGCAGCAAGAACCTGCGCTATTACCATTCCCGTGACGCCGCCTACATGCCACTTGAGTTCTCGGCCGCGGCCTATCGCTTCGGGCATTCCATGATCCGACCGGGATACCGACTGAACGATGGCGTGCCACTGCAGCCGGACAAGACGCGCGACTCAGCCGATACGCTGCTGCCGATCTTCAAGCATGGCCTGCACGCCAGCGACCTGCGTGGCTTCCAGGCACCCCAGCCATCCTGGGCCATCGACTGGCGCCGATACATCGACCTCGAACCGATGGCGTACGGCGGCCCGATCGACGACCCGGACGTCGACAATTCCGGCAACCGCAATCGCCTTCAGCTGGCCTACAAACTCGACACCGCATTGGTGAACCCGTTGGGCGTCCTTCCTGCCTCGGTGGCAGTCGACCCGAGCGTTCTGGCGGCCCGAAACCTCGAGCGCGGCTGGCGCATGCGCCTCCCCAGTGGACAGGACGTGGCACGGGCGATGGGTCTGACGCCTCTGGATGACGGCGAGATCGCCATCGGGAAGTTCACCGGTGATCCGGCAGACTTCGTGGTGCCACCGGGTTCGTTTGCAACCTTCGCGGGGGGCGCTTTTGCAGACAACTGTCCGCTGTGGACCTACTGTCTGGCCGAGACTGTGGCGACAACGATGACTGTCAAGACGCTGGACGGCGACAAGCCGATCTCCACACGTCAACTCGGCCCGGTGGGCGGCCGTATCGTGGCGGAAACATTCCTGGGACTGTTACTGGCAGACTCCAGTTCGTATGTGAGTCTGAACCCCTTGTGGGCACCTTCCGTCTATGTCCAGAACGGAATTTTCGGTTTGCGTGAATTCATTGCTGCGGCATTGGGATACAAGATAGATGCTTGACAACTCGCGCTGCGTTCTCGTCTCTTGCCCGTTGGTGCTTACAATCGCTCTTAGCTGAACATCTTCGATCCCGTAGCGACGAACCATCTGCGCCAAAAACGAGTCGCCGGGTAGAGATGACGTAGAAATTGCCAAAGAAGCGACCACCTCGTCCCCAAGTCGCCTGTGGAATGCTGGACAGGAAATTCGTTTTGCGAGAGTCTCTCCTCTTGGCGCAAACGGGAAGCCTGACAAAACCTCGGAGTAAGTACACGTGCCAATCTCGTCGAACTGGCCTCCCTATTTGCTAGAAAGAGCAGCAACCCCGCGTCATGCCCTCGCGACTGTGCGATGCCAAGAGGTGTTACACAGCAGACCTTCGCATCCTACTTGCCGCCCCGGGTAAGCAATGTCCTCACTGCGGTCATGTACAGCGCAGTCATTCCCGAGTCCCCAAAGTAGTTGGCATCTGCCCCCTTGGCGAGAAAAAGCAGTATGGCGTCTGGAGCGAAGTCTGCCGCCTGAAGTGGCGGCGATCGCCGAATCCTCTATAGGTCAATCCAATGAGATGAGGATCTACGCCATCCACGAGCAAGGCCCGAGCGGTTTCGACTTGGGGCGGTCAGAGCTCATCCGGCGCCGACAGTGCAGGCTGTCAAGCACACGCTGGGCGCCTATCCCGAGCAGACGCTGGCCGATGCGGGCAACTGAATTAAGGCGGTGTTCCATACCCTTGCCGCGCGCACCAACCTGGTCGTGTCCACCGGGCGCATCCAGTAGTTCGGCGGTTCGGCCAGCCATTTGTGTCTGCGGCACGCGTCGCTGGCGACTTTATCTTCGCCAAAAAATGTATTGCTTTTTAGTAAGCGAAGGTAAGGTGATGTGCCGAATCGAAAAGCGGGAATTCAGCGACGTGGTTGTCGATGATTTTTCGTTGAAAGTGCCAGCCTTTTGACTCACCCGCAAAATCGCGCAACTGGCCGTGTCCCGCCTCGACGGCTCGGCAAACTATCGTTGCAGACTGTCGAGTTCGAGTGACCTTGCCCCCGAAAAACGCATCCCTTGCTGAGTGTTTCAATTCAAGCAAGGAGAACGGAAATGACGAAGACGGCAAGAGCGCGCTACACGCTCGAATTCAAGCAGGAGGCGGTGCGGCTGGTCGAGGGTGGTCAGAGCATCGCGGCGGCGGCACGCACTTTGGGGCTGGTCGAGTAAACCCTGTTCAACTGGGTCAAGGCCAAGCGGGAAGGTAAGCTCAGCGGGGCTGACAGCAAGGCCATGAGCGCCGAGCAGATGGAGATCAGCCGGCTGCGAGCTGAGCTGGCGCGCGTGAAGATGGAGCGCGACATCCTGGAAAAAGCGACGCCGTACTTCGCGAAAGCACAGCGGTGAAGTACGCCTTCATTTAACGCCAACACCCACGCCACCGACGCGTGTGGCCGATCTCGGTGCAATGCCGGGTGCTGCGAATCAGTTTGGCGGGATACCACGAGCACTTCGTGCGCAAGGCCAGCCAGAGCCACAGAGACGGGCAGCGCCGCCACCTGAGCGACAATGCTGTGCCGCCGCACACCAGGTTAACCAGCGACACCAAGGTAAAAAACACGTCGTGGATCACCAGGCTGCCATAGGCGGTCGCCGTCAGGTTTGCGATCACCCAGAAGCCCCAGGTCATCAGCGAAAGCGACTGGGCGCCATCGTGGCTGCGCCAGACCACCACGATTTGTGGGATGTAGGTGAAGACTTGCGCCGCGTTGGTCACCCACGTAAAGCCAGGCGATGCCGCCCGGAAGCCAGGCCGGGTTGGCGTGAAAGATGTCGAACACCATGTCATCGCGCCGCCATGCCGCACCGGACGCTCTGCAGCAAAAGACGAAATGGATCGATCTGCGACTTCATGAGATGCACTTTCAACAGGGTTGCACGCCGCGGCGACATGTGAAGCCACTGTAGAAATTAGCCGCTACGGCGCCTATGCCGCATGGGCGTCGCGGCATCGCGCGTTCACGGGATGTTTCGCTGCGGCTGGCCTACCGTTTTCATTGGCACCCGCAGCGATACGCGCGTGCCTTCGTGGCCGTGATGTACCGCCAATTCGCCCCCCAGCTGGGCTGCCCGCGCGCGCATGTTGCCTATGCCGCGGCCGGCGCCCATCGGCGTCGCGTCGTCGCATCCGTTGCCGTCGTCGACCACCTCCAGTTCGAGCATCCCGTCGGTCTGCTGCAGCCCAATGCGTACCTTGCCGGCGCGCGAGTGCTTGAGCACGTTGGTCAGCGCCTCCTGCGCGACGCGCAGCAATTGCAGCGACGCCTGCGACGACAGCTCAATCCCGCTGTCGGGCAAGTCGATGGTCCATGCCGTGCGGATGTGCGCCTCTTCGAGTTGCGCCTGCCATCGAAAAAGAAAGTTGCCGATGGCGGTGCGGAAGTCGTCGTTGTCAGGGGCCAGCGCGTCGAGCGCCAGCCGCATGTCGGCAATGCAATCGCGCAGTGTTTCAGCGACCTGCGATCGATCGATGTCGCCGCGCTCGACGCGCAGCAGCGAGGTGAAGAGCCGCGAGCCCAAGCCGTCGTGGATCTCTCGCATGATGAGCTGGCGTTCCTGCGACGCGGCGTGCTGCCGCTGCAGGGCCGACAGCCGGCTGAAGTTGTCCGCCAAATGTCGCTCGCGATCGGCCACGCGCGACTCGAGCGTGTGGTTCAGGTCTTCCAGCGCCGACAACGTGTGGATGAAGCGTGCAGTGAGCACGCCGCCCATGGCCAGCAGCAACAGGTTGGCTGCGTGATGCAGCAAGAAAATCCGCTGGCTGGCCCAGAGGGACCACAGCGGCGTGTCGATGCCGACATCCCACGACACCAGATAGTCAACCACGCCGGCGATCACCGCGATCACCAGCGCGAGCGGTATCACCGCGGCGGCCATCGTTCGCTGGCGCCAAACCGAACGCAGCGAAATGATGATGATGAATAACCCGACCGGAATGAGCCCTGCCGTCCAGTAGCGATTGACCACCGCTTCACCCGCCTGCCCGTGCAACGCGAGCCAGAGCGGCCCAGCAGCCCAGTACGACAGCAGGCCGCGCTCTGCCCAGACCCTCCGGATGCCGGCGAAGCGCAGCGCGAAAAGGGCCATCACCACGATGAAGCCGCCGGTCGCCGCCAGATAGGCGATGCGCCAAAGAAGCCATCGGTCGGCAGGCACGACCTCAATCACGAACGTGAGTGTGCGACTGCCCCAGAGCGCAGCCGCCAGCCCGAAGAGTCCGTACAACACCTCGCCGCGTCTGCGCCACCAGATGAAAAGCACGCAGCCCGACGCCAGCAGGCACACCAGCACGGTAATCTGCGGCATGGTCCGGGCCAAGAACAATCGGGCGTCGTAGCGCGGCATCAGTTGGACCTCCGGCCCGAGGTCGATGCGCGGGAGCCGGCGCGGCGTGGCCGCAGGCACTCCTGCCACGCGGATGTCCAATACGTTGCCGGCGAGCCGGAGCAGGTTGGCGGGCAGCACGATCAGATGCGGCCGCTCCCAGCGCACCCGTAGGGCATCGGAGCTTTCGGGGATCGCTCGAACAAACTCGCCGTTGAGCCACACCTGGCCGCCGTCATAGAGGTAAGGGAGGTACACGGCACATGTGGTGCCAGCGCCGATGCTGGTCCGATCGAACGCCACGCGGTACCAAGCCGCACCGTGCCCATCGAGACCATCGGAACTGGAATTGACCGGAAGCGCGGTGGAAACCCAGGGTCGATCCGCGGACGGCGGCGTCGTGTCGTCGGCCACCAGCATCAGCAGGCGATCGATCTGCCGCACCTGCGCCACTGCGCCCACGCCGGACAACAGGCAAGCCGCGACCGAACCGCAGGCGAGCAGGCGCACCATTCGAGTCACCGCCCGAAACGCCCGCAAGAAACGCACGACCTGCAAGACCAGAATCACAAAAGACCCATCTGGCTGGCTTCGTACACCGCCTCCCCGCGCGAGTGGACCGCCAGCTTGCGATAGATCTTCTTCACGTGCGCCACCACCGTGTGCGGCGAGATTCCGAGCAGTTCGCCGATGTTCTCGAAGGTCAGGCCCTTGGCGGTGAGCCGCAGCAACTCGGTTTCGCGGGCGCTCAATGGCGACGTCGGTGTGGCCGGTTCATCGGGACCGGTAACAGCGATGGGCTTCACCGCCAACCGAAAGCGCGCCAGCACGCGGCGCGCGATGCCGGGGCTGATCGGCGCGCCGCCCGCGTGCAGTTCGCGGATGCTTGTTGCAATGCGCTCGGCCGAGGCGTCTTTCAGCAGGTAGCCGCTGGCGCCGGCTTCGATCGAGGCCACTACATGATCGTCGTCGCCGAACATGGTGATGACCAGCACGTCGCACTGTGGATGCCGCAGCGCGGCATGGCGAATGACCTCGACGCCGCTGATGTCCGGCAGCCCGAGATCGACCAGCAGCACGTCGGGCCGCTCGAGGTCGAGCATGGCGATGCCTGCGGCACCGCTTGACACGGCGGCGACCAGGCCGAGCTCGGAATCGCTCAGAACGGCGGTTGAAAACCGCCGCGTGAATTCCGGTTCGTCTTCGACGATCAACACCCTGATGGCCATGCGCTTCCTTAATTCTTTCGCGAGCGGATGCGCATATTGTCTCGAATCGCGCGTGGGGCGGGCATAACGCGAAGGCGCTATCGCCAGCACGGGCGAGCGCAGCTATGGTTCGGCAAACTCAACCGGAATTCACCTCATGCAAAGTGTCGAGCAACTGCTGGCCCGCGCGTTGTCGATGGTCGGCGACGGCAGGCCCGGCTACGAACGCATCGTATATTGCGACGGCAAAGGCGGCTTCGATCCGGCTGCGGAGTCGCCCGCGCAGGACTTCGACGTCGCCACAAAGCTGGCGTCCGCGTCAGCTGAAGAGCGAGCCCAGTGGCAGCGCATTGCCAGCCATGCCGATATCGACCTGAATCAGCCGGGCCTGACACTGCCGGGCTGCGACTGTTCCGGCTTCGTCTGTTGGGCGCTCGACTTCACGCGCCAGCCGGCACCCACAGTCTGGATCAACACCGACAGCATCTGGGCCGACGCCAACGGTCACGCGACCCGATTCCGGAAACTGGCAAAGGCCGCGCCCGGCTGCCTAGTCGTCTACCCTAAGCCACGCAACGAAAAGTTCGGCCACGTCGGGATCGTGACCGCAGTCGATGCCGGCGGTGAAACAAGAACGATCGTCCATTGCTCGGCCAAGAACTTTATGGTGGCGCCATTCGAGTCCATCCTGAACAACGACACCGACGAGTTCAGGCGCCAGCCGCTGTCGATCTACACATGGAGCCGCGACGTGCAGGGACCGCCACGCGCCTAGCGTTGTGACCTTGCCCGTGCAATCCGTACCCCATAGCCGAACTCATGAATTGGCTTGCTGTGGCTGATTGGCAAGCCAGTCCTGCTCGAACTGCATCGGGCTGACGTAGGCCAGTGTCGAATGCAGCCGAGCGCGGTTGTACCAGAGCAGCCAGTCGATGGTTTCGTCCTTCGCCTCGCGTCTGGTCTTGAATCGCTTGCCGTGCAGTCGCTCCACCTTCAACGAGCCGAACAACGTCTCGCTGCATGCGTTGTCCCAGCAGTTTCCTTTGCGACTCATCGAGCCGGTGATGCCGTACTCCTGGAGTGCGTCCCTGAAGGCCTGGCTGGCGTACTGGGTGGATTCAATCGGTGGTCGCAACATCTCAACTATGGAGGTGTTGTATGGGAAGAGCAAAGAGGTGGATGCAAGAGCAGACTGGGCGACCGGCGATGCGTTCGCCAGGTCGCCCTGAGATCAATCAGCGGCTCATCAAGCGGGCATTCTGGGGGCGA
>NZ_JBJXIA010000041.1:0-13690 GCF_046115955.1 Variovorax sp. GrIS 2.14
CGCGGCCAGGTGCACGCGCGCGCGCCAGGTTTCGTCCGAAGCGTCCAGGTGGGGTGAATCGAGCGTGCGAATCGATACGAGTCGGGACATTGCAATCTCTCCGGTGAATGGGTTGGATACCCACTGTAGCGACTGGAGAGGAGTCCACTGCTTGCGCGGCCTGCCATGCTGTCTTCGACAAAACGTTAGAGCTGAACGCGTTCCTGGATTAGTGCAGGCGCCGGAATTGCAACCGTCACTGAGTCGTGGCAGCTTGGCGTACCGAATGGGCAGCTTTCCGGGGAATGTTGAGGGGCGGTGTCCGCCCGGCGCAGATCGTGCTCAAAAGCCTTGGATGTACGGACTATGCGTCCGCAGCCGAGCCGCCTCGTCGAACGTCCTTCGTTGTTTCTTGGTCATGTTTCCCGTGCAGGTGGATTCCACCTATCGAGGTGTCCGTGGAAATTAGACCAGCACACAGCCCAAAGGCGGAAAGGGCCGGAGGTTGACTTGGCACTATCGCAGCCTGCGATCCGACTATTTGCAATCTCATTATTGGAGCCTTCAAAGTGGCCTGAGCGCTCACTTGTGTTGCGCCGCCGGGCAAACTTTGCAGCAACTTGGGCAAGACCGGCGCTTAGCGGCACGTGACCCATTATTGGGCAAAGTAAACAGTTTTTTAGCGACTTTGCTGGCGTCGGAAATCTCGCATCATCCGGCTCCTCGTGTAGGGCCTCTCCTGGCCTGAAATATAAAGCGACAGTTCGGTTACGGCTGAGAATGTTCTCGAAGAAGGAGCAAATGCCGACATGAGAGCGAGCCACGTCACCAACAAAATAAGAATGACCGGAGTGACGGCTTCGAAAGGCTGGTGATTATTGCTGAAGAGGAGGCCGGTGATCAGCGCGCCGACCAAACCACCGGCAAGAACCTCCGCAAGGGAGTGCGCGCCTAGCAGCAGGCGCGAAACACAAATTAAAATACCGAGCAAACAACCGGCGCCGATCGCAACGTTCCGCCTCGTGCCAGCTCCTGTGCTCGCGAACGTTCCGAGAAGCACAGGATAAACGGCTGTTGAAAGCATCGCGTGTCCTGACATTCCGGTGAAGTTCACAGCTGCCCAGCCCGTACCCCAACCTATGAAGGCGACTTTGCTCGCTATCGTGACGACAACACCCGCACTTAGCAATGCGACCCACCGGTAAACAAACGGGCGAGAGGCCGGTCGCGCCGACAGCGTCAGTGCAGCGAACAGAGCTGCAGGGAGCAAGATTTGCGCTTCACCCAAGCGCGTGGTGAGGCGCCAGAAGTGCAAAAGTGGTACACCGCTTTCCATTTTCTTCGAGTCGCCTTGAATGCAAGGATCGTTGTGGATGGCCTTTGATGTGCTCGCGGAAAACGCCCAGAGGGAGGACAGGGCAAGCTTCTCAGGTTCGTTCGATGATGCGCAGTCCTGGAACACTCCACTCAGCCGTTCAATGCGGGCTGCAGCGACCTCTGCATGACACGGCACGGCAAAGGCGATAACCCAATCAGCCTACTACCGCACGCAGCGGCAGACCGCGAAAAGTTATTTTAGGCACGAGTGAAGACTACCATGCCGAAATCTTCGGTTACCTTCGCCGAAATACGCACTCAAACAGGCGAACGAAGCAAAACAACGGCTTCCACACCGCAACGGCGCGCCGAAACAACTGTTCTCACTCGACAGAATTAGCCGTTCAGTCCAGATGTCAAGCGACATCCGAAACCAGCAGAACGTCCGTCGTTCCGGTACGGTGACGATGTCAGTAAGGGGTTGCTGCACCACCGCCTAACCACTACCGCGCAATCACATCCTCAAAGCTTCGATCGCACACGAGCTTTTTCCTTTGCGCAGCGGAAGACGGGCGGTCCGCCGTTAGCGCGACAAATCCTCTCACTTTATCGATGACGATCGTCGGAGCTGGCCGTCCGTGCGAGCAGCATGTAGCCGGCGCGTCGTATGGTAAGGATGACGACGTCGCTGCCCTGTAGTCGCTTGCGCAATCGATGGAGAAAAGCTTCGATCGCGTTGTCGCTAAGTGCCTTCGCACTGGAAGAAAGCGCTGCCGACAATACGTTCTTGGCAATGGCTTTCCCGGGCGAATCCATAAGTTCCCAAAGGACCTGAAACTCCCGGACCGGGAGATCGAGCGGCCTGCCTGCGAGGGCGAAGCGGCGCGCTCTACGATCGAGTTTCAGCTGCCCGACTTCGACGGCGTCTTCGGCGCCCTGCGAACATCGCACCAAAGCGCGCAACCTGGCCTCTACCTCGCGAACGTCAAACGGCTTTCCAAGATAGTCGTCGGCTCCTGCATCGAGCCCCGCGATTCGATCCTCGGTGGTATTGCGCGCGCTCAGTACAAGCACTGGAGTGCGACTGCCGCGGCCGCGCTCCAGACGCAGCGCCTCCAGTTCGCGTGCGAGATCACTCGAACTGGTGGTGTGCATCGGCAGTTGATCGAGCACGACCACATCTACGTTTGCTGTGCGCCACTTTTGATCGGCTTCCTCAACATTCGTCGCTCGGATTACCTCATGCCCCGAATGGATCAAACTGGTTAGCAAAAAGGCGCTGGCGGCAGAGCTGTGTTCGACGAGAAGGATGCGCATCGTCTTCATGATTCCACTGAGACGGACCTCTCGTCGTGGTCTGAATTGTCAGGACGCCGCCAGGGTGACGTCGGTAAGACTGTCGCGGTATCGCACAGGCCAGGACGCGCGGGTCGGTGCGTCGGCGCCGATAGTCGTCCCGTACATGTTGCAGCTCTATGTCGTTGTGACGCCAAGGAAAAACCTCCATGATTGCCATGACGCCGCATTCGATCAAGTCACCGCGACAACGCGTGATCGTCGCATGTACATCGACGACTTGCCAAAGCCGCTAATTCTTCCAATCTGCCATAGAGCCGTTGCGGTGCGGAAACAATTCCGGGATTGGTGCTTGCACACTTTTGAGGATACCTGCAGGACGTGCTCGGCAGTCAGCCCGCCCGACGAGGGATTCACGATCTGCGAAAACGTCAGCAGCAACAAGACTGTGCTGCCGAATACCTTTCTTGTAGAACACAACCAGGTCCGGATTCCCTGCACGTCGACGTATTCCTCGTGGCTCAACCAGGTAAAGAACTGGTTCTCGCTCATCCAGCGGGACGTGATCAGCCGATGCATCTTCGTCCCGGTCAAGGATCTCGACAAGAAGCTTACGCGCTACATCAAAGCCCATCCCAAGGACCCCAAGCCAATCAAGTGGAAGTACGACAGGCCGAAAATGGCGATACCGCCAATTCTTCTGACTCAGTGCGGCGTCGCTGCGCGGCGACGCCCCCAGAAGCACGCGTGGGTCGAAACCATCCTGCTTCTTGAAGTAGGATGAAGCCCTCTGTTGCGCAGTTGTCTGCTACCGCATTGGATAACACAGACAGCGGACGGGGTTGATCGTTCATGGCTGGACCATATGACTGTCCGGCTTAAGAAACAATTAAGTCCCAGTTGACGCTCAAGGCGTCTGCAAAGTTTCCTGATCTTCAGCAGCACCTGCTCAGCGGTTTAATTGGAATTCTGGCTTGGTCGCGCTTAGGTAGGCAAGTCGGACGGTCGCCTTGCTATTGCCGGCTTCGATCACCGGACGGAGGATAGCTTCGATGCAAGCGCTTTCGCCCGGCGAAAACTTCTCGGCAAGGATGACCCCGGCAGGCGGAGACAAAGGGTGCGGCGAGCTACGCAAAAATGACTCCCAGCTGATTGCGGGCACGGCACGCATGTCAAAGTGGAGTTCCATGTGAAGCCCTACGAATCCACACGCATCGAAGAGCTTCCATAGATCGCGCTCGGAGTAGTTCATCAGCGCATTGACCTGGAGCTTCTCCAGTGTGTCGGGCCATTGCGCCGCTCTCCAGCGCAGCAAAAGGGGCAGCGGGGAGGAACCAGCCTCTGCATGGCGCGCCAGCCAGTCCGTCGCAAATACCAGCTCAAGGGCCTCGTCCTGAAATATGGGCTCCGCAATGGATATCTGGCCCCCAGGTTTTAGCACCCGAAAGAACTCGTCTAGTGCGCCAGATTTATTAGAAACATAGGCCAGTGCGGCGCGACTGGTCACCACGTCAATCGATCCGCTGGGTATGTCGGTGAGCGCATCCGCACTCCGCAGCAGAAAGGAACATTGCTCAGCTACACCGGTCTGTAAAGCTTTGTCCTTGGCATAGCGAAGAAGTTTTGGAGAAATGTCGGTGAACACCGCATGCAGTGCGGATCCGACGCGTTCGATGGCACGAAATGCCACTGCACCCTCTCCAGTGCCCACGTCCAACAGCGTCATGTCTGAACGCCACGATATCGCATCCAGTAGACGATTCACATACCCGACCACCTCTCCTTGAACAATCTGCTGCAATGCGGCGTCATCGCCATGTCGAGAATGCCGAAGCCACTGGTACCACGGATCGTAGTCATCTGACATAGGGGGAAAAGCGGAGTGTGGAGCTGTCATGCTGCGCCTACCTTTGGAAAGAGGCATGTTTTGCCCGTAACCGTTCTGACTTGCGCGGCGAATAGATCAGTGGGACTGGGTCGAAATGAGAGGACATAAGCGGTAAAACGACATTCCAACTCCGACGCCGTGATTCGCGTAAGTACCGGATGCCGCTGGCCATTGATCTGCTCATCACGAGACGGTGGCAGCGAGCGGCCGTTCTTGGAGTGATGCCGGTCGAGACCGCAGGGGCTGAAAGATGTGGTAAAGCGCCGGCATGAAGAACAGCACCAATGGCAATTGCACGACGAGTCCCGAAATAATTGCAATGGCTAGGGGTTGCTGCATTTCAGAGCCGGCTCCGATCGCAAGCGCAAGTGGCATGAGTGTCAAGATGGCCGCGAGCGTTGTCATGGCGATAGGACGCGCGCGGAATTGGCCGGCCGCGACGAGGCTGCGGCGATGACTCCAGCCTTGATCGATGCGCTCTTGCTGCTCGGAAAAGTAGAAAATTCCCACTTCTGTCACTATTCCGATGATCATGGTCATCCCCATCATTGCGGAGATGTTGAGTTCAGTGCCGGTTATCCAAAGGCCGATAAAGACGGCAGAGACAGACACCAGGGAAGTAATGAGGATCGAAAGGGTGAGAGTGAAACTTTCAAACAGAAAGAGCAGTAGGAGAAAGACCAGCGCTGTGGCCGCGGCAAAGACCTGCATCAGACCTTTGAATGCCACCTGCTGCTGCTGGTACAGGCCGCCGAGTTCGTAGTAGGCCCCCACGGGGAGAATGTTGGCCTCGAGCATTGCGGTCTTGACGTCGGCGACGGCCGAGCCGAGGTCTCGTCCCTCGATGCGTCCAGTGACAGCGACCATGGCTTTCAGGTTTTCGCGTGCGATCTGTGCCTGGCCGATTTGCGTCTCGAACGCGGCAATCCGGCCAAGAGGCACCATGTGACCATCCGGCGCCCTGATGGGCAATTGCGCAAGTTGGTCATCTGTTGTGCGTTGCTCCGCCGGAATCCACAGACGCACGTCGGTGATGTTGGAACCGCGTGCAAACGACGTTGTCACGGCACCCGTCAGGTAGGTTTGAAGCGTCTTGCCGACTGCATCGGGATCGAGCCCCTCTGCTGCGGCCTTGGTGCGGTCGACAGTGACGTTGATCGCGTCGCCTGCTGGATTGATGCCATCGCGCACGGCTACCAGGCCTGGGATTTTTGCCACGCGTGCAGCAACTCGCTTAGCGGTCTGTTCAAGGGCCGCCCTGTCTACTCCAAAGAGCTTGACCTCGACAGGCTGAGGTACCGCGGTCAGGTCACCGATCAAGTCTTCCATTAGCTGAGCAAGCTCGATGTTGAGCCCTGGGATCTGGGCCTCGAACTTTGCGCGCACGTCTTGCATGACATCCTGCACCGGTCTTCGAGGGCCGTCCTTGAGACGAACGAAGAAGTCCCCCTGGTTGCTCTCGCTCAGCCCGCCGCCCAAGCCCGTGGCCGTGCGTCTCGAATACGTATCGACTTCTGGAATCGTCATGAGCAACTCCTCCGCCTGCTTGGCGACGCGGTCTGTTTCCGTCAGCGAGGTGCCGGGAGCCATGCGAAAGTCCAGGATAAAACCGCCCTCGTCCATCGAGGGCATGAACCCTGAGCCAACACGTTGAAATGCTAGCCCACCGACCGCTATCAGCACAAAGGCGCAGAGCACTGCCCACCAGGGGCGCGCGAGGACTTTCGGCAACCAGCGTCGATAAACGATGCGAAACCGACGGGTCAAACGATCCTGCTTAGCAGCGGGGCGTGCATGCAGCAATCGTTGGGCAAGCAGGGGCACTGCCAGCCATGTCACGACGAACGAGATGGCGAGTGCGGCTGCCATAGTGAGCGACAGCGCCTTGAAGAACGCGCCTGTCACGCCGGACAGAAATGCTAGCGGCGCAAAGATCACCAGCGTCGCGGCGCTCGACCCTGCCAGCGGACGCAGGAACTCGACGGCCGCGGTGCCGATCCGGTCTGCCAGTTCCCCTTCGTTGCCTGCCTTGAACCTTTCTATGCGCCGCTCGATGTGTTCGATCATCACGATCGCGTCGTCAATGATCAAGCCCACAGCCGCGGCCATTCCACCCAGCGTCATGATGTCAAAGCTCATGCCAAGCAGATACAGCACGACGACCGTGATTGCGAGGACTGCAGGCACGACAACGACGGCGATGGCTGTGAGGCGAAGATTGCGCAGGAACACAAGCAGCACGATGGCTGCCAGGCAGACGCCAATCAGGATGGCATCGCGAACACTCGTCGCCGCAGCTGTGACAAGCTTGCTCTGGTCGTACCAGTTTGCTACGTGCACCCCCTTGGGCATCTTGGGCGCGTAGGCGGACAAGGCTGCAGACACATCGGTTGCGATTTGGACGCTGTTACTTCCGGGTTGCTGGCGGATGGACACCAGCACGGCGTCCTTGCCGTCGGCAGTCACCCGCACATATTCCGGCCGAGGCATGTTGGATATGTCGGCCACGTCGCTGACCCGCACCACGCCGTTCGAACCGCTGGCAACAACAGTCTGACGCACTTCATCCAGACCCTTGAACCGCGTGTCCGCCAGAACCAGGAACAGTTTGTAGTGGTCTTCGAGGCGGCCGGTAGCCGTCAGTACATTGCCGGCGGTCAATGCCTTAGCCAGATCATCCATAGACAAGCCGAAGTTCCCGAGCCGACGGGGGTCCGCGGTGACTCGGACTTCTTCGATCGCGCCTCCTTGCACCTGCACTGTCGCGACGCCGTTGATGCTCGAAAGGAGGGGGCCGAGTTGGTATGTCGCCAGATCGCGTAACGCTGCGGCACTGATGCTCTCCGACGTCAGGCTGTAGGCGATGATGGGAAAGATCGTGGGATCCATTCGCCGAGCGGTGATTCGTGTGCCTGCCGGCAGCCCTGTCTGGATCTGAGCCAGCGCCGCATTGACCTGAAGCGTGGCACCCACCATTTCGGTGCCCCATGCGAAATTCAGGGACACTTCGGCTGCGCCGCGGCTGGTACTTGACCGCACATTCAGTACGCCCGGAATGCTGCGCACGGCTTCTTCCACCGGGCGAGTGACCTGGAGCTCCATTTGCGTGGCTGGCCGGTCGCCCGCATCCAGCGACAGCGCGATGCGCGGGAACTGGACTGTCGGAAACAGGGAAACTGGCAGCTGTGTGGCGGAAAACGCACCGATAAAAGTCAGAAGCGCCAAAAAGAAGAGAACAGAGCGGCGGTGACCGTGCAACCACGCGGCTGTTCTCACGGCTTTTTCTCCTGCGTCTTCATGCCATCCACAAGTTCGTAATTTCCCAGTGAGACGATTCGCATTTGCTCGGTGATCGGTCCGCTTACGACGATCACGTTTTGCGACTGGGACAGGCGGCGCACGTCGACCCGATGGGCCATATCGTTCATCACGGCAAACACGTAAGCGCTGCGATCGTCCGTCAAAACGGCTTGCCGAGGCAGGGCCCATCCGTCCTGGCTTCCCGTCACTATCTGAGCCTTCACTCGGGTTCCCGCCACGATCATTGGCGAGACGTCAGGCGAGAGCGTGACTTGTGCATTCACAAGCTGAGTCTTTGGGTCGAGCAGGCCTTGAAGACTGCTCACTTTGCCCTCCATGCTGAGAACGCCGGGCGCGTCCGGCCCTGGTGAACTTGATGGGTTAAGGGTCACAAGGTCACCGACATGGATTTTGGCGACGTCCGCAGGTTCGATTCCAAGCAGCGCGCGTAACCGGTCGGATCGTCCGAACTGCAAAATGGGCGCGCCGGCGGCCAGCCTGTCACCTAGAGCAGCGGTCAGGCCCATCACAACGCCGTCATATGGTGCTGTGGCTTCGGTCGCGTCACGGCCTCCTGCCAAAGCCTGCTGTGCGTCGAGCGCGCTGCGGGCATCCTGGGCCACTCGTTTGGCGGTGTCTACCTGGGATGTTGTGGCAAGCTGAAGAGCAAACAGCGCCTGCATTCTCTTGACTTCGCCCTCCGCCAAAGTCGAAGCGCTTCGCGCTTGCTCCAGGGTTGCCGCGGCAAGTGGATCCGCCGTCAGGCGCGCCAGTACCGTGCCTTTGGCTGCTCGCTGTCCGATGACGACATTCAATGCTGCGAGCTGGCCCGGCCTCGCAAAACTGATCGTTTGAGTTTGCGCGGGCGACACTTCGCCCCACGCAATGGTCGTCACAGGCGCGCGCATCTTGGCCGGCAGGGCGGTGACGACGCTTGCAACGCCGCCCGCACTGGGTCCGGCTGCATCGGCTGTGGTCGTCGTCGACGGCGTTTTTGCTCGAGCCCAAAGCAATGCGGCGCCGCACAGCGCGACCAGCACGACTGCGACCGTCGTCTTGTTGAAGGTCGTACGGTTCAAAACGAAATTCCTCGGCAAGAGCGGTCGTTTTTTGAAGGGGTCATGGCGTCAAATTTCCGCTGTTCCCGGTGAGGGTCAAAAGGGCGATGCGTTGCTCCTGCAGCGCCTGTAACGCGTCGATGCGTTCGGTTTCCTTGGCCAGCGTGGCGGTCTCAAGAGTTGCAAGTGCCAGCGCATCGACGTTGTGGGCGAGTAAGGCCTCGCGCATGCGGTCTCTGGCTGAGTGCAAGGTTTGTAGTGCGCGCTCAACACCCACGAGCTGGTGTTGACTGATCGCCTGTTCACTGAGCAGCCGGTGGACATCAGTACTGCCGGAGTTGAGCCGTTGCTGGTAGTCCGCGCGCAGTTTGTCGCGCGTAGCGTCCTGAACGCGTATATCCCCGCGGCCGCCATTGAAGAGCGGCAAGCTTAGGTTGATGGAAAAGCCCCGCGTGTAAGCATTGCTGGTATCGCGTGCTCGCTGGACCCCGAAAGTGAACGCCGGAAACTGGTTGAGAAGCGCTGCGCGGTATCTGGCGTCCTGCGCTTGGTACCCAGCGCGCAATGCCCTGATGTCTGGCCGCGCCGCAAGCAGGGCAGGCAATTCGAGGTCGATTGATGTGCTTTCGATCAAAGGCAGCGCCGGGCTGTCTTGCAAGACGAGCACGGTGTCAGGTCCCAGCCCGAGCAGCGCAATCAGTTCATAGCGGCCCTGATTCGTTTGGCGTCGCAGATCGCTTACCTGCCGCTCGATGTCCTGCAACGCGGCCAGGTGAGGGGTCACCGCATCAAGGCTCAGCAGTCCCTGGGTCAGTGCACGCTGCATGCGATCGACGCGATCGGCCAGGACAGCGCGTGTCTGCGTGAGCAGAGTGTCTCTCGCTTCCGCACCTTTCAGACGTACAAACAGCATCCGTGACTGCGCAATCGTCTGCCATTCCTGCCAAGCCAAGTTCAGCTCGGCCTGCTTATCGTCACTGTCTCCGGCAGCTCTCACGGTCGAGTGCGCCAAAAGCGTATTGACCGAATAGCTCAGACCAACGAGAAATGCTGTGCTGATGCCCGGGCCTGTGATTTTCGGAAAGTCATGACTGAAATTGATCTGAGGGTCGGGCAAAAGGCCGGCAGCAAAGCTTTGTGCCTTGGAAACCCGAAGCGCCAATCGCGCTGCACGAAGATCGGGATTATTGAGGACCGCAAGCGTCGCGACCTCGGTGATGTCCAATCCGTCTGATGCATCGAATGGATGTGGCGGAAGCAATGTCGCGGTTAACGGTGACAAAGAAGGCGCGCCAACCGCGGCGACATCCAAAGGAAATTCCGGCGCATTGGGCAGCGTTTCGGCCTTGTAGAAGCTGCATCCCTGGATCGATGCGAGGGCCAGCCACAAAAGAAGTCTGCATCTCATTTGCACAGAGTTTTGACATTGGGCGCAGCGGCATGCGCGGGAATGAAAAGAGAGCAGACAGCCAGCCAGGCGACGCCTTCGAACATTGCAGTCAACACGTCACTCGCATAGTGCACGCCGAGATACACGCGACTCAGGGCCACTGCCACGATCTTGGTGAGGAATGCAGTTACAGCGTTGGCGCGTCCGCGGTCTTGCTTATGCATTGAGAGGCGGTCAGCGATTACTGCGCCATAGACAATCGTTGCTGCCATAGTGTGTCCGCTTGGGAAACTAAGCACCCTCGACAACCCATCAAGCACTGTACCCTCGGGCCGATCACGTTGAAATATATGCTTCATGTGCAGGTTCAGCAGCATTCCGCTGGGAACCACCATAGTAGCTAGAGCTGACCAAAATCGCTCATGCGCGCGGTGGAAGTACCGGCTGAGCGTCAGCGCAAGGAGTAGCACCTCGACAGTGTTGTGTGCTTGGGTTATCAGGTTAAAAACCTGTTCAGAAGCCGACGCGCCGATAGGCGCGCATCCATATCTGAATGGAGCCGTCCAGGGCAATTGCCAACCCGTTCGCGCACACGCCAATGGCCTCGGCAGCAAAACCGATGGTGCTCAAAGTCAATACAGCAGCCGCTCCGATTCGGACCAGCTGGTCGGGCGCAAGGCGGTGAAAAACCAAATGGGTATTGATCGTATGGGCCGAAGTGCATGAAGGATCTTGATTTTTGGGATGGTGATTCTTGAAACGCCCCATCCAGCTTGGTGCACAACGGCTTATGGAATCCTTAAGAACCGAAACGCTCAACGTTCAAGTCATCCTGGATTGACCGAGCGTCATGATTAGGGTGGGCGCGCGGCGAACCAACGCATCGCGTCACCTGCAAGACGTTTTGAATCGCCTCGGGGTGATTGGTCATCGTCCGCGTTCGTCAAGTTCACCTTTAGACGCAAGTGAAGACACTTTGCCGGCCACACTGCTCGTTAAATTTGCCCTATCTGCCCCGACGAGACGATTTCATTGCGAGCCATAGTCGGCGCGACTTCCCATATTCCTCCGCACCTATCAACCCTGAGGGTGTAAAAAACAACGAACGAAACCTGAGGATCATGTGAACTCAACCCGTCGGGGCGCGACACTGCGCCAAATCCCAGCCGGCATATGGGTGCTCGGGTTCGTCAGCATGTTGATGGATATTTCCTCCGAGATGATCCACAGCTTGCTGCCGCTGTTCATGGTTTCAACCCTGGGTGCTAGCGCACTTACGGTCGGCTTGATCGAAGGGCTGGCCGAATCAATCGCGCTCATCGTCAAGATCTTCTCTGGGACACTGAGCGACTACCTCGGCAAGCGCAAGGGGCTGGCCGTATTTGGGTATGCCCTGGGCGCACTGACCAAGCCGCTGTTTGCACTCGCTCCGTCCATTGGGCTCGTGCTGACGGCCAGGCTTCTGGATCGCGTAGGCAAGGGGATACGCGGTGCGCCGCGAGACGATTTGGTGGCCGACGTCTCGCCACCGCACCTGCGGGGCGCGGCCTTTGGCTTACGCCAGTCGCTTGACACCGTCGGGGCGTTTTTGGGCCCGCTGCTGGCCGTTACCTTGATGCTGCTTTGGGCCAACGATTTCCGAGCCGTTTTCTGGGTTGCGGTGATCCCCGGGTTGATGTCCGTCGCGCTGCTGTCATTCGGTCTTCGGGAGCCTGCGTCCAAGCCAGTCGCGAAGCGGATCAATCCGATCGGTCGCGAGAATCTCCGGCGCCTTGGCTCCTCTTACTGGTGGGTGGTGTGTATTGGCGCGGTGTTCACGCTGGCCCGGTTCAGCGAGGCGTTCCTGGTGTTGCGGGCCCATCAGAGTGGGGTGCCCGTCGCGTTGGTGCCGCTGGTGATGGTGGCGATGAATCTGGTCTACGCATTGGCCGCGTATCCGTTTGGCAAACTCTCCGACCGCATGAGCCATCGCAAGTTGCTGGCGACCGGCCTCGTTGTCTTGATCGTGGCAGATGTGGTGCTCGCGGCCAGCGATCATTGGGCCGTCGTGCTGATTGGCGTCGCGCTGTGGGGCGTTCACATGGGCATCACTCAGGGCTTGCTCGCCACGATGGTGGCGGACACTGCCCCTGCCGACTTGCGAGGCACTGCCTACGGGTTCTTCAATTTGGTCAGTGGCGTGGCTTTGCTCGTGGCCAGCGTCGTTGCCGGATTGTTGTGGGATCGATTCGGCGCGACGGTCACGTTCCATACCGGCGCCGTTTTTTGCCTTGTGGCGCTCGCGGGGCTGGCCTACCAATCGATCAGTCCAAGCAGCACGGATCCCCGCTCGAGCGTGGACACAACGCCTTGAGTCGGTTCACTGTTGCAGTGCGCCCAAGACCGATGCCATCTGCACACGCCCGGCTGCGGAATGACACGGCAAACGGCGGTCACGCTGAATTTCCGTTGCCCTCGCTGGAGTGGCCGTGCGCACGCTTGAACATCGCGTTAAAACTCCGACATGCGTTTGAAAAACTAGGCATGGCCCTGACTTGGTGAAGGCTGCTCACCTTCCTTTTTTAGACCAGATGCGCCACCAGCGGTTCGCAGCATCAGAGCGGACCGGGCTACACGGATTTGCAATCCGTTGCATGGCCGCTTTGCTACCCGTCGTCCATGCCCAGCGACAACAACGCGGCATTGCTTAAAAACCGTGCAATCGACAGGAAATGCAGGCGGGCCAGGCGCTGTGCGCGTTCAAAATTGCTTCGTCCACAGGGTTGCCCACAGAAATGAGGAACAAAGATATTCTTCAGATTCTCTGCTTCTAGAGTTAGCTCGCCGCTGGCTTCCCTGACAGCAACCGGTGTTGCGGCCGGTCGGTAATTGACTCGGATGCTGGAGTTTCGTTGAATCAAAGACTGGCAATGGAAATCATTGCCAGCATTGAGTTTGGGAGGTGATGGCATGGGTCATGCCTACCGTCGGCATCTGGGTCAAATACGCGCCGGCGCCAACAATAGTGTTTCTT
This sequence comes from Variovorax sp. GrIS 2.14, assembly GCF_046115955.1. Lineage (NCBI taxonomy): Bacteria > Pseudomonadati > Pseudomonadota > Betaproteobacteria > Burkholderiales > Comamonadaceae > Variovorax > Variovorax sp. GrIS 2.14. The sequence continues at coordinate 13,242 of NZ_JBJXIA010000041.1, forward strand.
CAACTCAATGCCTGCGAGAAGTGCAGAAGTCAAAAAAACCTGGTGTTTCGGAACCAAGGCTAAATGAATGAGTCCTGTTTTCATTCTGTCGAGCGAATATTTTGTGTGCGCCCTGTCGTTTCCGGGCATATTAAAGTTGCGACACACGCTCATCACTAGACTCTGCTAGAAACGCGTCTTATGACCTCCGCTGTGACATTTGAATTGCATGGATGGACTATTAGGTCTTTTGGCTAGTCAATTGCCTCGTGGTGTTCTCGTCGCGACTCATTGGCGTTGTAGCTGCTTTCAAAGTTCTTCCACCTGTCACCACCCGCTATGAAGTTTTTTCCAAGCCGCACGCCCGGCCGGCGTCGCATCGAATCAGGCGTCGTGCGCCGCTCGAAGGCCCGAAGCTTTGCGTGGGCGTTGAGTCTCTTTGCCGGTGTCGGGCTGGCCCCGCCGGCGAT
>NZ_JBJXIA010000042.1:0-13491 GCF_046115955.1 Variovorax sp. GrIS 2.14
GGCAAGTCCGCTTTCGAGCGCCAAATGACCCAGCCCACACCCAGCGGCGCCAAACCGTACTTGTGTCCAGAGGCATTTATGGACTTCACGCGTTCGATGCAAAAGTCCCATTCGATATCCTTTTGGATGAACGGCGCCACGAACCCTCCGCTCGCCGCATCAACGTGGATGGGAATGTCGAGTCCGAGATCGCGCTGCATGTCATCCAGTGCTGCAGCCAACGCAGCCACTGGCTCATAGATCCCCGTGAAAGTCACGCCGAGGGTTGCGACGACTCCAATGGTGTTCTCGTCGCAGAACTCGCGAAGGTCGGCAGGTTCGAGTCCCAGTGCATTGCCCCGCAACGGAACCTCACGGATTTCAACGTCGAAGTAGCGTGCGAACTTCTTCCAGCAGATCTGCACCGGGCCGCACACAAAATTTGGTTTGTCGGTCGGTAGTCCTGCCGCTTCGCGCATTTTTTTCCACCGCCATTTCAGTGCGAGCCCGCCGAGCATGGCTGCCTCGCTTGAACCGGTCGTAGAGCAGCCGAGCGCGTCCCACGATTTGGGTGCGTGCCACAGGTCCGCAATGATGTGAACGCAGCGGTTCTCGATCTCGGCAGTCTGCGGGTATTCGTCCTTGTCGATCATGTTCTTGTCGAGGGCGTCGGCCATGAGCTTCTGAACTTCCGGTTCAACCCAGGTCGTACAGAAAGTCGCGAGGTTCTGCCGTGAATTGCCGTCGAGCAAGAGTTCGTCACGCACGAGGTTGTAGGCGGTCGCTGGTTCGGTGGAGTGCTCGGGCAAGCGGTACTTCGGAAGGCATTTTTCCGAAGTACCGGAGGAGTAGATGTCCTCGATGGAGCCGTTATGATTTTCGATAGTCTGATGGAGTGCCATGGGTGCTTTCGATGGAGAGTGGAGGCCATCACGTGCGCCTTGCGCTGCGTGTTTTTTAAGGTGGTCGATGGAACAGATCGGAATACCTGGAAATGATCCTCAGCATTTTTCCGGTCGGATGTCGATCTGTAGTAATGAAGCGTGGGTCCTAGTCTGAGTGCCGGCTAAGTCTTAGGGTAAAAAGACGACAACGACAAACGACAACGACAACGGAGACGGAGACATTGCAACGCCGAATCAAAGCTTCACCTGCAAGACCGGGACATTCGAACAGTGCAGGATTTCGTCGCCGTTGCTGCCAAAAGCAAAACGCGGCAAGCCGCTTCGTGCATGAGTGCCAAGGACGATGATGTCAGCACACCAGTCTTTGGCCTCTAACGCGATCTCTTGATAGACCACGCCTGCAATGCCCTTTCGGAGTACAACGTCGCCTGTAACGCCACTCAGTTCGACTTCGTGAAGACATTGAGAAAGAAGTTTGGCACCGGGCTCAACGCCTGAGAATTCGTCGTCGAGGGCTTGCAAGTCCAGGTCGTCGCGCGGATCAACTTGGAGCTCGTCATCCACGTGAACAAGACGTATGCGTCCTTTGGTTATCTGGGCAAGCTGAATGGCTTCTCGCAGCCCGCGACAAGCCGTTTTGCTGCCGTCAACCGGCACTAGAATTCGTTGATACATCGCGACGCTCGGAGTGTTGATCTCATGATTTTTCGTTTCCTATGAAGTGAGGGTTTCATGCGCTCGGAAAGACGAAACGAAGCTCACGAATTCTCGCAATACAACGCGTAAGCAAACCACTTTGGCAATGGTGGCCGATACGCACACCTTGAGTGGTTGGTCTCGGCGTGCGTTGATCCTATGCACCAGAATTAACTTTGGACGGCCCGGCTACGAACGTGAGGCGATTGCTTTGACAATTCGCAAGAAACGCAAAGCTTCGCCCTCGCCTGAACTCACCGAGGCATTAGCTTTTGATGACGTTTAGACGGTCAATCGCGTCTCCCCATTCAAAGCGGACAAGAGATCGCCTTGGCTCCGGACTGTTTTAGTCGATACCGCTCGCACTGGTGCGGCAGCGCACAGACCCAGGAGTCGGTTCGACATAAAAGCGTTTTTTGCGCCCAGCAAGCTCCTGGCACGCGATGCCACATCGGCTCTGTAGTCAGCGCCGTGCGCGGGGTACCAGGCGGCGCACTGAGCTCGGAGCCATCGACGTCTTTCCCGTACAGCCAAGGAGCCCCAATGGAGTGTGAAGATGGTTTTCCTGACCTCGGTCACGTTCGGCCAAGCCCGGCCAACGCACCCGTCGCACGCCACCCTGAGGCTGTCGCACGGCGGCATCTGGTACCCACCCGCCTGGAAGTCCTACCTTTTCTTTGTTCACTGGCCGACATCCTGCGCCACTCGATGGACACGCGCATCTTCATTGACGTTTTCGTGGATCGGAAATGCCTTGCATGGGTGGTAGACCGGCGCAGATTGGAAAGTGTGCTCCAGCGCTTGACGCAGACGTCGCACTGGGCTGCCATCCACGGCGGGCGGCTGGTCCTGAAGGCCACGGTTGGGCCTGCCGGTGGCACCCTTCTCGATGTGTTCGGGACTGTGAAAATCACGAACAGCGCCTATGGCCCGGTGGTGCCCTCTCCCTTTTTCCCCGGCGCCGGAACGTGTGTGTTGACAAACCCCGAACTGGCCGCAGTGGTCAATTTCGCCGAAAGCTCGGGGGGCTTTGCACAGCTGGCAAAGGGACGGTGGGGAGGCACTTCGCTGGCATTGAGCTTGCCCACCTACGTGGATGGGTAAGGAGGCGCGCACGACCGGTTGCATGGCTTGGCCTTGCAGTGTGGGCCAGCGCACAGTCCGGGGGACGGCAACTGCGTAAATTCGATTTAGAGCGTGCGGGAATGGTCCGGCGCGCCTCCGACATCCGGAAGGAACGCCATGAACCCGCAGCGCGCAAAAGGCCCTCCACCTAAACCAGGACAACGCCACCCCTCTCCGCAGGTGAATGCGAGTCGACAACGGGAGAAAGCCGAATCCACCGAAGTCGAAGGGCGGCACAAGAACTCCGGCCAGAAAGACCACAAGGGCGCGCGCTGAAAGCGTCGCAGCGTAGGCCGAGCGTGCCGAACGTTGGGCGACCTGGTCACCCTGTTCGAGCTTCCTTGCATGGCGTGAACCGCTAAAGATGCCACCGCCAATGTGGCAACAGGCGGCAGGTTCGCAGTGGAGCCAGTGACGGAGTGTTGACGTCGGCGGAAAACTGACCTGTTGGGGGTGCGGCGGAATTCCTAGACTGGTTATGCCGCGAGACCCATGCTCTTGCGATATTCAATAGGACTAAGAGAGGCGAGGGAGATCTTGATCCGTTTTTTGGTTGTACCAACGGATGTATAAGCCCAGTGTTTGTGTGAATTTCTCAATGCTCATTGACTACCAGTTGCGCAGATAGAACAGGTCCGTTTTCAGTCGGCCGAAGAAGCCTTCACAAGCCGCGTTGTCAAGTGAGCATCCTTTGCGCGACATCGAACGAATCACCTTCGCATCAGCGATGCGCTACCGCCATTCAGGCCAGCGGTAGTGGGCGAAATCAATCGGTCGTCGTAACACCTTCAATCATGGAGCTGTTATGGGAAGACCTGCGGGGTGGATGCAGAAGCTAACCGTACGCGTCTCGATGCGCCCGCCCGGCGCTCCTTCGCTTCGGCGTGAGGTGAAGCGGCAGTTCTGGAAGCAGATTGCCACCGGAATAACGAGCGAGAAGACGGCCGAAGCCGTTGCGCAGTAGATTCACCGTGCCACTGATGATGGACACGTTGTTCCTGTTGCCTGCCACGCCGAGGTAGTCACCGATTCCATCGAGTCCCAGATTGTTGCCGTCGCCGGTGAGGGTCAAGCCTGTGTAACCCCAGGTGTTGATGCTGTTGCCTGAGTCGCTCACGGAGTAGCCTTCGCCGCCCAGCAGGCCGAGGTAATCGCCGGTACCCGTCAGGCTGATGCCATCATCGCCGCCCGCAACATTCGCCCGGGCGCCATTGTTGATGTAGATGCCGGTGCCCTGACCATTGGCGGTGGTGCCGCCCCATTTATCACCGGTCGCATTAACCCGGTCCATGTTGCCCCCGCCATAAATGCCCATGCTGTAGACGGCGTTTTCATTTGCGCCATTGCCAGAGCCGCTGACGTTGGCATGGCGGTTGGTGTTCGGATGAATGCCGGTGCCCGGACCGTTGCCGTTGCCGTTGCCGTTGCCGTTGGTATTGCCTACGACAACGGCATCACCTGCGCCCGCCGTGATCGTGTCGCCGCCCCCGTAAGCGCCAAGCGTGGCGCAGGTATGAGGGCGGGCGCTCGCGCATTCAGCCGTTTCATCTGGCCATGAAGGTCAAGGTACACGTCTACGGCTATGCCACGGTAGTGTCCTACTCGCGCAAGACCGCCCACAAGCTGCATGAAGACGTGACGTTTCGGGTGAGCGCAGCCAGCAACTTCTAAACGCATCGCACGCCATACGACTTTCGCGCCCTGCATCTGGAGGAACTGTTGCCATTGTTAGTGCCGATCGTCAGGCTCGCAGGGGAATTCGGGCTGGTCAAACTGGTCCCTATGGCTGGGGACGGTACCGAGTTGCGCAACAATGCCAGCAAGCACGAGGCGACGCGCTACGAGCGGATGAAGGCCATCCAGGCAGCCAAGCACCGTTTGCAAACGCGCCAGCAAAAGCACGATGACGAAGTGCCTCCGGCACCGGTCCAAGCGGTCAAGTCAGACTCGACATTCATGCGTACCTTCGACAACCTGGCGCCCAGGGCGAAGGACAACTTCGCCGATCCCGACTCCCCGATCATGATGATCAGCGCGGGCTTCGAGAAATGCTTCAACAACCGGACGACCTTCAACAGTCGCCAGCAGATCATCGTGGTCAGGCAGTGGGCCGCCGACAGTGGTGAGTTGCCCGCAATACTGGCATCGCTCACGTGCAGTACAGAGCAAGAACCCGCGAGCGCATTGGCTGACTCAGGCTAACGCAGCGAAGGGGTGTCGGCACAGCTGAGCGAGTGCGCAAGCTTTGTGGTTTTTCGGTTGACGTCGGTGCTGCTGCGCTGCAACAATGCGCTATCCCAATTTTTGGAGCCCTTTGCGTGGACAGTGCCTTAAGTCGCAGCGATAGAAAACGTGCCCTTGCGGGTGCGGCGCGCCAGGCTCCCTAACGCAAATGCTTTGCGCTGTGGGACTCCGCGCCGCAGCAGTGAACCACGCCGATCGGCGTGCGTTCTGATCCCAATACACGGTCTCTTCCGATCGTCAGTCCGAGCCTGACATCGCGGCATCGCAGACGCGGCTTAAGCTCTATTTCAGGCAAACGGCTCCTTCAAAGCAAAGGAGTTCCCGTGTGCTTCTCGAAGATTCCCAACGCCTCGACCGCAAGGCCGACCCACACTGCAGGCGCGGCGCTGAGTAGCGACAACCGGCTCGCCGCACCCGAGACAAACGTCTACGCGAGTCTGTGGTCCAGCCGGCGGGTGCGCGCGGCGAAGTCGGTCCAAAACACTGGTGTCCCCCAGCGGCGCTGAGCTGGACTTTCAACTTTCGACAGCCCGGAGATCGCCATGGACCCCGCCCCCAGTCCGCGCTTCGGCGCGACCAAATCATTCGACCCGATGCCCATGTACCCGGCGTCGCTCAAGGATTTCCTCAACGCTTGACCGCGCGAGGAGTTGGGCGCCGTGTGCGCTTGAACGAGACTCCTCATGACCCGCGAAGATTTCAAAACTCACCTGCGTTCCGCCCTCGCCGAACGCCGCCCCGTTGTCTTGCGACACCTGCTGGACCTGCACGGTGCGGCGGCGTTTGCCGATGGGCTTGCCGCTTGGTCTCCACGCCTGGTGGCCGACGCGCTTTCTCTATTGCTTCAAACGCAGCGCATGGCCGTGATGCGGCATCTCCCCTTTGCATTGCGCAACCATGATTTATGCGTCCAGGTCGCGCACCGCCACTCGTCTGGCGGTGTAGCGCCGCCATGCCTGCCTCCGGCACGTTGGGTCGCCTCGTCCACCGCCAGGAGCATCCCATGAATTTCGTCGACAACATTTTTAAAAACTGGTTCGGTGGCTTCCTGTCGCGCCGTCGTGCCACTCAACTGTTCGGGCGCGGTGCGCTGCTGGACACCGTAGGCGGTCGAGGCGCTGCTGAGGCGGTGCCCGAGCATGTCTCGCGCGACATGCTCAAGGCCGCGACCGACGACATACCCGGTTCGCTGGTTCGTCTGGCGTCGCACGAAGACGGGCTGAGTGCCCCCGAAGCGGCCGAGAGGTTGATACGTTTCGGGCCCAACGAAGTCGAGCACGAAAAGCCTTTGCCCTGGTGGCTTCACCTGTGGCATTGCTACAAAAATCCCTTCAACCTGCTGCTCACGGTGCTGGCCGGCGTGTCGTTCCTGACCAACGATCTGAAAGCGACGATCGTGATCGGCACGATGGTGGTGCTCAGCACCTTGATCCGCTTCATCCAGGAGGGCAAGTCCAATCGTGCGGCCGAACGGCTCAAAGCGATGGTGACCAACACCGCCACCGTGATCCGTCGCGACCTCGGGACCGAAGCGACCGAGGTGGCTGAAAAATATTTTGATCTCCACCTTAACGCCCGGCGTCCGCCGTCCCGCGCCGAAGTGCCGATTCGCGAACTTGTACCGGGCGACCATGTGGCCCTGTCAGCCGGTGACATGATTCCCGCCGACTGCCGCTTGATGACGGCCAAGGATTTGTTCGTCGCGCAGGCTGCCATGACCGGGGAATCGCTGCCGGTAGAGAAGTTCGCTGATGAGAAGTCATCGTTTGCGACGGTTCTGGAGGCGCGCAACCTTGTCTTCATGGGCACGAACGTGGTGTCGGGCTCTGCGACCGCACTGGTCGTCGCCACGGGCAACCAGACCTATTTCGGCACGCTGGCGACACGCGTGACTGCCACCAGCCGGGCACCCACCGCGTTTCAGGCCGGAGTCAACAGCGTCAGCTGGCTTTTGATCCGCTTTGCCTTCGTGATGGTGCCGATCGTGCTGCTTGTGAATGGCTTCACCAAGGGCGACTGGACCGAGGCATTCCTGTTTGCGCTCGCCGTAGCTGTTGGGTTGACGCCCGAAATGCTGCCGATGATCGTGACGTCGACCCTGGCCAAGGGCGCGGTCGTGTTGTCGCGCAAAAAGGTGATCGTCAAGCGCCTGGATGCGATCCAAAACTTCGGCGCGATGGATGTGCTTTGCACCGACAAGACCGGGACACTGACGCAGGACAAGATTGCACTGGAGCGCCAGACCGATGTCTTTGGCAATCCGTCGGACGAAGTGCTGAAGTTCGCTTTTTTAAACAGTCACTATCAGACCGGACTGAAGAATTTGCTCGACAGGGCTGTGCTCGAACACGTTGAACTTCAGACCGAATTGAAGCTGGCGCAGGACTATCGAAAGGTCGACGAAATTCCCTTCGACTTCGAGCGCCGACGCATGTCGGTCATCGTCTCCGAGCGTGACGATCACCACGAGTTGATCTGCAAAGGGGCGGTGGAAGAGATGCTGGCGGTATGCACTCGCGTACGGATAGCCAGCGCCGAAGGACAGCAGGACGTGGCGCTCGATGCACACATGCTCGAGCGCGTGCACACGGTCACGCGTGAACTGAACGAAGACGGCCTGCGTGTGGTGGCGGTGGCGATGAAAGAAACCGTCGCGAGTCACCTGACCTATTCGGTGGCCGATGAATCCGAACTCATCTTGGTGGGATACATCGCGTTCCTCGATCCGCCCAAGGAATCCGCAGCGCCGGCATTGCGGGCCTTGGCCAACAACGGCGTCAACGTCAAGGTCTTGACCGGCGACAACGAGCTGGTCACTGCACGCGTCTGCGGGCAAGTCGGCCTGGCGGTCGGCACCATCTTGCTCGGGCCGCAAATCGAGCGCATGAGCGATGCCGCATTGGCGCATGCCGTGGAAGACCATCAGGTGTTCGCCAAGCTGACGCCCTTGCACAAGGAGCGGTTGGTCCGTGCGCTGCGCGCCAACGGACACGTCGTCGGCTTCATGGGCGACGGCATCAACGACGCGCCAGCGCTGCGGGCTGCCGACATCGGCATTTCGGTCGATTCGGCAGTCGATATCGCCAAGGAAGCGGCCGACATCATCCTGCTGGAAAAAAGCCTGATGGTGCTAGAGGAAGGTGTGATCGAAGGGCGGCGCACCTTCAGCAACATGCTGAAGTACATCCGCATGACAGCAAGCTCCAATTTTGGCAACGTGTTCTCGGTCCTGATTGCCAGCGCGTTCCTTCCATTCCTGCCAATGCTGCCACTTCAGTTGCTGGTGCAGAACCTGCTGTACGACATCTCACAGATAGCGATCCCGTTCGACAACGTCGACGAGGAGCTGGTGAAGAAACCGCTGAAATGGAACCCGGGCGATATCGGGCGCTTCATGGTGTTCTTTGGCCCGGTCAGCTCGATCTTCGACATCACGACGTTCGCGCTCATGTGGTTCGTGTTCCATGCGAACACGCCCGGGCAGGAAACCTTGTTCCAGTCGGGCTGGTTTATCGAGGGTCTGCTGACACAGACGCTGATCGTGCACATGATCCGAACGCCCAAACTGCCCTTCATCGAAAGTCGAGCGGCCATGCCCTTGTTGGTCATGACCGTGGCCGTGATGCTCGCGGGTGTTCTGCTGCCAATGGGTCCACTGGCCGACTACTTCAAGCTGCAGGCGCTACCGTTTGATTATTTCCCTTGGCTGATCGCCACACTGGTGGGCTATGCCGTGCTGACCACCCTGATGAAGCGTTTTTACATTCATCGCTTCGGGTGGCAGTGAGGCGCACGGGAAATTCGATGCAGGCCTTTGAACAATTCCATTTGCTCGCCCTGGTTGATTCGGCGATCAGCCTGACGGTGGCTTTCCTGCTCGGCGGCGTCATCGGATTCGAGCGACAGGTACGTCAGCGCACGGCTGGATTGCGCACTAACACACTGGTCGCGGTGGGTTCGGCTGCGTTCGTGGTGCTTGCCAACCGGCTCAACGGCCATGAAGGTGCGGTGCACGTGGTGGCTTACGTTGTGTCGGGCATCGGGTTCCTGGGTGCTGGAGCGATCATGAAGGAAGGTGCGAATGTGACCGGCTTGAACACAGCCGCGACGCTTTGGGGTTCGGCCGCTGTGGGTGCTTGTGCCGGCGCTGATCTGATTGGGGAGGCGGTGCTTGCCGCGATCTTTGTGTTGGCCAGCAACACCCTGCTTCGACCGGTGGTGAATCGCATCAACCGCCAACCGGTGAAGGAGGAGTTCGCCGAGGCCACCTACACCGTGTATGTCATCTGTGAGCGGGCGCGCCAGGCGGAGCTACGGGAAAGACTGGTCGAGTTGCTGGAAGCATCGAACTATCCGGTGCGGGACGTCAACCAGCACGCATTCGGCCAAGGGGACGCCGAAATCGAAGCGACGTTGTATGCGACTGCCGTCGAGGCCTCAGAACTGGACCGCACCATGACGGCCATGGAGGCTGAGCCCGGGGTATCGCAAGCATTTTGGAATGCGCGTTCCGAGGATTGAAACGGCCGGCTGAAACTGCCCCAGAAAACGGATCTTTCACCGTTGCAGTTTCAACGAGAGATTGGCGCATGAATCTTGTCAACCCCGCGGTGACAGGGCGGAGCTCTGATATGCGCCCGGACTGATCATCCGGGAACTCGACCTTCAGACTGTGGGCAATCTGCTCCGGCGATCAGCCATTGACCCATTTGCGGTCACGACGGTGAGGCTTGTTGCGGCCGATGAACGGAGCTTGCTGAGGTCCGGCGACATCGCGCCCCTGAGCATCATGGATCTTGCCCTCCAGGCGGTTTTGGACATATTGGCGCAGACGGGGGTTCATCACCAGCTTGGCTGGCTTGGGCCTTCTGGCCAACAGCTCGGACTTCCACTGCGCGACCGACGCCCGGTACTCGAGCTTGCCACCGCGAGTTGCAGCGTTGCGGGTCAACTCCCGTGAGTCCGTCGAGGGGCTTCGTCCGCTAAGGCGGGCTATCTCCCACACTCCAACGTCTTGGGCCCGCAGTCTTAGGCCCGCACAAGAGCGATCCCTTCTCGCTCGGCGAATGACAAATACCGTCTCGATATGGGATTGGACATGAACAAGGGCATGCCACCACGATGACGGAACCAACGCCCGCCTACTGGCTGCGACACGCCAACGGCTTCGGCCGCCTTCTCGCTCGTGACTCCGGCGGCAATCTGCTTCCAGAACTTCCGCTCCACCTCACGCCGAAGCGAAGGAGCACCGGGCGAGCGCATCGCCACGCGTCCGGTTAACTTCTGCATCCACCCCGCAGGTCTTCCCATGGCACCTCCTTGATTGAAGGTGTTGCGACAACCGGTTGAATCCGCCGTATGTCGCCCCCTCCGAATGGCGAATGAGATTGGTTACCAATCCAAATGGCCTTCGCATCACGAGATGGTCTTCTGTCGAAGAGCATCCAGAATTAAAACCTCCGCACAGAGCACGACCGAATCATGAAAGAGAACCACAAAATCAAAAATATCGGCTGGCTTCGAGCAGCCGTGCTTGGCGCCAACGATGGCATCGTCTCGACAGCGAGTCTTGTCATAGGTGTGGCCGCGGCAAACGCAAGTCATTCGAGCGTTCTGCTTACCGCTGTAGCAGGCCTGGTGGCGGGCGCGATGTCAATGGCAACAGGCGAATATGTGTCGGTCTCGTCGCAGTCGGATACCGAAGCTGCCGCGCTGAATGAGGAGCGCGCCGAGATTCATCAGAACGAGGCCGCTGAGCGTCGGGAGCTGGCAGCAATCTATGTCAAACGCGGTCTTGGCCTCGCCTTGGCCCGACAGGTTGCCGACCAGTTGATGGACCACGACGCCCTGGGCGCTCACGCGCGAGACGAGCTGGGAATCAACGAGATAACGACAGCACGGCCATTGCAAGCCGCCGGAGCCTCCGCGCTCAGCTACGCGGTTGGCGCAGCATTGCCGCTTGCCGTCGTGGCATTCATGCCACCGCCTTCTTTGAGTGTTGCGGTCGCCGTGGCCGCGTTGATTGCGCTGGCAGTGCTTGGCGGCCTTGCCGCCAAGACGGGTGGTGCCAGCGTAGTTCGTGGTGTCGTGCGCGTCACATTCTGGAGCGCCTTAGCGATGGCAGCGACGTACGGAGTCGGCGCGCTGTTCGGCAACGTCATCAGTTAGGTCGTAACGACCGGAGACCCAAAATTCCGGCCTGTGCACCACAAGCATCGGATCTTCGCTCTAACATCGGTGAGTAACTTTCAACCCGGGAACCTGCCATGCGATTTCAAACTTCCTCGACGCACCGTTTCTCCCAATGAGCAACCGCCCACTGTCCTCGGACAGGTTGCCCACGGCTGCGACCTACGACGCAGCGGGCAAGGCGTTCCACTGGACGGTGGTGGCGCTGCTGGCATGCCAATTTGTGACTGCGTTGCTGCTGCCTCAAATTGAGCTCGATACGCCCTTCGATACGATGATCAACTTGCATTTCAACTTTGGACTTGCGATTCTCGTGGTCATGGCGGTCAGGCTCATACACCGTCGGATGCGCCCGGTGTCCGTTGCGCCTGGGGCGGCCCCGACTTGGGAGCGGATGCTGGCACTCGCCACGCACCGCCTTTTCTACGCGATCTTGCTGATTGGCCCCTTCCTCGGCTGGATCGCGGCTTCGGCCCATAGTGTGTCGGTGCGGCTGTTGGGTGTTATTGCGCTCCCAGCCCTCGCACCGCGTAAGGCCGAATGGGGCTTCATCGCCGGCGACATCCACGGATACGCGATGTGGGCGTTGCTTGCGCTGATCGGTATGCACGGCAGTGCGGCCCTGTACCACCACTACGTACTTCGGGACGGCGTTCTCCGGCGGATGCTTTTCAACGGATCCGAAATCCGTCGTTAGGAGAGCTTGCCCAGCGCGGCGCCCAACTGCACGCCGAAGTCTGGACACCACTTTGGATTCAGACCCGATTCTCACGACCTGCCTCTCATTTCTGGTAGCCGTTCAAAGGATTGGCCCACTGCAACATCGCGTCAACAGCGCCACGCGGAGGCATTCAACAAATACCTGCGTGATTGGTCGATCTCCTCTCAGTTGGTTCCAGAGTTTGTTCGTGCGGCGCAGCTCGGCAATGCCCGATACCGCAGCTCAGTTGCTGTTGATAGGCGCGTTCGCTGGCCTCATCACCTTGCCGCACGACAGATCTATTGTTCAAAGATCGCTCTGCCCGTTGCCCCGTTCACGTTCATCTGGCTCACCCTCGCGATCCTCCTGGACTTTCTGAACAGCACGAGCTACTCACGCCCCTGGACGGGAGGTAGCCTTTAGGGAAGGTCTTTTATGGGCGCCTGCCGGATCGCAAGAGCATCGTTAGCCACCCTACCCCATCCTCGACCGGTAGATCAAATCCGTGCTCGGCGGCACACTCCGGGGTTCTGTCGCGAAAACAGATAGAGGCTGAAGAAGCTCAAAGTTGGCTGCGATCACAAAAGCGAAGAGAGCTGGCCTCGCAACAACGGACAGTCCTATAGAGACGGTCACTGCTCCCAAGGCCGACGATATCGCCCGTGAGAACCGAAGACTCCGGCGCACACCCTCGACAGACTCCTTGCGCACTGATGGCGCTTTCCGCTGTTCGAGACGACAAGATGCTGGCCCAATTGCCGAACCAGCATAACGTCCATCCCAACCAGATTGGCGACTTGAACGACCAGTCGCTGACCCGCGCTGCCAATGTGCGCTGCGCGAACGACGTCCTGCAGTTCCAATCACGCTGAATCGTCGCAAGGTTCGCCTTTGACCGCATCCTGGTCTGCGGCGGAAGTGGTTCCAACCCTGCAGCGCTGCGTCGTCGATGATGATGCCGCCACGCGCCCACACGAAATGCGCTCTTTTGCGACAAGCAGCCCGAAGCGACCCGGCGCGCAGTTTAAACAACCAACGACCCGACTTTTTGGTTCATCCATGCCGAGTCTTGCCGCGAACCTAACAATGATTTCACACCTACGAACCTGCTCCAGATCATTGTTATTTCTCTCATACAAGGCGCAGCCAAACTGCTGCCCGTCTCCAGTTCCGCGCATGTAATCGTGGCAGAGAAGATCATGGGTCTCGATCCAACTTCGCCTCAAATGAACCTGCTGCTGGTCATGCTCCAAACCGGCACGATGTTTGCCGTAGTTGCGCATTACTGGAGATCGTGGGAAACCACATACTTCAGTTTCGCTTCAGGCATTCCGGTCGAACGCGATCAACGTTGTGATTAGGACTGCGCTGACCAGCCTCGTCGGATTGCTACTTCTGCAGCTGCTCAAGCGAGTCGTGGGCTCAGAAATGGGTACCAACAATAAGCTTGACTAACCATTTATCGGCCTCTTTGGTGATGCCTTTGCCGATGCCCAGGTTCACGTCGAAGCCGGTGAATTCATGATCGACAACAGCAAACAAGGTCTTGCTGTTTTTGCTCAAGGAATCGAGGTGTCGAAGCGGCCCCAGTTCGTTGTAGGTTTCAAAACCGATCTGCGTTTTTGCATCGATCGCGTAGGCCACTTTGGCATC
>NZ_JBJXIA010000043.1:0-12026 GCF_046115955.1 Variovorax sp. GrIS 2.14
GTGGCCACGCTGCCTGCTCAACTGTGGCAATCCTTGACTTGGGATCGTGGCAAGGAACTGTCCGACCATGCACGGTTCACCATCGAGTCCGGAGTGCGCGTCTTCTTCGCCGATCCGCGTAGCCCATGGCAGCGCGACACGAACGAGAACACGAACGGACTACTGCGCCAATACTTCCCCAAAGGAACCGACCTGTCTCGCTGGAACGAGCAAGAGATTCAAGCTGTGGCCCGGACCTTGAACAACAGGCCACGCAAAACGCTGGGTTGGAAGACACCGGCTGAGACCTTGAACGAGTATCTAAAATCCGTTCGACAACCCGGTGTTGCAACAACCGGTTGAATCCGCCCAATATGCAAGCGACGCGCATCGAGCCCTGCTCACCAAGCACGGGCTGGTCGGCAGCATGAGTCGCAAGGGAAATTGTTGGGACAATTCAGTCATGGAGCGCTTCTTCCTGAACCTGAAGATGGAGCGGATCTGGCAGCGAGATTACGCCATTCATGCCCAAGCCATGAGCGACATTGCCGACTACATCGTCAGCTTCTACAACAGCGTGCGGCTACACTCCGCACTGGGCAACTTGCCACCCAATGCCTTCGAGCAGAAATCGGCAATCAATCAACCTATCGATGTGTCCGAAATAACTTGACCGGGACAGCTTCTCTATGATCGACGAAAGTTACCGGTCTAGCACCTGACGATCCACGAGACCTCATAACGCAGCTGTCTTTTGATTGACGCTTCGGCCGCTGCAATCAATACGACAAGCCTGGGACGGATCGTGCACGATTTTTAATATTGAGCTGTTGACTCCGACTGAAGGTATGCCTCCGGTCAGGATCTGGAACTCCGAAATGTCAGTGAGCCATTTCTCATTGGGAGCAGCAGCGGTGAAGTCGCGGTTGACGAGATCTTCTGGCGCCGGACTGATCTCTCCCAAGTGTGCTATTCCTGTGAGCTGGCGAGCCAGATTCGTTCGCCGACCAAGGTATGTAAGCCTTCAGGTCGACTCCGCGAGCTGTTCGAGAATCGCAGGATTTTCAAGGGTCGAAGTGTCTTGTGTAATTTCTTCTCCCTTTGCCACCGATCTGAGCAGTCGCCGCATGATCTTGCCGCTGCGCGTCTTTGGCAAGTTGTCGCCGAATCGAATGTCCTTGGGTTTGGCAATCGGGCCGATCTGTTTGCCAACCCAGTCGCGCAGTAATTTTGCAATGGCCTTGGCTTCCTCGCCGGTCGGACGCGAGCGTTTGAGCACGACAAAGGCACAGATCGCCTCGCCCGTCGTGTCATCGGGTCGTCCGACTACCGCGGCCTCGGCCACCAGATCGGTGCACGACACCAGTGCAGACTCGATTTCCATCGTGCCCATACGATGTCCGGACACGTTGAGCACGTCATCCATGCGACCGGTAATGGTGAAGTTGCCTGTCGTCGCATCGCGAATGGCACCGTCACCCGCCAAGTAGTAACGCCCTTGGAAGTCTTCCGGGTAGTAACTTTTCCTGAAGCGCTCGGGGTCGCCCCAAATGGTACGAATCATGGCCGGCCAAGGCTTCTTGATCACCAGAATGCCGGCAGTGCCGTTGGGCACATCGTGGCCGGCTTCGTCCACCACCGCGGCAGCAATGCCGGGAAACGGCAGGCTACAGGACCCCGGTACCAGCGTCGCGGCGCCGGGCAGGGGTGTGATCATGTGACCACCGGTCTCGGTCTGCCAGAAGGTGTCGACGATGGGGCAACGGCCCCCACCGATGTGCATGTGGTACCACTCCCAAGCGGCCGGATTAATCGGCTCACCTACCGAACCCAGAATGCGCAGGCTGGTCAAGTCGTAGCGATCCGGGTGTACCGCGGCATTGCCTTCAACCGCCTTGATCAGCGAACGAATCGCAGTCGGCGCGGTGTAGAAAATCGACACCTTGTGGTCCTCGATCATCTTCCAGAAACGCCCAGCGTCTGGGTAGGTTGGAATACTCTCGAAGACGATCTCCGTGCCACCGAGCGCCAGCGGACCGTACGTAATGTAGGTGTGGCCGGTAACCCAGCCGATGTCGGCCGTGCACCAGAAAATGTCCTCAGGCTTCAGGTCGAAGGTCCATTTGGTCGTGAGCGCAGCGTGCAACAGGTAGCCCCCAGTCGAGTGCTGTACGCCCTTCGGCTTGCCAGTCGAGCCCGAGGTGTAGAGCAGAAACAGCGGGTGCTCGGCGCCCACCCATTCAGGTTCGCAGGTAACGGGCTGTGCGTCCATCTCGTCGTGCAGCCAGTGGTCGCGTTCGGTGCGCCAAGCTATGTTGTTTCCGGTGCGCCGGTAGACAAACACGTTCTTCACCGATTCGCAGCCTTCGAGCGCCAGCGCCTCGTCGACGATCGCTTTGAGTGGGAGTTGCTTGCCGCCGCGCAACTGCTGGTCTGCTGTGATCACTAGGACGGCACCGGTGTCGGAGATGCGGTCGCGGAGGCTCTGCGCGGAGAAACCGCCAAAAATCACCGTGTGGATGGCGCCGATGCGCGCACAGGCCTGCATCGCAATGACGCCTTCGATCGACATGCCCAAATAGATCGCAACGCGATCCCCGCGCCCGACACCGCGTGCCCGCAGGGCATTGGCGAGTTGGCAAGTGCGTGCAAGCAGCGCGCTGTAGCTGATGCGAGTAACTTGTGCGTCGTCGGCCTCGAAGATGATCGCCACTTTGGCGCCCAGGCCCGCCTCGACCTGGCGGTCAAGGCAGTTGTATGACGCGTTGAGCGTTCCATCCTCGAACCACTTGAAGAACGGCGCGTCGCTCGCGTCCAGGACTTTGGTGAACGGGGTGTGCCAAGTCAGCATTTCATTCGCCTGGCGCGCCCAGAAAGCTTCGTGATCGGCTTCTGCTTCTGCCACCAGCGCGGCATACGCTGCCGGCCCGGCGACGTGCGCAGTGCGTGCCAGTTCGGCGGGCGGCGGATAGACCACTGGTTGAACGGTGGCGTCGCTTTGAACGGTGTTGGTTGTCATCTGAATTGCCTTTAAGTGGTCAATGACCCGACGCGCCGAACGCACCATAGCCGGTCTCCGAGCGCACTTGCTGGGCGCCGAAAGCCGCGCGTTCTTTTGCCGCTTGTGGGCTGCGGTCGAGCAACGAAACGATCCAGATGCCGACAAAGCCGATCGTCATCGAGAACAGGGCCGGTGATGTGTACGGAAACAGCGCTGAGCCCACGGGGTGGCCCAAGGTGGACTCCCACACCGAGGGCGAGACGATGGTCAGCCCCACCGAAGAAATCAGACCCAGGAAGCCACCCACCACAGCGCCGCGCGTCGTGCAGTCTTTCCAAAGCACTGAGAGGAACAGCACAGGGAAGTTGGCCGAGGCGGCAACGGCAAACGCCAGCGACACCATGAAGGCAATATTCTGCTTTTCGAACGCGATACCCAGCACGATGGCCACCAAACCGAGCGCGACCGTGGTGATGCGCGAGACCCGCAACTCCGATGCACTGTCGGCGTTGCCCTTCTTGTAAACCGTGGCGTACAGGTCGTGCGACACGGCCGAGGCACCCGACAGGGTCAGCCCGGCGACCACGGCAAGGATCGTTGCGAAGGCCACGGCCGAGATGAAGCCGTAGAAGACATTGCCGCCGACTGATTTGGCCACCAGCACGGCAGCCATGTTCGCGGTGCCCGCGCCGCCCCGGATGATGCCCTTAGCGGTATCGGCAAGCTCCGGATTGGTCAGCACCAGCGTGATGGCGCCGAAACCGATGATAAAAATAAGCAGGTAGAAATACCCGATCCAGGTGGTCGCCCAAAACACCGACTTTCGTGCTTCCTTTGCATCAGGCACCGTGAAGAAGCGCATCAGGATATGGGGCAGGCCCGCCGTGCCGAACATGAGCGCCATGCCAAAGGAGATCGCCGAGATTGGGTCCTTCACGAAGCCGCCCGGTGCCATGATCGACAGGCCGGTCTTAGCTGCCGCCTCGGACGAAGCGCCTCCATTGGCGGCAATGGCTGTCTTGACTTCCACCGCCTTGGCGAACAACAACTCGGGGCTGAAGTTGAACTGCGCGAGCACTGCGATCGCCATGAAGGTGACGCCCGACAGCAGCAGCACTGCCTTGATGATCTGCACCCACGTCGTGGCTGTCATTCCGCCAAACAGGACGTAGACCATCATGAGCGCGCCAACGATTACCACGGCCACCCAGTACTCGAGGCCGAACAGCAGCTTGATCAGCTGACCCGCGCCAACCATCTGCGCGATCAGGTAGAACGCGACGACCACCAGAGTGCCTGAGGCAGCAAAAGCACGGATGGGGGCCTGTTTGAAGCGATAGCCCGCTACGTCGGCAAAGGTGAACTTCCCCAGGTTGCGCAGGCGCTCGGCCATCATGAAAGTGATGAGCGGCCAGCCAACGAGGAACCCGATTGCGTAAATCAGGCCGTCGTAACCGGTCGCCATCACTGCAGCCGTGATGCCCAGAAATGAGGCGGCCGACATGAAGTCGCCGGCAATTGCTAAGCCGTTCTGAAACCCGGTGATGCCGCCGCCGGCGGTATAGAAGTCCGAAGCAGAGCGCGTCTTTGCAGCAGCCCATTTGGTGATCCAAAGGGTGAACGCGACGAACAGGGCGAACATGCCGATGGCCGTCCAGTTCGTTGGCTGTTTGGCCACGCTGCCCAGGTCCGGGCCGGCCGCCAGCACGGTGCTCGCCATAACGGTAGCCGCCACACCCGAGAAGATTCGAAAAAGGTTTTTCATTTGCAGGCGTCCTTCAGGATGCGCGAGGTGATCGCGTCGTACTCGCTATTTGCCCGTCGAACGTAGTACCCCACGATGACTACCGTAAAGACGATCACGGCGACACCGATTGGTATGCCCAGAGTCGTGACGCCGGCGCCTACGGGCCGGGCGAGAAATGCCTTGTCAAAGGCAATCAGTGCGATGTAACCGTAGTACACGATGAACATTGCAATCGTCAGTGTCCAGCCAAGCCGGTTGCGCTTCGAGCGCAGGACCCGATACTGAGGATGTGAGCGAATGCGCTCGATGTTGGGGTCCGTCTCGACATCAATGTCTGGCTTTAGCATGGTTTGTCTCTGTTATTAAATGTTGGGAAGTCGCAAAAGCATGTTTGTCCGTCGGCCCACCCGATGACTTCTGTCGTCGGCTATGAGCTGACCCATTGGCTGTGTGGCGGCACCGGTTGCCGTCCATACACTTTAAGAAAACCTTGTAGATTCAGCTCTTGATAAAGGCAAGGAGATCGCCGTTGAATTGGTCTTGATGCGTACTGGCAAGGCCATGGGGAGCACCTGGGTACACCTTCAAGACAGATCCCGAAACCAGTTTGGCTGACAGCAGCGCGGAGTCGGCAATCGGCACGATCTGGTCATCGTCGCCGTGCACGATCAGGGTGGGCACATTAATCTTTTTCAGGTCTTCCGTGAAGTCGGTTTCGGAAAATTGCTTGATGCAATCCAGTTCGGATTTCAGGGATCCCTGCATCCCCATCAGCCAGAACGAATCCTTCAGGCCCTGAGACACCTTGGCGCCGGGTCGGTTAGCGCCATAGAACGGAACCGTCAGGTCTTTGAAGAATTGGGAACGATCAGCGCGCACGCCCGCCCGAATGCCATCGAATACGTCTATCGTCAAGCCACCAGGATTAGCGTCCGTCTTGAGCATGATGGGCGGTACAGCGCCAAGCAGCACTGTCTTGGCCACACGTTTTGTGCCGTGGCGCCCGATGTAGCGGGCGACTTCGCCGCCGCCCGTAGAGTGACCCACCAAAATCACGCTGTTGAGGTCCAAGGTCTCGATCAGGGTGGACAGATCGTCGGCATAAGTGTCCATGTCGTTGCCGCTCCAGGGCTGGCCGGACCTTCCGTGCCCACGCCGGTCATGGGCAATGGTGCGGTAGCCACGTTCGCTCAGATAAACCATCTGAAGCTCCCAGGCATCTGCAGTCAGCGGCCATCCATGCGAGAACACAACCGGCTGGCCCGAGCCCCAGTCTTTGTAATAAATCTGCGTACCGTCCTTCGTGGTGATGATGTTGGCAGCGTGTTTTTCGCCGACGTGGAGACGCGAGCTCGCACTGGCTGAACGAGCTTTGTCGGTTGCAGCAGCGCCAACTGGCAGCGCAACAGCGGCGACAGCGGCAGCACCACCCAGGAGCAGGTTGCGTCGCGAAGAAATCGCGCTGGCGGGCGACTTTGATGAAGACATGATTTTCATTTCTTTCCGGTGATGGGTTGGACAACAGGGAGACTGGAAGTTGCGGCGCTGCCTGTCAAAGCCGCACGCAGTTTCTTAAGACTAAGCATGAGGGTCTGGCTTTCCGCAGGCGTGAACTGCGTGGCACAAGCTATCTTGTCTTTCACGACCTTTGCGCCATTGACCTGCTTGCGACCGACAGCTGTCAACGAGATCAGGACGGAGCGGTCATCAGCAGGATTACGTTCGCGCTTCACGAGCCCTAGCGTTGTCAGCTTGCGAACAACGGGCACCAGCGTCCCTGAATCAAGCGCAACTTGTTCTCCGAGCGAGCCTGCAGTCATTTCGCCGTGCTGCCACAGCGCGAGCATCACGACATATTGTGGATAGGTCAGCCCCATTGGAGTGAGCAACGGGCGGTACAGCTTGGTCATGGCGAGGGACGTGGCATAGAGCGTGAAGCACAGCTGCGCGTCCAGAAACAGTTCCTCAAACCCATCTCCGCGAGGTGAAGATTTCGAAAGGGAGACAGATTTTGAAGTGACCATAGGCGTTGCTGGTGGGGCTTAATTTCGAAGTAAACGCAGTCGCCTTAAGGTGCAACGTTTAGTGTTACTTGTATATTCCAAATTAGTATTGCATGCAATATTCTTTGGTGCAATAAAAATAGATGGGAATTTTCTATCTTGTTGCACTAACAGGCTGTTGAAGAACCAATAGTTGAACGATTCAGCGAGTCCCGGTCGCCATGTCGGGACCGTTCATACAGTGCCCCGATAGCGGAATCGGCGATCAACCGGGGCAGGAGTTACGCCATTGTTTCCCTGCACAGCTGCAATCAAGGCGCTTTGCGCTCTTTCTTCGTCCTTCATACTCCCGAAGCCGCAAGATTTCGCAACCGGGTGAGGTTGTAGGCGGCCATCGTCAGGGTAAACGCATGGTTCACCCTGTCCAGTCCCCTCGCCATCACCTGCCTCATCGGCCCGACCGTCTTGGCCCAGCCGAAGCACGGCTCGATGCACTTCCTTTTGCGTTGGCTGATCTCGTAGCCGATATGCCGAGTGGTCCGGCCATCGATGGCGCTGCCGCCGATGCGCGTGACGTTCTGTGCCACGTGCGGCGTGACGTCGATGTCGCGGCACGCCCGCACGAAGCCCCGTGTGTCGTAAGCCTTGTCAGCGCCAACAGTGATGTGCTGGCCTCGAACTTTGATCTCGTCGAGCATCGTGGCTGCCGCATCCCGCTTGGCGGTCCCCGTGGCCTTCGTGGTCTGCACGTTGACCACCAGTCCATGGCGGTTGTCCGTGGCAATGTGCCCGAAGAAGCTGGGCAGCGCCGGGGCAGCGCTGCTCTTGCGGTAGAGCTGCGAGTCGGGATCGGTCCTGGACGCTTGGGTCTCGTTGCTGCGCCGCTCGCCTCGCCAGTCCTCGGAGTCGCGGTCGTCGTCACTGACGTCCTTGCGACGCACGCTCTTGTGGCCGGCCCAGGCCTTGATCTGCGTGCCGTCGACGCTAAAGTGTTCGCCCGACAGCAGATCCCTGGCCTTGGCCATGTCGACCGTGGCGTTGAACAGCTCGATGACGACATCGTGCTGGATCATCCGGTCGCGGTTTTTGCTGAAGACCGAGTGGTTCCAAACGGCATCTTCGATCGACAGGCCGACGAACCAGCGAAACAGCAGGTTGTAGTTGATCTGCTCGACGAGCTGCCGCTCGCTGCGAACGCTGTAGAGCACCTGCAGCAGCATGGCTCGCACAAGCTTTTCGGGCGCAATGCTCGGGCGGCCTCCCTTGACGTCGGCCTCGTACATGGCAGAGAACCGTTCGTCCATCTTTGCGAGCGATTCGTTCATCCACGTGCGGATCGGTCGCAGCGGGTGGTTCGCCGGCACAAATTCCTCCAACTTCACCGTCGAGAACAAGCTCTCGTTGTAGCCGTCACTGCCTCGCATCGTCGTTCCTCAATCTGCTTGATACCGCAATTGTCGGGAAGACGTCGAGGTTCTTCAACAGCCTGTTAGAGCGCAATACACTAGCGCCACTGGGCTCGGAGCCGCTACCGTGACAGAACCCGCTTCTGGTGCGCGGGCGCACGGTCAAAGCAGCGGCCATGCTATCCAATGCGCGTTGCGATATCTCCATCGAGCGAGCAATCTCCAAGCGTACGCACGACAGTATCCCTCGCCTTGGTGCTTCAAAAGTTACTTTTGCGCCACTGATCAAAGCGCCCAACGTTTTACTGCGCTTCGCAGAGATCAAGGTTCGCTGCGGAACATTTCGATTGCACGAGCGATAGCGCTGAACTCTTCGCGGTTCACATCTGAGATCACCCAATGGCTCATTCCAGCGCGTGACCAGTGCGCTATCTGAAATCCCCTTTCTGCTGAGAACAAGATGGCGCTGTCAGCAGCAGGCGTGGGCCACACAAACGAGTTAACGACATGCTCGCCTTGTTGGTAGACCAATGCTGCAACCGGCCGACTGTCAAGATAGTCAACACGCCCGCCCAAAAATACCGAACCCGGCAGCAGCGATTCCGGCATGGGTGGCGAGAAGTCGAGCTTTAAAGACAGCCATGGCTTGACCTTGTGGTGGTCCGACGACGCCACATCGACAAGATGCTGGCTGAGGGTCGAGCGAACATGGCTCGCAACCACTTCCTCCCGAAGTCGGTCGTTCGGACTCAGTCCCCACCACGTCAGGTTCAAAGTCAAGACCGCCAACGACATCGCCGCGAACGAGACCAGCATCGGGCGCCAATCAAACCAATGTTGCACGATGCCCTTGCCAACCGACCAGCGTGTCGACAGGGGTGCCGACACCGGCACCATTGATTCGATGCGCTGCCGCAGCGCCTCTGGCGCGACATGGTAATCGGCAAGGTCACGCACGTTTTGGCGCAACTGCCGCAGCGCTGCCACCTCAACGCGCAGCCTGTCGTCACGCGCCATGCGCTCCTCGATTGCGCGCTGGTTAAGGGCATCGAGCTCGCCATCGACAAATGCGTTCAAGGTCTGTGGTTCGATTTCGGGTCTCATGGTATTGATTCACTCTGTCTTGACTTCGGCACGGCACCGAGCCGGGGCCATTCACTGGGCCGCAACGCCTGTTGCATCAGGCTGCGGGCGCGGGCCAGGCGCGACATCACCGTTCCGATCGGGATGTCCGCGATTCGCGCAATGTCCTTGTACGAGAAGTCCTCCAGTTCGCGCAGCACCAATACCTCGCGGTAGACGATGGGTAGCGCTGCGATCGCCTGATTGATCTGCAAGCGGTCAGCGTTACGCATCGCCATCGCCGGAGGCTCATCGGTGGCCGGCGCGGCAATCGCATGCAAGACCTCGTCGGCGTCTTCGAGCACGACGAGTTCGACCGGGCGGTTCTCCTTCAGCCACGAAAAACAGGTGTTTCGGACGATTTGCAGAAGCCACGCCCTTGCACTCTCACCGCGAAACCCGTCGATGAAACGAATTGCACGCATTGCAGCCTCCTGCATGACATCCTGTGCATCCTGGTCGTTGTGCGTTAACCATCGGGCGAGGTTCAAGCCCGCGTCCAAGTGCGGAAGAACCAGCAGCTCGAAGCGCCGGCGCTTCTCTTCATCCTTCATATCGGCCCCTTTTCATCAAGCTTGACTCCACCCGGCCAAACTTTATTCCCAATCCCGAGTAATTCGGTCGGATGTTGGCAGCAGTCGGGAATATCGAGCTTGGCTTCTCTGTCTAAGAGCTGTGCCTCTGCGGGAAATGCCGCCAGCACACCCTTACCGCTTACACAGGAGATCCCATGAATAGCTTTGACCGAAGACAATTTATGCACTTGGCCGGCATTGGCGGCGCAGTGTTCGCGTCCGGGCTTGGCGGTGTTGCAAATGCCGCCGACCCGATGACTGGCGCGGTCTATGACGATTTCTTCTTCGTCCAGTTGTCCGACAGCCACTGGGGCTTCGAAGGTGATGTTGCAAACCCCGATGCCACGGGCACGCTGCCCAAGGCTGTGGCCGCCGTGAATGCACTCTCGGTCGCCCCCGACTTCGTGATTTTTACCGGTGACCTGACCCACACCACCGATGACCCAAAGGAGCGCCGCAAGCGAATGGGCGAAGTGCGCGACATCGTGGCCGAGCTCAAAGTCAAGACCGTGCGCTTCATCCCAGGAGAGCACGATGCCTCGCTCGACAACGGCAAGGCATTCAAGGAGTTCTTTGGCGCGACGAACTACACCTTTGAGCATAAAGGCGTGCACTTCATCGTGCTCGACAACGTCAGCGATCCGGGTGCCAAGCTGGGCGACGAGCAACTCGCGTGGCTCGCCTCAGACCTCCAGCGCCAGGCCAACGACGCGCGCATCGTTGTCTTCGCGCACCGGCCGCTGTTCGATCTGTACCCGCAATGGGACTGGGCCACGCGCGACGGCGCGAAGGCCGTCGAATTGCTGATGCCGTATTCCAATGTGACGGTGTTTTACGGCCACATCCATCAGGAAAATCATCACATGACCGCGCACATCGCTCACCACTCGGCCAAGTCGCTCATCTTCGCGTTGCCGGTGGCGGGCTCGCAGCCGAAGCGCACGCCGGTACCGTGGGATCCCGCGCGGCCCTATCAGGGGCTGGGGTTTCGTGAGGTCGGAGCGCAAAAGAAGCCCAACGAGTACGCCATCACCGAATTTCCGGTCCAGAAAGCCTGACGCCATGAACATCGATACCAAGAGGCGGACCCTAGTGAACGCAGCTGGCGCACTGGCCCTCAGCTCGGTCGCGGTACTGGCGCTCTCCAAACCGAAAGAACGCATCATCAAAATCATCGCCAAGAAGTTCGAGTACGTGCCTAGCGAGATTCGAGTGAAGCAAGGTGAAACCGTGATGCTGCAGTTCACTGCACCCGAAGTGCCGATGGGCTTCAGCCTGCCCGACTTCGCCGTGCGCGCCGACATCATGCCCGGCAAGGTCACGACGTTGCGTTTGACGCCTGACAAGACCGGTAGCTTTGCGTTTCTGTGCGATGTGTTTTGCGGCACGGGACACGAAGATATGAACGGCATGCTGATCGTTTCCTGAGCCGGCTGCCTCGCACAACGCAACAGCGAATTCACAAGGTAGCGACAAATGAATCAAGTTCAGATTGGTTCTCTTTCGCGACGGGTCGCCTTGCAACGCGGACTCGGAGCGATCACGGGCGTGGCGCTCGTCGGCATCGCAGGATCTTCGGCTTGGGCGGCCGATCCCAAGCTTGCTAAAACAGCGGTGCAATACGTGGATGCCGGCAAAGACGAAGGCAAGGACTGCAATAACTGCGCGCAGTTCTTGCCTGGCAAGACCGAGAAGGACAACGGCACTTGTCCGGGTTGACGCCAGACATGACGTGCTTGATGGCGCCGTCTTTTCCTGACGCGTCCATCGCCTGAAAAATTAGCAACACAGCATGACTGTTGGCGGCGTACAGAAGTTGCTGCAACGCGCTCAGTTGCGCGACATGGTCGGCCAGAAGTCGCTGATACCCCCCCCTTAAAAAGCGCTGTTCTGAACGATGAGAAAAAATGAGCCAGCAGGTAGCGAACTGTAACCACACCGTCCTCTGTTCTCAAAAGCGACCGACGACCGCACGCGCTCGGTCTCTCGATTCGGAGTCGATTCGGAACCTCGATGGCCAAAATTGACGCGCGCACTCTTGCATCTTTTTTTAAGCATGTATGGCAACAGTACTTAGGGAGACGCTGATTTATTGATAGATCCCGGCACGCCTCGTGCATGCACCGAGAGCATCAAATTTCGAGGGCAACGGACATGAACCAACGCAGCCTTGCCAGCGCCGAGTACGCATTG
>NZ_JBJXIA010000044.1:0-11339 GCF_046115955.1 Variovorax sp. GrIS 2.14
GGCGCCTCCGGCGGCCTGGCAGGGGCCTGAAAACAGATGAGAAATCAGGCGAGACAGAGTTCAATCAACCCGCCTCGAAACACAAAAATTCAGACGCTCCCCCATCGGCTATTTCCTGCCGCCGAACCTGAGTGGTTTTTACTGTCAGTTGCAGTACGCACTGCCTGAGACCACGAAGCTCAGCGGTGTCGAGCCGTCGCAAAAGGGGCGCTACGTTGGCGGGCGCTTTGGCTACGCCAACGGCCCCCTGGACGTTGCACTGGGCTACGGCCAGAGCCAGGCACACACATTCCCCTGGGCTTGAACCAAGCCGCACTTGATCGCAAACTCACCACGCTCAACCTGGGCGCGTCGTATGACTTCGGTGTTGTGAAGCTGATCGGTGAACTGTCGCAAGTGAAAGACAAGAACGACACCATCGCGAATGCGGCGTTGCAGTTCGCCAACCGCACCACCAACAAGTACAACGGTGCTTTGCTGGGTATAACAGCTCCCCTCGGTTCTGGCCTCGTACACCCCTCATACTTGCGCGTGAAGTTCGACAACGGCGTGGTGAACGGTGGCGTTCTGGCCAATCCATTCTTCAACACCTCGAACTTCGACTCGACGGCCAACCAGTTGGCAGTCGGCTACTTGTACAACCTGTCCAAGCGTACCGCTCTGTACGCCACGGTTTCCAAGCTGAAGATCTCCGACGGCCAGAACAGCCAAGTTCTCGGTAGCATGGCCGTCATCCAGACGAACGGCACGAACCCGAATGCAGCTCCTTGCTCTTCTACGACTGTCCCTGGCGCCAACTACACGAATCGCAGCTCGATGGGCTACGACTTCGGTATTCGGCACTCGTTCTAATTTGACACTGGCTTAGCCAGTTCAAATTGAAAACGACAAGCCACTCGACGCCAAGTCAGGTGGCTTTTTCACATTTTTGACATTCGACAGTCATACGCTGGAATTGCAGGATCAATCGATGCCCACCGCATGCCCGCAATCAGCCCCGCCCCTAGTCCGAAGACCTGTGTCAGTCATCGCGCGCGACCTGAGCGGTATGGAAAGCTCCGGCTGAGCGACACCAGTGGGCCTGGAATGACTGCGCATAACGATGACTCCGACACACCCGACCGTTGGCCGGGCAAGACAAAGACTGAAACGGCAGAACTCAAACGTCTGGACGTAAGCCGGGGCACGCGCAAGCACTGCTCGCCCGCAAGTCGGTACAGGTTTGCAGCGCTGGTCGTGGCGCTCGCGCTGCTGCTGATCTGTTGGTCGCAGTTGCGGTGAAGCCCGGCTTTTGAAACGTGCAGGCCAGCGGTCTTTGCCGCCTGCTCACCAATGCCGCCGCCGTTGATGCAAATTGCATCTATCGTGCGGCAATGATCTGGACAGCCAGCCGCAGTCCGATTTCATAGGCCTCGTCTGCCGGCATCAGGCTCGCCGCGGTCTTTTCCGCCGCCATGCGATCGCTTTCTGGAGCAGCCACTACGCTGTCCCGGAGCAGCCGCCATTGGGACTCGGGCACAATCACGGCCTGCGCATCGCCACCATGCACCAACATGCCTGCGAGACGGCCGCTTGAATCAAGGACGGGGCCTCCCCGCATGCCGTCGGAAACATCGATGTTCAGTCGTCGATGACCAGGATCGTTCCCGAAGGCGCCAAAGAAGCCCTGGGTCAGCCACGGCCAGGCCGGTTGCGAAGCAGACGATCCAGCAAATTCAATGGCGAAGCTCGCGCTTCCCGCGAAGGGATCGCGTAAGACCACCTGAACAGGGCGGCCTCCTTCCAATGCGGCGTCGAGGCGCAATACCGTGACACCCATGGCCGACAGAGGCTGCTCGCGGTCAACGCGGGCCCGCGTCGTGCGCCCCAGGCCGTTGCGGACCCACAGCACCCCATCCGTGAGCGCCGCTGCGGTCGGTGCCAACGCCATGGTTGCGTTGTTGACCAGCACTCCGCTCGCCACGATTCGGGCACCGGACGGCGGATCGGCTTGCCCCGGCTCCATCACTTCATACGGAGCCATGCGGTGCGGCGCTTGCAGCAAAACATCCGACGCCAGTGGCCGCGACGCGTCGAATGCCTTGCGCGCTTGAAGAGCCACTGCGTCTTGCGGTGCCCTCGCAAGGGTGTCCCGAAGCACTCGCTCGCCAACCTCGCTCTGCCCGCCGACTTTCAGCAGCCAGGCATACAACGCGCTGGCCGACGGTGCTTCCAGATGTGCGCCGGCCGCATGCGCGCAGAACGCCAGCGCGCGGCGATATTGCCCAGCCTGCATGTACGCGCGCACCAGACCCATCTCAGTGTCGGGCGCGTGCAGCATCGCCGCTGCGCGATCGAAGGTCTCGATGGCTGCAAATGGATCACCGTATGCCAGCTGCGCTTCAGCGGTCGTCAGAAGCGCAGTGCGCGCACCCATCGGCGGGCCATCCAGCACCCGGGGGTCGGTGATCGCGGCGGCAGATCGCGCCGCAGCGTGCCCAGGGTTTGGCGCTGGCTGTGCGAAGCCTTGCGCACCAGCACCAGCCAGTGAAAGCAACGCCAGGATCGCCGAGCGCCTTGAAGGAAGGTGCTTGCAACCGTTCACGGAACTTGAGTGATGCGCGAAATCGCCAGTGCCGGCAACGCGGGATCGTAGGCAGCCTGCGGGGCCAGGTAGCCGGCATTGAAGTAAGCCGTGAGCGCATCGATGTCCTGTGCGCCACCCAGCAGGTTGATGCCTCCCAGCAGAACTGTGAAGCCATCACCGCCCGTGGCCATGAAGTTGTTGACCGTCACCCGGTAAGTCTTGGCCGCGTTTTGCACCACGCCGTTGGCCACGATCGTCTCTGGCGCGGCGGACGGTACCGGTGGGGTCACGGTGACGTCAGTGCGGGTCAGCACCGCGTTGATGATTTTGGAGCAGGGGGCGGCCGAAAGGCTCCATGAATACCGCAGGCCGTTCGACACCTGCATCACACGTTGGGCGGTCTGACCCTGGCAGCCTGTGAACTGTTGTTCGAGGAGGTCTTTCAACTGCTGCGCCGTCAACGTCAAGGTCACGAGACTGTTTCCAAACGGCTGCACCGTAAAGGCGTTTCCGTAGCTGACGTTGTAGGGATAGCTTGCACCGGCAACCGCGAAGCCCGG
The DNA here is from genome assembly GCF_046115955.1 of Variovorax sp. GrIS 2.14. NCBI lineage: Bacteria > Pseudomonadati > Pseudomonadota > Betaproteobacteria > Burkholderiales > Comamonadaceae > Variovorax > Variovorax sp. GrIS 2.14. Next base: position 3,127 of record NZ_JBJXIA010000044.1, read on the forward strand.
ACTGCGCACGCCACCCGCGTTCATGAATGCGATTACGGCGCCGCCGAATGCGGCAGGCTGCGTGGCCTGCAACTGGGCGTCGGCGATCAGGCTGCCGGCCGGCATTTCTCCCGCAGGATTGGCCGTATTGGGCAACGCACTGGCGATGGTGCCGATCACCTTGTTGGACAGCGGCGACACCAGCGCGTTGTAGCCCGTGACGATGTTCTTCACGGTGGGGTCCGTTGCGATGGCGTTGTTGATCGCCACATCGGTCTGGTCGACCAGACGGTTGGTCGCCGAAACCGACACCACGTCGTGCGAGCGCGGATGCAGCGTCACGTCGATGTCGGTCAGCACGCGGCCGAATGCGCTTGCGCTGGTCACAGGGATCAGGCGACCGGCCCGGTTCGGCAGCCCGGTGGGACGTGGGGTTGCAACCGCTACACCGCTGACGTTCTTCACATCCAGCGTGTTGGCAGAGCAGTTGTACGCCGCGTGTGTATGCCCGCTGATCACCAGGTCGACCCCGCTGTCCAGGCCTTTGACGATGTTGGCAATGTCGGACTCGCTGCCGTCGGCGTTCTTCAGATTTCCGTCGCAACCGTTGATGTCGCCGACATTCGGATTGGTCTGAAAGCCGCCCTGGTGAACCAGAACCACGATCGCGCGCACGCCTTGCGCCCGCAGCCGGGGGATCAACGCATTGACCGTCTGCGCCTCGTCGCGGAACTCCAGGCCAGCAACACCTTTGGGGGTGACGATGCCAGGGGTACCTTTGAGCGTCATCCCGATGAACGCCACTTTGGCACCCTGAAAAGTCTTGATGCCGTAGGACGGGAACAGAGGTCGTCCCGTGCCGGTTTCGATCACATTGGCGGACAGCCATTTGAACTTGGCGCCGTCGAAAGTACCTGGTGCAGTCGAGCCGAGTCCCTTGCAGCTGTTCGGATCCGGTGCACCGTTGGTGATCTTGCAGCCTCCGTTTTGAAGCCGTTTCAGTTCGGCCGACCCCTTGTCGAACTCATGATTGCCAACGGCATTGAACTCGACGCCAATCTTATTGAGTGTTTCGACTGCCGGCTCGTCGAAGAACAAGGCGGAGATCAGCGGCGAGGCGCCAATGAAGTCGCCGGCGCCAACCACCACGTTCATCACGTTCTGCGCCTTCAGGCGGGCGACGTAGGCCGCAAGGTATTCGGCTCCACCCACTGCGGGGCGCTGCGCCGCGGGCACGACCGCGTTGACGCCAAACGTTCCGGGCGACTTCAAAGTGCCGTGATAGTCGTTGAACCCGATGATCTTGATCTTGATGGGCTCGCGTGACTGGCCATGGTGGTCGTCGTCATGCCCCCTGCCGTGATGCTGGCCGCCCCGATCGTCCCGATCATCATCGCGGTCCCGGTCACGGTCCCGGTCCCGGTCCCGGTCATTGCCGCGATCACGCTCGTTGGCGTTTGACGTGCGTGCAGGCTGCGCGGAAGCGGGCAAGGTCGCTACCGACACGGCGACGCACGCACCAAGGGCCGTCAATGTGGATGTGAGCAATAGGCGGCGGATCGTCATGGGCTGTCCTCATGGTTGATTGAATGCAAAGGCGGATGAGGTGCACACGCTCGTCGCACCGCAGAAGCTATGGCGCGACTATCGAGTCGCGCAGTGACCAAACGGTGACGACGAAGAGATAGGCCATCGACGTCATCCGCATGTCATCGATGCGCAGGGACAATGATGTGAAAGGCCCCAATGTCGCTGGTTGAGCAGTCGCTGCCGGCGGTCTTCATGTGCTTTGGAGACCCTATGAAATGCATCGATTCGAAGCGCGCTCTTCATCTCTCAAGTGCCGTGTTGCTGGTCTCATTCGCCTTCTCTGCATCGGGCGAAGAAATCGACGTCAATTCGGCCGAAGCCCCGTCCGAGAGCATGTCCTCCGCGCCGGCGCAACCCGGCGAATGGACACCTGCGAAATCGGCGGCGACTGCACAAGCCAAACCCAAGCCCCAGGCCCCTGCGAACAGTGTCGACGCACCGAGTTTTGGCGGTGCGGTCTACAACCCTTTTTCTGTTTCCGCGCCAGCAACGGTTCACCGCCAAGTGCCCGCCGAGGCGACACATACGGTCAACGAGCTCTGGATGGAACTCACCGTGATCGCGCTGGTGGCGGCTGCCGTCGCGCTGACATGGCTTGTGCGCAGGGCCTGAGTACCGGTGATCACGCGGGCGTCATGAAGCCTGCCTACGCTTGCCCGGTCACAACACTGGATGGAGGAATCTCATGATCCGATTGGCGAAGCCCAATGTGCATTTCATGGCGCTGGCGACGGCCACCGCGGCGATGATGTTTTTGTCTTCGACCGCCAGCATGGCTGCCGACCAGACCCAACCGGGCGATGGCAACGCAGCGGCCATCCGACTGGCAAAGCAATCACCGCTCGTGCGCTCGGCGATGCGCTATCTGATCGCTCAGGGCGAACGCATCGGCGATCGCACGCTGCGCACAGCCACGCTCGACATCCTGAAGAATCCGGCAACGTGCGCAGTGCATCGCCGCGGGCTGGCCACCGTACAGGCCCAAGATGCAGTGATCCAGACGCTTTTCGAGCAGGGTCTCATCAACCGCGCTGATGCGACGGCTTTCCCGTCGGGCGTGCGGGCTGCGATTTTCCCGCCGGTCCTGCAGGCAGATGCTGCCTGTCCGCAACTCCCGCAGCCGCTGGAATCTGCGCCGGGAAGTGCCTTCGGCGGACATCACTCCTACCCCGGTGGTCTACCGGTGCATGAAGCGAACAACGACCTCTACGACGAAAATCTTACCAAGCAATACCGCAGTGTCTACGGCTCTTCTGGACCGGGCGGACTGCCAGCCGTGGACATCGACGACGACGAGGAAGCGCAACACCATCACGGTGGTCGCGAGAGCAAGCGTCAAGGCGGTCTGCCCATCGATCAGGACGTGATACTGGCCGCGCCCATCTGGCATGACTGGGCAAAGACCATCGTGTTTCAGTGGAACGCCGACGGGAGTGAATTCACCGAGTTCAACTTCGGCGGCGCGGGGACCCAAGACGCCTGGGGTGCGGCCGGCGACTCGCGCACCGGTGGGCATCACATCCTCAGCATTGCCGAATCGATGGCGCGCGGCTTCTCGCCACTGATGGTATTGACACAGGCCAGCGCGCATTCGGCACCGACCCTCGGCAACGAGTTCAAGGTGGTCAACTGGCTGCGTGCGGCGGCGATCATCGCGCGCATCGATCCCGTGAAGGCGGGTTACCTCGGTAACGACAGCAGCGGGCGCCTGCGCCTGCCGCCACTCGGCAAACTGGGGGATGTCGATCTGACGGCCGGCGGGCAGACCAATCTTCGTGTCGAGTACACATTGCACAATCTGTCGGATGCCGACTTCACATTCTCCGGCCCGGCCGTTGCTTCCGTGAATGTCATCTTGACCAAGCTGGCGCCGGAGTTCGGCTACGACGCATCAGACGCGGCCACGTTCAACCTGCGATTTCGCAACCCGGCCCTCGCCTACCTCAGCGGCGAGCGTCTGCTGGTTCTGTACGGCACTAAGGGCCTGGACGCAGTGCGTCAGGAACTCACGCGGCTTAGGCAAACCGGAGCCATCTGATCCCCGAAGCGCCAGGGCGCACATCTCTCAAAGCGTCTTCACTGATTACGGCGTGGCGTTGTCCTCAAGCGGTGCGCGGCCGACGATCGCCTGTTCGGACGATGCGCGCGGAAAAGCGTCCCGTCATTTAGGCGGCCACTGGAGTTCGGACCCGTCGGACGGAGGCACAAGGACCGATGCAATTGCATCGAGCGTCAATGAAGAAATGAATTCCGAATCGGCGTATGTGATCTGTACCTTGCCCGTGTCCTGCTCAAGCAGCTGATCATCGGAGATTTTTGAGCCGTTCCCCGCTGCCCAGGCAGAGTCCCACAACAAGGCGAGATACCTGGCGCCGCTTGCCATGACCTGTGCTGTGGGCAGAGCCAATGCCTCATACATGGCATCGAGCACGGCGACGCGCGCTGTGCCCCCTGCCTCTTCGAAGACATCGAGGATGTGTGCCGGCGGCAGCGTCCGCGCAACCTGGTGCATCAGTTCGATGGTCGCCCTGGCAACTTGCGCGCCACTCCTGCACAAGGGAAGGAGCGCGGTTTGCTGCCTCAAGTCGAGCTTCACGCGGTCTAGCAAGTCGGGGGCGTGTCGAGAAACCATATTGGTCTCGAACGCACTGTGCACCCCTGCGCCGTAGGGAAGCGATACGCCTGTCGTGGGATCCGTTCTCGGGCTCGCACTTGACTTGTCGCCATCCGCCAAAGCCGAGCCATGCAGCGGCTGCGATGCGTCGCCCATGTAGTGGGCTGCGAGCCCGGCCGCCGTGACAAATCGAAGGACGTCACCCTCTCTCGCGAAGCCCACCATGGCATCAAAAAATTGCCAAAGCCGAAACGGCAGCAGGCCGCGTTTGAGCTTGTCTCCATATTGCGCGGCTGCAGCAGCGTCATGGTTCGCCTTGGCCAGGCTTTGCAGCTCGTCGTAGTAGGACAGCCAGGCTTGCACCGTCAAGTACTTCTCCGGATCGAGGCGGCACAGCTCTCTCAAATTCTTGCCGTGTGGCGCATAGTCAACATCGATGTCAGCGTAATGCGTTGGATGCTCGGGGCCATCGCTGCGGCCGGGACCGCCCGAGGTGTCGCGACCCCCGATCCGCCCGCCGCGCTGTTTGGGCAGCTTTTTCCAGATCTCGTCGGGCACGTCGGCGAGCGGCACAAACTGATCGCTTGCGCTGAGTTGCCCCACCGATTTGTCGAAGCCCCGATCGGCGATGTTCGATACGTCGAAGCTGAGAACCTGCGAATTGGCGAGCAGCAACTTCTTGAGCTTGGGCTCGCGGATTTGCTCGATCGCCAGAGCCGCGATGCTGTAGTGCCCTGTGCGTCCCCAGTAGCCAGAAACCCCACGGCTCAGGTCGGTGACCAGCTCTACGTCCAGCAGCTTGCACACGTTGCTCAGGCTGGTAGCCACAGCAAATGCAGCGCCTCGGGCCTGACCGCTCAGCACCTGACCACCCCATTCGACGGCGAAGGGGCGCAGCTGGCGCTGCGCCAGCGGCGTATCTTGTCTTTGGCGCGCCTGCGGGGACAAATCGAGATGCCACACCATTCCGGAATCGCCCGGGCGGGTTTGCTTCGCGCCATCGGGTGCGATCAGGAAGTCGCCGACATAGTCGTATCCACCGACGGATCTATGCCGGTAGAAAAGCGCCTTCACTCGACCGCGTAGCAAGCCCGACGCTGCGCCGTAGCCGAGCACTGGTTGATCGATCAACCTCAGAGAAAGATTGGCCTCGTTCACATCGGCCAACGATCCCAGAGGCGGCAGTGCATACGTGTTGCATGTCCAGTCGGCCGCGCGATCTACCCGCACCAGCCCGACATCGAGCGCGGCATAGCAGCGGCGTCCTGCAAAAGACGGGTAGACCTCTTCGAACGGGCGGCGTGTAAGGCATTTGTCGGTGCTGACGCCGATACGCGTCAATCCCTTGCGCGTGACGCTTTGAACCACCTCACCGGCGTCCCCGCTCGCATGCCGGGCCGTGAGCACGTAGGTGGTATGCCCGTCGGTGACGAGGCATCCGGCCGTGGCCGTATGCCTCTCTCCCTGAACGTCCAAGATGATGGGGCAACCTCCGCCGAGGGGATACGACGGCCTTGGCCCTTCAATCTCGGTCGCGTCGGCTTTGACTTCTTCGTCGCCTACTTCAACGACGCACACCGGTACAGCGCGACCGTCGGGCATGTACAGGGTCTTTGGCAGCATGAGGGAGGAATTGAAAGTCCCACCAGAACCAAACTCTGTTTCATCGGCCCACTTGCGCACGAACGCCAAAACACACGGCCACGAATAGTCGCGGACCTCCGAGTTGAAAAGCGTGCGCGCATACGTCTTTTTATTTGGCGGCCTCTTCCCCTCACCCGGCTTGCTTGGCCAATCCTCGTCTTTGCGGATCAAGTAGTAGCCAACAGCAGTCCCAACGACGTTGGCCTTGCTGAGAAGGTGATAGTGATAAGCATCGCGCGCTTCCAGCAGATCCTTCAAGGACATGCCGGCAAAGTTGTATTGGAGATCCAGGACGGACATGATTTTCCCTTTCAGAACGTCGACACGCTTGAATGCATCTGGGCGAGCGCCTGACGCTGAGCCCACCTCATGTTTCTCACAGCATCTAGACACCCTGATGACAGCCGCGGGCTACAGGCCCTTTTGTTGTTCGAGCACCTTTGCACCGTCGGCCAATGCGTGTCTGGCGGACTCATAGGCATTCAGGGAGGAAGCGAGCTCGGTTTCTTCCAGTGAAGGAGAAACCTCGCTGATGACCCAGACAAAACGTCCGCCTTCGATGCGATCGACGCGCAGCCGGAACATGGGTAATGTCATGATGGTCTCGGATGGGTAGAGGAGGCGCCTTCAGTGCACTTGCCCATGAGTCGCTTGAAGGGCCACACGCGCGCGTCATCCCGCTGTGCCTGAATTCCGCGCTGCACCGACAAGCGTAGAACCATGCGATGACAACCGAATGAAGACGCTCCTGCAGTCGGTGCCGTGCGGTGATGCCCGCGAATCAGCGCTACTCGCCACCGTCAGCCATGTGACGGTCTCAACCCATCCTGCTCATGTCCCGGATGTCATCCCGAAGAGAAGCGCGATCGCCTTTCGCCAACGGGAGGTTGATGAAAAGCTCGATCCTTCGCCGCAGCGAATAGAGAATCTGAACGGCGCCGTTGGCAGCTGCCTGCGGCTCTTTCAGCGCCGCCGCATCCGGCATCTCCCCAAAGCGCCGAATCCGGCTGACCTGGCCACGATGGCTCCTGCCCAAATTTCTCGACGTCCAACGTGAGGATGAATGAGGCCCTGGCCAGGTGGCGGGCCAGGAGATGGGAAAAAAATGCCGCCGCAATCATTGCCGGCGGCGGCATGCTCGCGCCGGCCAGCGCGCCCAAGGCCGCCCGGGTGAATTCTGTCCGTTATGTGGCGGGACCATGCGAATGACACCACCACAAAACCCTCACCCACTTGTTGAGGAAGTTGCAGGCCAGGTACGGCGCACACGACACGGACGTCGTGCGGTTGCGCGAAGCGGTGACGAAGCTTGAAGCAGCTCCGGGCCAGGACTTGTTGAGGCGTGTGGATGGACCGGCCTTTTTTTCCGATCGGGCAGCGCGACTGGCGCCTATGGCGGCCAAGACGGTGCGATGGGTTAAGCCACAGTCGCACCTTGCGGCGGGGCAGTGGTTACGTACTTTTAGCGCCCAGCATTCGAGCTCACAGTTCGGACGATTGTTTTTCAACTTGCATTGAAGCGCTGAGACAGAAAACCGACGTCGTATGCATGCGCTGTCGCTGTCGCAGTAGCGGCGGTGTCACAGTCCGCCTGCAGGATCAGGCTTCCTTTTACTGTCCAGGAAGTCTTGCATGTCCAAAGAAGCGCAAATGATCGCGGCTGCCGAAGTCGCGGACCGCTACATTGAAATCGTCCTGTCCGAAGAACCCGGTCTGCTTGTGGAGCGAGCGGCTGGCCAAGGTTCCAAGGACATCGCCAAATCGGCAAAGGCATTGGCAGAATTCCGCGAGCAACTCATCAAAGCCCTCGCTGACCAACCGCTTCCCGACATGGAGCAGGACGCCGATGCTGCCGGCGAGCGTGAGGACGTCCCAAAAGCAGAATAAGTCGACCAAGCCGGCAAATAGATTTTTTTGCATTTCAACTTCGAGTTGGCATCGAAGAAAGTTCGGCTGAGCCGCCCTGTAAGCAAATTCTTTGAGCGCGGCCGCGTCATCAATGCATGCTGCTACCGGAGGGTTGCATTGTCGGTTGGCGCGATTGCATCTTGTGTTGTGACTTTGCAAGTCACAGGCATGTCATAGCGTCTTCTTACATTGGTTCCATGCAGGGACGATCGCACATCGCGAATTCGTTGGCACTCGTACTCCGACCAGGAAGCTTCATGCACTCGATACGCCGTCTCTCTCAGTTCACTGCCGCAGGTCTGATCCTCGCGGCCTCTGCCTCACCCGCCTTCGCCCAGAACGTCACCGGCGCAGGTGCAAGCTTTCCGGCACCGCTGTACGCCAAGTGGGCCGGCGACTTCAACAAGGCGACCGGCACGCAGGTCAATTACCAATCTGTCGGTTCCGGTGCCGGCATCAAGCAGATCGAAGCCAAGAC
>NZ_JBJXIA010000045.1:0-11266 GCF_046115955.1 Variovorax sp. GrIS 2.14
ACAGATCCAAGAGATGATGGCCGAGCGTGGGGTTGTGGTCGATCACGCCACGATTCATCGGTGATCGGTCAAGATGATGCCGGTTCTTGCCGCCGCCTTGAGGCGACGCAAGCGCTCGGTCGGCACGAGCTGGCGAATGGATGAAACGTACATCAAGGTCAGCGGCGAGTGGAAGTACTTGTACCGGGCGGTGGACCGCGCCGGCCACACGATCGACTTCCTGCTGCGTGCACACCGCGATGTCGCCGCGGCGAGATGCTTCTTCGAGCGTGCCATCGACCTGCACGGCGTGCCCGAGAAGATCACCATCGACAAGAGCGGCGCCAACACGGCGGCGATCCTCGACATGTGTGCTGACAGCGGAGCGGACATCGAGATGCGTCAATCGAAATACCTCAACAACCTCATCGAGCAAGACCATCGGGCGATCAAACGCATCGTGCGACCCATGCTCGGATTCAAGTCGCTTCGCTGCGCTCGTGCCCTCATCGCAGGCATTGAGACCATGCACATGATCAAGAAGGGCCAGCTCGATGTAAGCACCCGGCAAACACACATTGACGCACCCGCCCCCAAGGTGTTCAGCCCTGCGGCAACTCAGTTCGTGACTGGCGGGACCCAGCAATGCGGCAGTAACTCCTCGATGCGGCTCATCGGCTGCGTCGGCAGTCGCGTGAAGACGTCCTTCAGATACGCGTACGGGTCGTGTCCGTTGAGCCGTGCCGACTGGATCAGACTCATGATCGCTGCGGCTCTCTGACCCGCACGCAAGCTGCCGGCAAACAACCAGTTCGAGCGCCCCACGGCCACCGGGCGAATCTGGTTCTCGATCCAGTTGTTGTCTGCCGGCAGGCGACCATCATCGATATAGCGCGTCAGCGCGACCCACCGCTTCAAGCTGTAGTCGACGGCGCGCGCTGTAGCCGAGCCCACGGGCAACTGCTGGCGTTGGGCGATCATCCAGGCGTGCAGCGCATCGGCGAGCGGCCGGGCTCGGACTTGACGAATGCACTGCCGCTCGTCGGCATCGAGCGCTCGGACCTCGCGCTCCACCTCATAGAGCTGCGCGAAGAAGCGCACCGCCGTCTCGGCGATCAGGCTCTTGCCCGTCACCTGCAGGTCGACGAACTTGCGCCGCGCATGCGCCAGGCAGCCTGCTTGCGTCACGCCCACCCAGGCCCCCAGCGTGGAGCGGGGAATGGCGAAGCCAGCGCGTCCGAAGATGCTCTCTTGGCGGTACAGCGGCAGGTGGTCGGCGTACTTGGCCACCATCACCTGGGCCAGCAGACCAGCCGTGGGGATGCCCTTGTCGATCATCTGCGCGGGCACCGGCGCCTGCATCAGCGTCTGGCAGATTGCACAGGCCCATTTGCCGCGGATGTGGCGCTTCGCCGTGAAGACGCCCGGTACATAGTCCAGTCGCTCGGCAACGTCCTGGCCAATGCGTTGCAGCGCGCAGCCGCACGTGCAAGTGGTGCTCTCGGGCTCGTGGTGAATCTCGGTGCGCGGCAGGTGCCCCGGCAGCGGCGCGCGACGCGGAACTTGTTTGGTCTTCTCGGCGCAAGGCACCAAAGCGAGTTGTTCGAGCTCCTGCTCGATGGCCGCGATGCAATATGACTTGGCTGGGTGCTTACAGCTCGATTCGCTCAATGAGCATCGTCCGCTGCTGAAGAGTTCTACTCTCTGGCCTTTTGAGGCCAGCCACTCCAGCTCCCGTCTCAACCTCGCTCTGCTATTGCGACAGAACCATCTCGGGCGGCACGCCGGTCGGGATGCCCAGCATGCCGGGGATGCTGGGGCCCAGGATGTCGGCGTCCACCAGTCCGACGCGCGCTCCGCGCTGCGCCAGTGCAAGCGCCAGATTGACGCTCACCGTGGATTTGCCGACGCCGCCCTTGCCGCTACCGACCGCGATGAGATGATCGATGCCCGGCAGTTTCCCGGGGCCGGCGGCCGGCTGGTTCAATGCGCCTGGCGCGAGCTGTTGTGCGGGGGCAGTGGTTTGCATAGCGGTGTTTCAAGACTTGTGGGCTCAGGTGTGAAAGGATTTCATAGCATGTCGAGTTGTGAGTCGCTGGCCTGTCACGGCAGCAGGCTAGACAGCGACGACGGCAAGGTCAGGCTCGATCGTGCACACCAGGTTCTGGATCGCGGCCAGCGTGCCAGAGATCGAGCTCGGGCAGCTGCCGCAGGCGCCCTGGTAGTGGATGCTGAGGTGGTTGCCGGACAGGCCGACCAGATGCAGGTCGCCACCGTCGGCCTGCAGCGATGGCCGGATGCGCTCATCGAGCAGTTCGCTGATGACTTCCAGCCGCTCCTGGTCTTCTTCGCTCATGTCGTCGATGGACACCCGCGCTGCAAATACGGCGGCGGCTGACTGCGCCGCAGCGGCCGGCGCGGCGCGCAGCGGCACGGCAATCAGCCGCACCAACTCGGGCCAGTCGGCACCGCCGTCCTGCGTCACGGTGAGCCAGCGGTCGACGTAAAACACGTTGCTGACGTGGGGAATGGCGAACAGCGCCGAGGCCAGCGCGTCGCCGCTGACCTGCCCTGCGTTTTCGTAGGAATGCGAAACACCCCAGGTCAGCGGCTCGCGGAGCGTGAACTTGACCGCATTCGGGTTCGGGGTGTCGTCTATTTCGGCAATTTTTGGCATTCAAGCCTCCTGAAAAAGGGCGCCTCGCGGGCGCTGAACCATGGTAATTTCAAGGTCAGAGTGCCCCTGCCGGGTTGAGCAGCATCCGCAGTTCGCCCGACTCGTACAACTCGCGAACGATGTCGGCACCACCCAACAGTTCGCCGTGAACGTAGAGCTGCGGAATGGTCGGCCAGTTAGCGTAAGCCTTGATGCCGGCCCGGATCTCCGGGTCAGCCAGCACGTCGACCGCAGCAAAGTCCTGCAGGCCGCAGGCCTGCAGCATCTGCACCGTGGCACCTGAAAATCCGCACTGCGGGAACTGCGGCGTTCCCTTCATGTAAAGCACGACGGCATTGCCAGTGACTTGTGCGTGGATTTTTTCCTGCGTATCCATGTGAGTTCCTTAGTTATCGGGAGGTCGATTTAGCCCACGCCTCGGGCGTCAAGGTTTGCAGCGAGAGCGCGTGGATTTCCGAGCGCATGCGATCGCCCAACGCCTGGTAGACCTGCTGGTGCTGCTGCACCCGGGTTTTTCCGGCAAACAGCGGGCTCACGACCACCGCCTCGAAGTGCTGGCCGTCATCGCCCAGCACCTCCGCGTGGTCGCAGGCCAGGCCGTTCACGATGTAGTTTTTCAGTTCATGGGCAGTCAGCATGGGGTCCTTTCTGGAGTTCAGCACTCATCAACAACATCAGGCTTCGGTGCTGGCAGTGCCTTGCGAATTAAAGGCGGCCAGCAGCGTGTGCCACGGCAAGATCGCGCACTTGACGCGCGTCGGCAGATCGCGCACGCCGGCAAACACGGCCAGCCGCCCGATCTGGTTGGGCTGGCTCAAATCGAGCTTGCCGGTCGCCATGGCCAGGAATTCCTGGCTCAAGGCCTGGGCCTGCTCGCGCGTCTTGCCCTTCACGGCGGCCGTCATCATCGAGGCCGATGCCTTGCAGATGGCGCACGACTCGCCCTGAAACGCGATTTGGTCAATGGTTTCGCCCTGTAGCTGCAGCGCCACGCTGAGGTGGTCGCCGCATAGCGGGTTGTGGCCGTCGGCCCGGTAGCTGGGGTGTTCCAGCGTGCCGTAGTTGCGCGGCTTTTTGTTGTGGTCCAGGATGACTTCCTGGTAGAGCGCTTTGTAGTCGGCCATTATGCAAACACCTTTTGCACATTGCGAATGCCGGCCACCAGCGCATCGACTTCCGCCATGCTGTTGTAAAACGCAAACGAGGCGCGTGTGGTAGCGGGCACCTTGAAGCGCGCCATCACCGGCTGCGCGCAGTGGTGCCCAGTGCGCACGGCAATGCCCTCCTGGTTCAGCAGAGTGCCGACATCGTGCGGGTGGATGCCGTCCAGCGTGAAGGACAGCACCGCCGCCTTGTTCCTCGCCGTTCCGATGAGTCGCAGATCGGGCAGTGCGTTGAGCTGGCCGGTGGCGTACTGCAGCAGCGCGTGCTCATGCCGGGCAATGGCTTCCATGCCAAGGGCAGACAGGTAATCGACCGCCGCGCCCAGCCCGATGGCGGCGGCAATCGGCGGCGTGCCTGCCTCGAACTTGTAGGGAATCGTGTTGTAGATGGTTTTCTCGAAAGAGACCGACAAGATCATGTCGCCGCCGCCCTTGAAGGGCTGCATTTTCTCAAGCAGCGCGGCCTTGCCGTAAAGCACGCCAATGCCGGTTGGCCCGCACAGCTTGTGGCCCGAGAAGGCATAGAAGTCGCAGTCCAGGTCCTGCACATCCACGGGCATGTGAGGCGCGGCCTGCGCGCCATCAACCAGCACCGGCACGCCATGGCGGTGCGCCAGTGCAATCATTTCTTTGACCGGGTTGATGCTGCCCAGCGCATTCGAGACATGGCTCACGCCGACCAGCTTGGTACGGGCGTTCAACAACTGCTTGAACTCGTCGAGGCACAACTCCCCAGCGTAGTTAATGGGCAGCACGCGGATTTTGGCGCCAGTTTCCTCGGCCAACATTTGCCACGGCACGATGTTGGAATGGTGCTCCAGCGTGGTCAAAATAATCTCGTCACCGGCCTTGATGAACTTGCGGCCATAGCCGTGCATCACCAGGTTGATGGCCTCGGTGGTGCCGCTGGTGAAGATCACTTCGCGCTCGTCGGGTGCGTTGATGAAACGCTGCAGCTTTATGCGCGCTTCTTCATACGCGGCGGTCGCCCGTTCGGACAGGGTGTGTACCGCCCGGTGGATGTTGGCGTGCTCCGTGGTCTGGTAGCGCACCAGGCGGTCTATGACGGGCTGCGGCATCTGGCTAGAGGCCGCGTTGTCAAGGTAGACCAGCGGATTGCCTTCGACCTCGATATGCAGTATGGGAAAGTCGGCGCGCACCTGCTCGACATCGAACACAGGCGTGACGTGGGTTGACTCGGCACGCACGTTCATGGCTGGCTGCTTGTTTGCACCAGCATGCGCTGCTGCAGCTGATGCTTGAGCGATGGCACAGAAATGCGCTCGATGATCTCGGCGCCAAATGCGTAGGTCAGCAGCTGGCGTGCGGCGCTGCCGGACAAACCGCGGCTCTGCAGGTAAAACAGTTCTTCGGCATCCAGCTGGCCAATCGTGGCGCCATGCGTGCATTTCACGTCGTCAGCAAAAATCTCCAGCTGCGGCTGGGTATCGACCTGGGCCCGGCTACTGAGCAGCAGGTTGCGGCTGGATTGGGCCGAGTCGGTGCGTTGGGCGCCGGGGCGAACGATCACCTTGCCGTTGAACACCGCATGCGCGCTGCCGTCGGCAATGCACTTGTGCAGCTGACGGCTGCTGGCATGCGGCTGGGTGTGGTCGATGCAGCTGTGGGTGTCCGCCAGCTGGCTGCCGGCCAGCAGCGCAAGCCCGTCAACAGCGCACTCGGCGCCCTCACCCAGCACCACGCTCAAGTGGTAGCGCGACAGCTGCGCGCCCATCGCCAAGCTGACCGACTGGTAGTGGGCCGAGCGCCCCACAGACACCGCGCAGTTGGCGATGTGAAACGCCTGCTGGCCGTCGCGCTGCACGCGGATATGCGTAACACTCGCCTGGTCTGCCAGCACGATTTCCGTCACCGGATTTACCAAGTAAGCCAAGTAAGCCGCATCCTGCAGCGCCACGTAGTCTTCGACCAACGTCACGCGGCTGCTTGCTTCGGCCAGCACCATACAGCGCTGGTGGCTGAGCGCGCCCGCCTGCGTGGCAACGAACAGCAGATGCACCGGAGCTGCCACCTCCACATGGCGCGGTACTATCAGCACCGCTGCATCCTGCAGATATGCTGTATTGAGCGCGGCAAACACGTTGTCGCCCAGCGCCTGCTGGCGGCCCAGTTGCGCCTCCAACGCGGCGCTGTGTGTGGCCATCGCCGTCGGCAGATCGCTCACTAACACGCCGCCGTCGAGTGCTAGGCTCGACAACTGCGGCGCATAAGCGCCATCGACAAACACCAGCCGTATCGCGGCGTCGTCAAGGCAAAACGGCGCGATGTCTTCTAGCTGCAGCAGGGAGGCAACGAGCACCGGCTGGAACGTCAGCCGGTGCATCGGCGCCAAATCGGTGAAGCGCCACTCCTCGTCGCGTCGCGTCGGCATGGCCAGCGCGCCAAGCACTGTCTGCGCTTGTTCGTGCATCGCATTGATGAGTGCCCAACGGCTGGGCGCCAGAAGCGGCTGGGCGGCCAGCATCGTGCTCAGGTGATCTACCGTGGGCGCGCGAAATGCAGTGGCGCTGCTCATGCGTTGACCTCTTCGGTTCTCGCCCCGTTAGCCGCCTGGTGCTCGGCGCTGACCCAGTCGTAGCCGCGTTTTTCGAGTTCCAGCGCGAGTTCCTTGCCACCGGTCTTGATGATGCGGCCGGCCTCCATCACATGAACGAAGTCGGGCACGATGTAGTTCAGCAGCCGCTGGTAGTGCGTCACCAAAATCACGGCGTTGTCAGGGTTGATCAGCTGGTTCACGCCCTGAGACACAATGCGCAGCGCGTCGATGTCCAGGCCAGAATCGGTCTCGTCCAGAATTGCCAGGCGTGGCTCCAGCAGCGCCATCTGCAAAATTTCGTTGCGCTTTTTCTCGCCGCCCGAAAAGCCTTCGTTGACGCTGCGGTCCAGGAAATCGGGATTCATCTCGAGCAGTTTCATTTTCTCGCGCACAAAGTCGTCAAACTCCAGCGGGTCCAGCTCTTCTTTGCCGCGCTGCGCCTGCAGCGTGTTGTAGCTCAGGCGCAAGAACTGGCTGTTGGCCACGCCGGGGATTTCAATCGGATACTGAAAGCCCAGGAACATGCCGGCCAGGGCGCGCGCTTCGGGCGCCAGCGCCAGCAGGTCCTGACCTTCAAACTGCACCGTTCCAGCCGTGACCGTATACGCCGTGTGGCCGGCCAGCACTTTGGCAAAGGTGCTTTTCCCCGAGCCGTTGGGCCCCATGATGGCGTGCACTTCACCGCGCCTGACCGTGAAGTCCAGGCCCTTGAGAATGTCGATGCCGTTGACGCTGGCGCACAGGCCGCGCACCCCCAGCAATACCGGGCCGTTGGGGTTGATCATCCGACCGCTCCTTCGAGTTTGAAGCCGAGCAGTTGGGTCGCTTCGACCGCGAATTCCATCGGCAATTGTTGAAAAACATCCTTACAGAATCCATTGATGATCATGGACACCGCGGCTTCGGCGCTGATACCGCGCTGGGCAAAATAAAAGAGCTGGTCTTCGCCAATCTTGGAGGTCGAGGCCTCGTGCTCGACCTGAGCAGTCGGGTTGCGCACTTGGATGTAGGGAAAGGTGTGCGCACCCGACTTGTCGCCAATCAGCATCGAATCGCACTGCGAATAATTGCGCGCCCCGGTGGCTGTCGGCATCACCTTGACCAAGCCCCGGTAGCTGTTGCTCGACTGCCCTGCCGAGATGCCCTTGCTGACAATGGTGCTGCGCGTGTTCTTGCCCAAGTGGATCATCTTGGTGCCGGTGTCGGCCTGCTGGTGGTGGTTGGTCACCGCCACCGAATAGAACTCGCCGACCGAGTTGTCGCCGCGCAGAATCACCGACGGGTACTTCCAGGTGATGGCCGAGCCGGTCTCGACCTGGGTCCAGGAAATGCGCGAATTCACACCTTTGGCCAAGCCGCGCTTGGTGACGAAGTTGTAGATGCCGCCAACGCCGTTTTCATCGCCTGCATACCAGTTTTGCACCGTCGAGTACTTGATGTCGGCGTTGTCCAGCGCCACTAGCTCCACCACCGCCGCATGCAGCTGGTTGCTGCTGAAGGCGGGCGCCGTGCAGCCTTCGAGGTAGGACACGGTGGCGCCTTCTTCGGCCACGATCAACGTGCGTTCGAACTGCCCCGACTCCTCAGTGTTGATGCGAAAGTAGGTCGACAAATCCATCGGGCACTTGACGCCGCTGGGGATGAAGCAGAACGAGCCGTCGGTGAACACCGCCGAGTTGAGCGCGGCGTAGTAGTTGTCGCTCGTGGGCACCACCGTACCCAGGTATTTTTTCACCAGTTCCGGGTGCTCCAGCACGGCTTCGGACATCGAGCAGAAGATGATGCCGGCCTCAGCCAGCTTGGCCTTGTAGGTGGTGGCCACCGACACGCTGTCGAAAATCACGTCAACCGCCACGCCGGCCAGCGCCATGCGCTCGTGCAGCGGCACGCCGAGCTTTTCAAAGGTGCGCAGCAGCTCGGGATCGACCTCGTCCATGCTGCTCAGCTTGGGTTTTTGTTTGGGCGCTGCGTAGTAGCTGATGGCCTGGAAGTCGATCTTCGGGTAATGCACGTTGGGCCAGGTCGGCTCGGTCATCAACAGCCATGCTTGGTAGGCTTGGAGCCGGAAGTCGAGCAGCCACGCCGGTTCGTCCTTCTTGGCAGAAATCATGCGGATGGTGTCTTCGCTGAGCCCCTTGGGCGCGACATCGGATTCGATGTTGGTGACGAAGCCGTGCTTGTAAGGCTGGTTGACAAGATTTTGCAGTACGGCACTCATGGTGTTACTTCTGGCGGGTTGTGTGGCTTGAAGAAATAAAGGTCGGCGGTGATTCGCTCAGGTCTTGTTGTCGACTGCCTTTTTCTTGACGTTGAAACTTTCGCCGCAGCCGCATTCGTTGTCGACATTGGGGTTGTCGAACTTGAAGCTCTGCTTCAGGCCTTCGGTGACGAAGTCGATGCGCGAGCCGTCGAGGAATTCAAGGCTGCCAGCATCCACCACAATGCGCGCGCCGTGCGACTCGAAGCTATGGTCGCCCGGGCCGGCTTCATCGATCAGGTCAAAGGTGTGCGCCAGGCCGGTGCAGCCGACCTTTTTGACGCCGATGCGCAGGGCAATGCCCTTGCCGCGTTTTTCAAGCTGGCGCTGGATCTGAAGCGCTGCTTTTTCAGTCAATGTCATGGTCATTTGATGAAATCCTTGTATGAAAACGCACCCCCCGGAAAACCCGGCAGGGCACTCAAAGAAAACCGGTGGATCAGTTCAATTCGTTTCTGACCGCCGATGCCTCGCTGTCCGAGCAGGGTCGACCGCAGTCAAGACCTTCTGGCCAGGATGGATACTGTAGTAATTTAGTCAAGTATAGGCAGTCGGTGAAATTCAAAGGGACTGCAGCCCGAAAGAACGTCGCAAAGCAGGGGTACTGTCCGCGCCGTGGGCCGCTAAGGACAGCAGTCGTGTCGTTTCAACTGCCGTGGTTTTGGATGCCACCGCGGCACGCGCCGACCAAGCCGGGCGCAACCTGACGGACACCAACAGCGAAAGCCGGTTGGGTCAGCGCGACGTACTCTGCAGCGGCTGAATCGTTGGCGCGTCGTCGAGATTGGGCTCGGATTGCTGGCGGTGACGCTAGGGAGGCGCTTATATGGGCGCCTCCCGGATTGCAAGAACTCGTGTGTGTGACGATTCAGGAGGCAGGGCTGCAGTCTTATATCCGGCCTGTTGTGCAAGCTGATATGCCTGCTGGCCCTGATGGTTTTCGCTGACGAGGTTCCCATCTGATCAACGAGCTTGCTGCTCTTGTTCCCTATCGGAGTGTCCCCGTCCCGGTCCGACCTGTCTGTCCCATCACACGCGTGGTCGCTTGCTCTCCTTCAAACTGGTTGCTCGTTCGTCTTCGTGGTCTTCGTTGTCTTCGTAGTCAGTGCGCGGCCTGCCACGCCTCGGGGCGCCAGC
Source organism: Variovorax sp. GrIS 2.14 (assembly GCF_046115955.1). Taxonomy (NCBI): domain Bacteria; kingdom Pseudomonadati; phylum Pseudomonadota; class Betaproteobacteria; order Burkholderiales; family Comamonadaceae; genus Variovorax; species Variovorax sp. GrIS 2.14. The sequence continues at coordinate 9,771 of NZ_JBJXIA010000045.1, forward strand.
CCTGGCCGCGTGCCAGCACCGCCCATATCGTCCGCGCCAGCTTGTTCGCCACCGCAGCGACAGCCACGCTGTACGGCCGGCGCTGCAACAGCGCGGTCAGCCATGGCCATGTCGGGCCAACCTTGGATCGGATCACCACGGCTCGAGCACCGTGCATCAGCAACGTTCTGAGGTAAGCATCGCCGCGCTTGCTGATGCCCAGCTGCCGGACCCGTCCACCGGTGCCGGTCTGGCGAGGGACCAGTCCGATCCATGCAGCAAACTCCCGAGCGTCTTTGAACGATGTCGGCGTGCCCATGCTGGCGACGACCGCCGTCGCCGTAAGAAGGCCAGTACCGGGGATTTCGGCGACAGCTTTGCAGGCCGGTATCTCCCGCATCTGCTGCGAGAGCCGGCGCTCGACGAGGCCGATGTCGGCCTGCAGTTGCTGGACTCGCCTGAGTTGCTCGTCCAGGCTGTCCATGAGCATCGCTGGCAGCCGGGCCTTCGCGTCGCACAGGGCATCAGGCAGTGCCTTGAGGAGTGCTGCGTGACCCTCTGGCAGCACGATGCCGAACTCGTAGAGCAGCCCTCGGAGTTCGTTGGTTTGCATGATGCGGGTCTTCATGAGCTGCGCGCGCAACCGGTGCAGCGACAGCACGATCTGCTGGGCTTCGGTCTTGACGGGAACGAAGCGCATGCCGGGCTGTTGGCATGCGGTCCAGATCGCTTGCGCGTCGGCTGCATCGGTCTTGTTGCGCTGCACGAACGGCCGCACCTTCCTGGGTGAGATGAGTCGCACCTCGTGGCCCAATCCAATCAGAGCCCGACCCCAGTCGTGAGCACCGCCACAGGCTTCCATGACAACCAGCGCCGCAGTGCGGTTGGCAAACCACTCCAGCATCCTGGCGCGCTTCAACTGCAAGCGCTCGATGCAGCCGGTGTCCATCTCGACCCAGTGTGACCCATACCGTCACCTTCCGAACCCAATGCTGGCAATGATTTCCAATGGGCCCATGGATCAACGAAATTCCGGCATTTGGTTCAATCCTCAACTGGCCGCAACAGCCGACCAACACAAGGATTTGTTCGACCTCTCTCTGCTATTGCGACAGAACCGACCGCGGACCGGGCGTGTCGCTGGTATCGGATTGGATCCGGCCCTGGCCTGAAGGATTACGGCTGGTGCGCATTGCCTTGCCTTTGCCCAGTGAGCCACGTCGCATGGGCCTGATCTGGCCGCGCGTGTCGCAGCGGCTGCATATTTCAGCCCATCGTGGACGGCGTTTCAGGCTGAACGTGGACGCGATTTCAGCGTGATCGTGGACGATTTGGGGAGCGCGCAAGTGATCTTTTGACCGGGCCTCAAGCTCACCGCCTTTTCCACGTGGCAAGCCGAAGGTCGAGAACGCGGTACTCGTAGTCGAGCGATGGATTCTGGCGCGGCTGCGCAACCGGCGCTTCTTCAGCCTGGCCGAGCTCAACGGCGCCATCGCCGAGCTGCTGGTCGATCTGAA
>NZ_JBJXIA010000046.1:0-10237 GCF_046115955.1 Variovorax sp. GrIS 2.14
ATCTCGGGCTACTCACAGGCTCAGCTCAACGCGATCGCGCGACAATTGAAGGAGAGGCCGCGCAAGACGCTCGGCTTCCAGACGCCCGCTGAGATGTTCAGCGAATCCGTTGCATCGACCCGTTGAATCCGCCAGCGATTGCGGTCGTTCGGTCCGATGTACCGGAACGACCGCAATCTGCCGCTCCGCTGCCATCACTCACGCCCCGCTACAGGTCGGCGTTTGTTAAAGGTACACCAAGCCGGTTTGGCGCGGGCGCCCTACTAAGGCGCACTGGCGCACCGCAGCATGAGCGGCGCGCCTTTGCGTTGCGCAAAGGCGCGCTGCTACTTGGCGGTGATGTTGGCCACGTAGTAGGCCAGCAAGGCCATGTCTTCTGCTGGGACTTGACTCAGCGCCTCGGTCATTGCGCGCGTGTAGCCCGGCCGTTCACCGGACTTCAAGCCCAGCAGCGTCGTGCGCACGTACTCCTCTTTCTGGCCGCCGATGCGCGGCACCCCCTGCCCACCGGCCAGGTCGGCGCCGTGGCAGTAAACGCATTTGTACTCTTTGGCAAGAACCTGCGCCTTGTCCATTCGCGCAGCGTCGGGCGGTACCGCAGGAGCCGGCGCCGGCACGGGAGGGAGCGTGCCGATGTAGTCGGAGAAGCCGCGCAAGTCGGCGTCTGTCATCTGCTTGGCCAGCCCAACCATCGCTTCGTTTTTTCGCCGCCCTTCGCGAAACAAAAACAGCTGCGTGATGACGTAGAGGGAATGCTGGCCCGCCAGCACCGGTGTTCCGGCCATCTCGCTGCGCCCGTTGGCACCGTGGCAGGCCGCGCAAGCCGCGCCGAAGCGCTCAGCGTAGACGACAGCGCCGGCAGCACTGCGAGTGCCGCCGGCGGATGCGGCGCTCACGCCAGCGCCGGCCTTCTCGGTCTGCTGCGCGCAGAGCGGCGAGGTCCCCACCAGCGCGACCGAGAAAGCGGCAGCGGCCGCAAAATACCGCCAATGCATCACGTTACTTGCCCACGTAGCTGATGCGATAGATGGCCCCGGCATGGTCGTCGCTGACCAGCAGCGAGCCATCCTTCATTTGCAAGAAGTCCACCGGGCGCCCCAGGTAGGTGTTGTTGTCGACAAAGCCCGTCATGAACGGCTCCATCTTCACACCGCCTTTGCCGTCCTTGAACGCAACCGTCACGTCGGCGTACTTCCGGGTGCGGTTCCACGGGCCGTGACGTGCGATGAACATCGCGCCCCTGTACTTCGCCGGGAACATCTTTCCGGTGTAGAACTTCATGCCGAGCGTGCCGGCGTGGGGCCCGGTGAAAGCGACCGGTTTGGTGAATTCGTCGCAGGACTTGCCCCAGCCGAACTCGGGATCGGGGATGTTGCCCTGATGGCAATACGGGAAGCCGTAGTTCTCCTTGCCGGGCTGTTTGACGTGGTTCAACGTGTCGTTCGGTAGCTCTTCGCTCATCCAGTCGCGCCCGTTGTTCGTGAACCACAGATCGCCGCCCTTCGGATCGAAATCGTAGCCGACCGTGTTGCGCACGCCTGCAGCAATGGTTTCGACGTTCGAGCCGTCAAGGTTCATGCGATAGATCTTGGCGTACTCACCCGGGTCGCAAATGTTGCAAGGCGCGCCGATGTTGTAGTAAAGCTTGTTGTCGTGAACGCGCAGATACTTCCAGCTGTGGTCGTCGCCGCCGGGCAGTTTGTCATTCAACACCGCGCTGGGCTCGCCCAGGTTGTCCAGCTTGTCTTCGACGTTGTCGTAGCGCACGATCTTCTTGTTGGTGGCGAAGAACAGCGAGCCGTTGTAGAACTCGATGCCTGTCGCATACGGGGTCTTGTCGATGATGACTTTGGGCTCGCGCTTGCCGTCGACTGCGTTGATGGGCAACACATAGACCTTTTGGCCGACACCGAGCGTGCTGACGAAGAGGTTGCCCTTGGCGCCCTCACGCAGGTCGCGCGCATCGAGCACTCCGGACGCCCAGGTCTCGACCTTGAAGCCCGGTGGCAGCTTGAACTTCTTGGTCGGCAGATCGGCCGCGGCGGTCGGGATTGGGAACGCGGGCACCGGCGCGAGCTTCATCGCGTCGTCCGTCTTGGGCCGGTCCTTGGCCCAGCCGGGTGTGGTGTCGTCAGCAGCAGACGAAGCGGAGGCCGCGCATACGAGCGCAAGCGCAGCAAAAGCGGAAAGCCAAGGTTTGTTATGCATTTGTCTCCTCTAGTTGTTTAGAAACCCCCACTAGTCTCAGCGCTCAAGGCCAGCTCGCACACAGTGTTTGCCCTGAGTTTGCGCAGGCTCGGGTATACCCATCGTCAAGCCGCCTTTGCGTGCGCTTACCCTACGTGCCGACACGCTTGACCGCAGCCGTTGGGATGGCGGTGTTTTGTACTTTTGCGTTCCGTCTGCTCAGGACGGTTGACAGCGCGCTCGTATTGCATTTTTCTGTTTCGTTCGACATTCCACTTCGTCGCTTTTTTATGCCTCACTCAGTACCAGTCTTTCGTCATTCGAGCCTCGAATCATTCCATTTGCCCCGGTCGCGATTTGCCCAGCAACTGCTTGCAGTCGCGGCGGTTCAGGCGGCGACCATCTTTGCGGCGCAGGCCCAGGACGCAGCGCCCGCGAATGGCGTCAAGCCCGAACGAACCTTGCCCGAGATCACCATTTCGACGCCGGGGGGCAACGTGCGGCCGTTCGAGCTCGCAGGCTCGGCCGACCGAGTCGATGCTAGTCAGTTGCGGGATGACAAACTGCAGGTCAACCTTTCGGAGAGCCTTGCCGCGGTGCCGGGAATTCAGGTTCAGAACCGCTACAACTACGCGCAAGACTTGCAGCTTTCGATTCGCGGTTTTGGCGCTCGCTCGACCTTCGGGGTGCGCGGCGTCCGCATCTATGTCGACGGTATCCCGGCGACGCTGCCGGACGGACAAGGTCAAACCTCCAACATCGATATCGGCTCGGCTAACCGGATCGACGTGCTGCGCGGTCCGTTCTCCGCGCTGTATGGCAATTCGTCCGGCGGTGTGGTGCAAGTGTTCACCGAACGCGGTGAAGCCCCGCCGAAGGTCGAGGCGTCGTTCGCGGCCGGCAGTTTCGGCACGCGCCGCGAAAGCATGAAAGCCAGCGGCGCCAAAGACGACATCGACTGGGTGCTGGACCCCAGCCACTTTCACACCGACGGTTGGCGCGCGCACAGTGCCGCTGACCGCGACATTGTCAACGGCAAGCTGGGCGTGCAGGTTGATGAGGGCACACGTGCGACCATCATTTTCAACAGCGTGCGCTTGAACGCACAGGACCCCCTCGGTCTCACGCAGACACAGCTGGGTCTCGATCCGCGCAGTGCACCGCTCGCAGTGCAGTACGACACGCGCAAGACCGTCGATCAGCGGCAGCTCGGGCTGCTGCTGGAGCACCGTGTCAATGCAGACAACGACCTGCGCCTGACGGTCTACGGCGGAACGCGCGATACCACGCAGTTCCAGTCCATTCCGCCGTCCGCGCAGACCGGCGCGCTGCAGTCAGGAGGAGTCATCGGCCTGAACCGCTCGTACGAGGGCGTGGACCTGCGCTGGACCTCGCGAACCCGCCTGGCGGATCGGCCGTTCGAGTGGACTGCAGGCGTGTCGTACGACCTTCTCAATGAGCACCGCACGGGTTATGAGGACTACATCGGCACGATCGCAAGGCCAGTGCTGGGCGTGCAGGGGCGGTTAAGGCGCGACGAGAACAACCAGGCGTCCAACGGCGACCCCTATCTGGAGGCTAACTGGCAGGTCGCCGATCGCTGGACGGTCGAAGCGGGCCTGCGTTACAGCTCGGTGTATTTCCGTTCGACCGATCATTACATCGTCGGTGCCAACGGCAACGACAGCGGAAGCGCGCGATACCGCCAGGCGCTTCCGGTAGCGGCCGTGCGTTATGCCGCGACGCCCAATCTCAACCTGTATGCGACTGCGGGCCGAGGCTTCGAAACGCCGACATTGAATGAAATCGCGTATCGTCCCGGTGGGCTGGCCGGGTTGAACTTCGGCCTGAAGCCGTCGGTCAACGACAGCTTTGAAGTCGGTGCCAAGGCGCGCATGGCGGACGGTTTGTTGACCGCAGGGCTGTTCCAAACGCGCACCAGCGATGAGATCGTCACCGACACGAACAACGGGGGCCGGTCCACATTCCAGAACGCCGGGCGTACCCGCCGCCAAGGGGCTGAACTGGCCTGGTTCCGTGAAACCGAAAGCCACTGGCGCACGCAGGTAGCCGCTACCTTTCTGACCGCACGCTACGTCGATGGCTTTTGTTCGCCTGCTCCCTGCAATGCTGCCAACACGGTGGCTTCCGGCAATCGCATCCCGGGAATTGCGCAGCGTTCGTTGTTCGTGTCCTACGGCTATGCGCCGCCTGAAGGCTGGCACGCGGGCGCTGAAGCCCGAGCCATCAGCCGCATTCAGGCCAACGATGCCAACACCGCCAGTGCGCCTGGTTACGTGGTGGCCGCGCTGCATGCTGGCTACACCCAGCACTTCGGGCCGTGGAATCTGAATGTGTCTGCACGCATTGACAACGTGTTCGACCGCAGAACCGTCGGCTCGGTCATCGTCAACGAAGGCAACCAGCGTTACTTCGAATCTGCACCGGGTCGCACCTGGGTGGCCGGAGTCAGCGCAGCCTACAGTTTTTAACTCTCGCCCAGCGGCCGTGCGCAACACCTGGGCCCCGTCGGTTTGGCCCCCGATTCAACCCTGAAAGACTTTGGATGACTGACGACGGTTCTGTCGCAGTAAGACGCGACGAGTAAGCTGAAGCGATGGGCAAGAACAAGATGAACGAAGCACTACGCAGGATTTTGAAGCGGCTGCACTACCCCATTGAGGTGATGCTGATGGGTTCTGTCGCAATAACAGCGCCGGCACGAGCAAATGTGCGGCGCGCGTGTCGCTCAGAAAGCCAGCGAGTAGAACTTCGCTGCTGCGGACGAGGCTTGGCCATGAGAGCCGTCGAGCTGCCCCTTCTTGATCATGTGCATGGTCTCGATGCCGGCGACGAGTGCTCGTGCGCAGCGAAAAGACTTGAAGCCGAGCATCGGCCGCACGATGCGTTTGACGGCCCGATGGTCTTGTTCGACGATGTTGTTGAGATACTTCGACTGGCGCATCTCGATGTCCGCACCGGAGTCGGCTCGAATGCTTTGGATGGCAGCCGTGTTGGCGCCGCTCTTGTCAATCGTGATCTTCTCGGGCACACCGTGCAGACCGATGGCTTGCTCAAAGAAGCTTCGTGCGGCTGCGTGGTTTCCGTTGGCACGAAGCAGGAAGTCGATGGTATTGCCATCGCGATCGACAGCTCGGTACAGATACTTCCATTGGCCGGCGACCTTGATGTAAGTCTCATCCATCCGCCAGCTCGTGCCAACAGGGCGTTTGTGCCGTCGGAACACGGCGGCCAGCACGGGCAGGATTTTGATCGCCCAGCGGTGCACGGTGGCGTGATCAACGACGACTCCGCGTTCGGCCATGATCTCCTCAATGTGGCGCAAGCTCAGCGGGTAAGCCGCGTACCAGCGCACACAGGTCAGCATGATTTCCAGCGGATAGTGCGCCCGCTTGAATACCTTGCGCAGTGCCTTGATCATCGCTCTCATCCCGTTGTCAGTCTCACCTCAGCTTAGCTGCAGCGGCTTACTGCGAGAGAACCCGATTCCAGGGTGAGGGGGATGGCAATACCTCGAACGGCTTCGCGATAGAAGAACTCAGTTGCTTGCTTGCGAGCGAATGCGCGATTGATGGCGCGGTCGCTCGAAATCCAGCGCGACGTCCGCCGCGAGAGCGTCGAAGATCGCGAGTGATTCCTGGGTGAGCTCGTCCCAGTCGATGTCGTCGGTATCGAGCGACTCCCGGTCGTAACGCAACAGGTCAGCGATTGCGGCGCCAGAATCCAGTTCGGGAAGGATCCGTGAGTTGTCGATCGCGCCTGCCTGGAGAAGGTGCCGCATCCAGAGGCGAGGACGCATTTGCAGCTGGGAGCCTTCCACCGCCGCGATGGGCTTGAGCGAGGGCTGAATAAGGTAAGCGGTGACCGCCATCTGGGTGGATACGCCATGGCCTGCTGAGATCGCGCAAGGAAGCGCTCGCCGCACGGCGGTCTCCCACCGCTCGTGGCTGATCACTGGATTCTTCACCAGGTTGAACCAGACATCGGAGCGCTTGCCAAGCGAGCGCACCAGGCCAGCGGTCTTCCAGCGCCACATGTAATTGTCGAACTGGGCACGGGGAATGTTCGTGACGAGCAAGGCGTCGGTCGCAGTGAAGATGTCAGGCAGCTGGCTGAGGCGTTCGAAAGTGCTGGTCATTGAGTGTGTTTCACATGCGTGGCGACGTAGGTGGCAGGCCAGCGTCCTCCTGCAATGCTTCCGGGACGCCCCGCCCTGCTGCTGTGCGAACACCATCATCAGCTCGGCAGCACCCTCGTCACACAAAGATCGCCCAAACAATAGCTTTGCTCTACAAAACTGTAGAGCAGAACATCAAGATGAGGATGTGGGTCGACGTCGTCGGGTCGCTTGGTGGGCTTTGAGCGACGGAGCCTTGGGCATTTCAAACAAAGAAATCGGAGAGGTGCGTTGCAAGCAGAAAGGCCATCATGCGAGCCGATAAAAACCAACTGCCCCTTCGTCGCCTGGTGAGCATCCTCCTCGCGTGCGAGTGCACTAGCCCGGTCCGTCATGCGCGCGGTCATTGCTTCGAGCGCCGCGCGCGTGGTTGCGAGCTCGCTCAGGTGCGCAACAATCGGCTACCTCCGGTTGTCTTCAGTTGGGGACGTATGCTGAGTGCCAGCCTTGTTTGGCGCCATTAGATGGTGTTCAGAATTTGGGCTGCCAGTCAGGCATAGTGCGACGCATGAACTCGTCAAAAAGTGGCACTGTAAAAGCCGTGTCTCCGTGGGCAGGGCTATAAATCATTCCCTTTTTAATGAGGCCGCTGCGAAGTGGTGCGCTGGATTGCACCTTAACTCCGAGGCAATCTGCGATGTCCCCGGAGCGCTGTGCTCCGTTGCCCATGTGCGCAATGGCTCGCATGTACTCCTTTTCGCGGGGCGTCAGACGGTCAAAGCGGACTCGGAAAAAGCTCTCGTCCAGCTTTTGAATGGAGGCTGCAGTGGCTTGCACTACGACTTCGAAGCCGATGGGCGACGCCGTAGCCAAGTTCCAGCATTGATATCCCCATTCTTGAAGAAAGTAGGCGTACCCTTTTGTGACCCGGACAATTTCCGCAAGGGCCTCCACCGTGAATTCCACACCTTGTTCAGACGCGGGCCCCTGCAGGGCCGCCGCGGCATCGGTATCTGAGAGTGCGCCGACTTTGGGATAGGTAAATAACCGTTCAGCATAACTTTTGGAGCGTCCGGCAAGACCTACCAATTGCGGCAACCCGGCGCCAACCAGAACGACAGGCAGTTGGCGCTGCGAGACCCGGTGCTGCGCCATGATTAGCGCGCTCATTTCGGTTTCGCTCAGATACTGCAATTCGTCGACAATGATGGCCACGGCGCGCTTGCGGGCCTGCGCTGCTTCGCCCAAGGCCGCGACGACCTCGCTCAAGTCCGCTTCGAGGTCGCCCGAGTCGGCCGTGCCTATTTCTGGATCGATGTCCAAGCCAAACTCGACCTCCGAAACCGTCATCCTTACGGAACCGACGAAGCTGCGAAGCACGCGCAAGCCGCGTTTGACCTTGTCATTGACGCCAGCCATCGAATCCAACTGGAAGAGTACCTGGCGCAGCGCAGGGTTCAATGCCTCAGGCAGGCGCCGGCTTTCAGTCGCTTCGATCATGACAATGCTGTAGCCTTCCTCCTCAGCAAGCGACCGGATACGGTTGAGGAGGACTGTTTTCCCTACGCCTCGCAGCCCGACGAGCATCATGCTTTGCTCATTGCGTCCGCTTTTTACACGGCCAAGCATCAGTTTTGCTTTGGCAAGGAGTGGATCGCGGCCCGCCAAGTCTGGTGGTGGACTGCCTGCGCCGGGTGAGAAGGGGTTGAGAAGTTCTTCCATCGATATATAACAAGTTTAACAAGTTTATCTCTTGAAGAGGTAAACTACATTTACCTTACTATACCTTCAGGGCGCTCGAGATCCCCCGAAGTTTTTTCGGGACGCTGAGCTGCAGGATTCGAGCGCGCCGTCGGCAACTGCGTTTGCTGCCAAAGCTGTTGCGGCCGGTCGAGAACTGACCCGGATGCCGAGATTTCGTTGACCCATGAGCGGGTGTCGAAAATCAATGCGGGCCCATGGGTTGAGATGTGAGGTCAGCCCAGAGTCGGCATCCGGATCAGAAAACGCGCCGACGCCAATACCGGGCGTGTTTCAGTACGAAGCTGGAGGAACTGCCCGACGTCGTGGCTTCGCTGCCTTGGTCACCGACTCTGGACCAGACCGCTGCTCCACCGCTGCGATGGCCGCGATCGCACGCTCGAGCAGCGCCTTCGTAGCCTCGTGCACGGTCTCCTCACGTGCGAGCGCACTGTCCCGATCCGTCATGCGCGCGGTCATGGCTTCCAGCGCCGCGCGCGTCGTCGCAAGCTCACTCAGATGCCTTGCGGTGACGAGGGCCCCCGTTGCGATCTCCCGCTCGAGCGACGTCTTGGTGGCCTGCGCGGCGAGGGCCGCTTCGCTGGCTTACAGCTCGACCGCCTGACGGCGCGCAATCTCCTTCACTCCGGCGGCGGTGGCCACGCGGATTTTCCGAGAATGGCACAGCGCAAGACTAGGTACCCGCGCGAGCAGTTGGAGGTCGCATTGGGTCACCCTCCGGGTAACCAGACAGAGTAGGCGTACTGGCGCTGCGCCAAGATTGCGCGCCGCATGGCGCCGATGCAAGAATAGGCCGCAGTTTGCGGTACGACAAAGAGTGACGGGGTTCTGTCGTGCCGGTGCGGATAGCTTCCGGAGGGTTTCACTGCGGTCTCCAACAAGTAAGAGACGTTCGTCGGCGAACCCGTACGATAGTGCTGAAAAACGTTATGGCCATCAAAAGGAAACTCAATGGAAAAAAGCGTCCCCCGAATTTCTAAATTGAAGCAATTCGCTTTCGATCGAACACCCCAACTAGTTTTTTTAACGATATTGGTACTGTGGTTTTCCGCATGGGTGCTCGGTTTCAGCTGGGAACAACTGAGGACGAAGACCGAGCAGCCAATTAACGATATCTTTCTGAGTGTAAATACGCTTTTTGCGGGTCTCGCATTTTTCGGAATAATTTGGACTTCGTTCACCCAGTATAAAGATTTGAAGGAGACAAAGTCGCTCATGGCCTCAACAGCCGAAGCAAGCAAAAGCATGGCTGAAGCAAGCGTACGAATGGCAAAGCATGCGGATGAGAAGACAGTTCTTGATTTTTTCCAAAATTATTGCAGCGAATATTTCCAGACGGTCAAAGATCGGTCGATGAATGTCTTAATTGCATCGGTCAGAAGTAGCCAGTACGGAGACTACTTAGTCAGCCGTCTGTTTGCTGCTGGTCAGTTGCAGACGCCGAGCGAATCGTTCCATGCCAAGGTCGCCGAAATCCCGGGTTGGGCAACACAAAAAGAATTTCTCGCTAACGAACGCCACGATCGCTACAAGCTTGACGAACTCATTAACTTTTTCTCACTGTTGGTTGGCCTTGGTAACGCTAAAGACATCATCAATGGGTGCGATTTTTCGTATTCGTGGTGGCGACCTCTGTTGTGGATGATAGCGATCGAACAGGAAAGGCGATTCCTCGAAAACGAAGAAGTAAGAACATACGCCACAGGGCTATACCTTCAGAACGTAGTGCGTCGTTTAGATAACATTTATAATTTTAAGCCGTTTGCGAATTATGAGGATGCTTGGACGTTCATCCTTAATCACCCCAAGATCGTCGAGTATGGAATTGATCCTGTGTACACAGCGCGGCATATTCAATTTGCCGCAGTGGCGATATAGGTACCCGAACGTTACGCGGTTCGGAATTCTTCTGTAGTGGGGATAAGAATCTAGAGCCGGCCATTGAAATTGGAGCTTTGTCGCATCGAAAATCAACATCAGTTATTTGATCGGGAGGTGACGGGATGGGTCAGCCCAATGTCGGGCGGCGGTCCACAAGCGCGCCGGCGCGAACCCACTAGGGATGGTCTGCACAACCCGTCGCGAGGCGAAGTTCGGACACGAGTTGATGTCGATATGAAACGATTGACGCATGCGTGCCGAGTTTTGCGC
>NZ_JBJXIA010000047.1:0-9920 GCF_046115955.1 Variovorax sp. GrIS 2.14
AAACGCGTCAGCGCCGATGATAGTGCGGGTTCCCGTGTGAAAGTAGGTCATTGTCAGGCTCTTACAGCCTAAAAAAGCCCAACCGAAAGGTTGGGTTTTTTTTTGTTCCGCGCTTTAGTTGATTTGAGAATGTCGGCTATCGAAGAGTCTTGAGACTGATGTCGAATACATGCTGCGACACACTCCAACTCAATAGAAGTCTTCACTTGATGAACCGGGGCAGTTCGCTCTGAACGATCAGGTGCGCGCCGCGCGCGCCCGAACGACTCACGATATGGATAGATCGTGCACCCGATGCCTCCGCAGCTGATGATTCGTGGGCACGAAGTCTTCCAGACTCACCGCCGAGAACAGACTCTCGTTGTAGCTGTCACTGCCTCGTATCATCGCTCCGCAATCTTCTCAATATCGCAATTGTCGGGAAAATCTCGAGGTTCTTCGACAGCCTGTTAGGTGCACCGATGGGCGTGCTGTCGATAGCTTGCCGCCGAAAACGGTCGCCGCACGCTTGTGGCTCTCGACGATGCGCCGGTGTACGTTACGGCCACGCGACGATGCGGCATGCCAGCCATAAAACGAAAAAGCCGGTAGCGATTTGCATCACTACCGGCTATTCGTTTCTTTGGTCGGGGCGAAAGGATTCGAACCTTCGACCCTCTGGTCCCAAACCAGATGCGCTACCAGGCTGCGCTACACCCCGACAAGCCCTCTATTCTAGCTCGGCTTTGCGCGTTAATCCGTAATCGCATGGATTTCATCGCTTGGCGTACTGCATGCTGCCAAAAAGAACCTGACGCGACTTGTCATCGGTGATGGGTTTGCGCAGATCGGCCATGACCTTCACGCCACGCTGCACTGCCGGCCGTGCAGCAACAGCATCAAACCATTTCTTAAGGTGCGGGTAGTCAGTGAGCGTGATGCCCTGGTTCTCCCAGCTGCGCAGCCAGGGGAAAATCGCGATGTCGGCAATCGAATAATGCTTTCCCGCGATGAACGTCGACCGGGCCAGCTGGCGGTCGATGACGCCGTACAACCGCTTCGCTTCATTGGTGTAACGATCAATGGCATAGGCAACCTTCTCGGGCGCGTACAGCCGAAAGTGATGCGCCTGGCCGAGCATCGGGCCGACGCCGCCCATCTGGAACATCAGCCATTGCAGCACGTCGTAACGAGCGCGGTCGCCGGTCGGCATGAACTTTCCGGTCTTGCCGGCGAGGTACACCAGAATGGCACCGGATTCGAACAGCGAGATCGGCTTGCCATCCGGTCCATCGGGGTCGGTGATGGCCGGGATTTTGTTGTTGGGGCTGATCTGCAAAAACTCGGGCGCGAACTGATCGCCAGAGCCGATGTTCACCGGGTGCGCCACGTAAGGCAGGCGGCACTCTTCCAGCATGATGTGCACTTTGTGGCCGTTGGGCGTGGGCCAGGTGTAGACGTCGATGGGTGATGGCCGGAGTGTCGTGGCTGTATTGGGCGTGGGCATGACGCGCACTATGCCACCGCCCGTCCATTTCCACGCCGCAGCCCAGGAGCCAGCTCGTTTCAGGCTCGGCACCGGCGAACAGGAACACATGGCGCGCCGCGCACTCGTACTGGTCGCCGCTGCGCGCGTTGCGCCAAGTGGCGCCGTTCAGCCCGGGGACGGGCTCGCCGTGCAGGCTAACCAGTTCCATATGTGGGTGCAGCTCGATGTTGAGCGCGGGTTCGATGCGGTCGATCAGATAGCGCGACATGCTAGCCGCCAGCGACGGCCCACGCACCAACATGTTGAACTTGGCAGCGTGCTGCGACAAAAACACCGCAGCCCGGCCGTCCGAGTTGCCGCCGCCTTCGAACTCTTTCAGCCGCGGCACGTCGGGCAGGCGGTCGCGTGCGCCGCTGGCGATAACCACGATGCGTGCATTCAGCAGGCGTCCGTCGTCGATTTGGATGGCGAGCTGGCCCTGCGGCCCTGAGCGCGAACAGTCATCGACACGACCTTGGCCGGGATCAGCATTTCGGCGCCGAACTTTTGCGCCCGCACGTAGGCGCGGCCGGTCAATGCGCCGCCGGAGATGTCATTCGGAAAGCCCAGGTAGTTCTCGATCCGCGCGCTGGCGCTGGCTTGGCTGTGGTGCGGGTCGCCGTTCCGGCCGAGGAAGTTCTCCAGCCGCCGCACATCGGTCGAATCGGTCGGGCCGATCAGGACGGGGCCGCTGCCGCCCGCCTCCATCGACACAATGCCCCGCATGATCAGCGCACGCAACACACGCTCGCCGAGATCGGCCTCCACGATGATGAGCGCCCGCAGCTTTTCGGGCGGCACCATCAGCACTTTCACGTGTGCCTCTGCGTGGCCATCGACCAGCGCTGCCCCACGCGTCAGAGCATCAGCCGCGTCACGGTGAAGTAGTGCGTCATCGTGCCGCCGAGAACGAAAAGGTGCCACACGCCATGGGCGTGGGCCCAACCAGGCCGATTGAGATAGAAGACCGTGCCAGCGGTGTACACGGCCGCGCCTGCCAGCAATCCGATAAGTGCGAGCCTGTCCAGTCGGGCGGCGAGCGGCGCTGCAGTGAGCACGCAAAGCCATCCCATAGCGATGTAGATGCGCAGCGAGGGTTCGGGCGTTTTCGCCGTGTCTGCGGGCCGCAGTTCGCGCAAGATGCCGTAGCCAGCGAAAGACCAGATCGCGCTTAGCAATGCCGCTGCCCAGGCGACCGGCAACGAAACCAACACGAAAGGCGTACAGGTGCCTGCGATCAGCAGGTAGATCGCGCAGTGGTCCGCACGCTCCCATCGTGTACGCGCCAAGCCTTGCGCAGAGTGGAACATGGCGGAGGTGGCATACAACGCCACGGCACAGGCCGCGAACACCACGGCACCGATGATCTTGGAGGGCTCGCCCGTGGTGATCGCACGTGGAAGCAGCACTGTCGCCCCGCCGATTACAAGCGCCAGTCCGAGCAAATGCGAGTAGCCGTTGAAGCGCTCGCCGCGACAAATAAAAAGGCGTTGCGTTGTCATAAATCTGTCATGTCAGCGCGTCCAGAATCAGGGAATCTCTCCATCTCTTAAACCCTTATGAATGCCATCAAGACTGCCCGAAAAATGATCAGTGCCAATCCCGCGAGCGACTCCGCGCGGACGTTGGCACAACTGGTGCTAGCCCTCGAATCTGAAGGCAGTTTCAGCGTGACCGATTTGTACAAGCTCGATCTGGCGACCTTCGAGCTCGCCATCGACATCCTCAAGGAATGGCGCATCGACCGCTACTACGTCGGCAAGGCCAAGCTGTTCGATCTGTCGATGCAGGTGACAACGCTGCCCAACTGAGGCCTGTGATCGGTCGCCGTTTCGATGCGTCAATAACGCTCGGGCACCATCATGGCGGCCGACACGGGCTGGCGTGAATACTCCGGATTCCTTACGCGTGCTGGCAGCGCGACTGGCGCATGCTGCACCTCGTGGTACGGCAACTGCGTCAGCAAGTGCGAGATGCAGTTGAGCCGGGCCTTCTTTTTGTCGACCGCCTGTACGACCCACCACGGCGCTTCCGGAATGTGCGTGCGTTCCAGCATTACTTCTTTCACGTGGGTGTATTCCTCCCAACGTCGCCGGCTTTCGAGGTCCATCGGACTCAGCTTCCATTGCTTGAGCGGATCATGGATGCGGCCGAGAAATCGCATGTGCTGCTCATCGTCGGTGATCGAAAACCAGTACTTGATCAGCGTGATGCCTGAGCGCACCAGCATGCGCTCAAAGTCGGGCACCGAGCGAAAGAACTCTTCGTACTCGGCGTCGCTGCAAAAGCCCATCACGCGTTCGACGCCGGCACGGTTGTACCAGCTGCGGTCGAACAGAACCATCTCGCCGGCCGCTGGCAAGTGCGCTACGTAGCGCTGAAAGTACCACTGCGTGCGCTCGCGATCATTGGGCGCGGGCAGGGCGGCGACGCGTGCCACGCGCGGGTTGAGCCGTTGGGTGATGCGCTTGATGACGCCGCCCTTGCCGGCCGCGTCGCGGCCTTCGAACAAGATGACGACTTTCTGCTTGCTGTGCTGGACCCAGTCCTGCAGCTTGACCAGCTCGCCCTGCAGCCGGAACAGCTCTTGGAAATACAGTTGGCGTGCCGCCTTGTCTGTGCTGACGAGTTCCCCCGCTTCATCGACACTGCGGTCCTCGAGTTCGAGCTCGAGTTCTTCGTCGTAGCTGTCGACCAGATCGCGCGCGATGCGCCGCATCAGGTCTTCGTGGTCGGGCGCGCCGGTGGGCGCGTTGGGTTGTGAGCTGGGTACGGGCATGGTGCAGATGCTCCTGCCGCGATATGACGTTGGCATGACACCTGGCGTGTTCACGGTTCTGCCACGGCGCAGACACTGTTTTTTCATACGGGCGCGCCAGACTTCGCGCCATGAACGAACTGCCGAACCCGACGTTTCCTTTCTCGCGCCTGACGCTGCGCGAGGCCATCTGGCCGGTGTCGGCCCAACCGCCGGCGCGCACTCCGCGACTGCCAGAGTCTTCTGGCAGCACGGCGGTATCGCAAGGCATCTCCGTGCAATGGGCGCGGCATCAGGACGAAGTGCGCGAAGCCCAGCGACTTCGCTACCAGGTCTTCGCCGGCGAGATGGGTGCGCGCCTCAGCACATCACTGGCCGGCCACGACATCGACCTGTTCGACGACTTCTGCGAGCACCTGCTGGTTCGCGATGTTGCGACGCATCAGGTCGTCGGCACCTACCGCGTGTTGACGCCGGCGCAGGCACAGCGCGTTGGCGGCACGTACAGCGACACCGAATTCGACCTCACTAGACTGCGTGCGCTGCGCTCGCGGATGGTTGAGTTGGGCCGCAGTTGCGTTCACGCGGACCATCGGCAAGGCGGTGTGATCCTCGCGCTGTGGGGTGCGCTCGCGGCCTTCATGCAGCGCAACAAGCTCGACACCATGATCGGCTGCGCAAGCATTCCGATGCAGCACGACGGGATTCCAGGCGGCCATGCCGCGGCTAGCATCTGGCGTCAATTGTCTGCGAGCCACATGGCCGACATTCGCCATCAGGTGCAGCCGCGCCTGCCATTGCCGGTCGACCGGCTCGACACCACGCTCGACGTCGAGGCGCCGGCGCTGATTCGCGGTTACCTCCGGCTCGGTGCCAAGCTGCTCGGTGCCCCCGCCTGGGATCCAGACTTCAACGCGGCTGATCTGCCGATGCTGATGCGCATCGAGGACATGCCGGCACGTTATCGGCGGCATTTTCTCGGACACCCTTTACGTCATGTGGCTGTCACGCAAATGTCATAGACGACATACACACTGGAACGGTCACGCGCACCACCGCGCCCTTCGAGCCTTCCGCGCTCTATGTTCCAGAATCGTGTCCATGTCATTTCATTCCGCCGACAAGGCCGTCGCCGCCCCGACGCCGGCACCAAAGCAAATCGTGTTGCTCGACCGCGACCACGCCATCCTGGCATTCAACGAGCGCGTACTCGACTGGGCGCTGCGCCCCGATGTGCCATTGATAGAGCGGCTGCGTTATCTATGCATCGTGTCGGCCAATCTCGACGAGTTCTTCGAAGTGCGAGTTGCGCCGCACCTGATCGCCAGCGGCGCGGGCGACAGCAAGGGCGTTTACTCGGTTGAATCGTTCGACGCACTGGCCGTCGCCGCGCACACGCTGGTCAGCAAGCAATACGCGCTGTACAACAACGAGTTGATGCCGACGTTTGCCACGCACGGAATCCACATCATTTCGCACGGCGACCGCAATCCGTTGCAGCGCAAATGGGTGCACGACTACTTCGAGCGCGAAGTACGGCCGTTGTTGATCCCGGTCGGGCTCGATCCGGCCCATCCGTTTCCGCAGGTGGCCAACAAGTCGCTCAACTTCATCGTGCAACTGGGCGGCAAAGACGCCTTCGGCCGCGAGAACCCGATCCAGATCGTCAAGGTGCCGCGCGTGTTGCCGCGGCTCATTCGCATGCCGGGCAAGGTGTCGGACGGCAAGACGCTGTTCGTGGCCTTATCGAGCGTGGTTCGGGCGCATCTGTCGAGCATGTTCGCCGGCCGTGTCGTCGGCGACTTTTCGCAGTTTCGCGTGACGCGGCATTCGGATCTGGCGGTCGATGAAGAAGATGTCAAGAACCTGCGCACTGCGCTGAGGCAAGGCTTGCAGCATCGCCACTACGGGCAAGCCGTTCGGCTCGAAGTGTCGGCCAGCTGTGCGGAATCGCTGTCGAGCTTTTTGCTGGCGCAGTTCGGGCTGCCGCCGCAGGCGCTCTATCGCGTGCACGGCCCTGTCAATCTGGCGCGGTTGACGCAACTCATCGACCTGCTCGACGAGCCGCAGCTTCGCTTTCCACCCTACAAGGCGTCGTACCCGGTCACGTTATCGCCTGGCCAATCTTTCTTCGAACGGCTGCAGCGCGGTGATGCCTTGATCCACCAGCCTTTCGAGAGCTTCGACGGCGTGTTGGCGTTTTTGCGCGAAGCCGTGCAAGACCCGCAGGTGCTGGCGATCAAACAGACCATCTACCGAACCGGCACCAACTCCGAGCTGATGGACCTGCTGCGCGAGGCGGTGCGGCGCGGCAAGGAAGTGACCGTGGTGGTCGAGCTCAAGGCGCGCTTCGACGAAGAGGCCAACATCAACTGGGCCGAGATGCTGGAGTCGATCGGTGCGCAGGTGGTGTATGGCGTCGTCGGACTCAAGACGCACGCCAAGATGCTGCTGGTCACCCGGCGTGAGGGCAAGCAGATGCGTCGCTATGGCCATTTGTCGACCGGCAACTACAACCCGCTCACCGCGAAGCTCTACACCGACATCAGCCATCTGACGGCCGACCCGCTGCTCACGGCGGATATGGAAGCGGTGTTCGTGCACATGGCGAGCCAGAGCAAGCTGCCCAAGCTCAACCGCATGTGGCTGGCACCGTTCGACCTGCACAAGAATCTCGTGGCGCAGATCGAGCTGCTGGCCATCGCCGCGGCCAAGGGCGAGCCGACCCGCATCGTCGCCAAGATGAACGCGCTGACCGACGAGGCGCTCATTGCCGCGTTGGTGACGGCGGGGCAGGCGGGCGTGAAGATCGACCTGATCGTGCGTGGTGCATGTACGTTGCCGGCGCAAGTGCCAGGCCTCACTGAAAACATTCGCGTGCGCTCGGTGATCGGCCGGTTTCTCGAGCATTCGCGCGTTTTTTATTTCCGCAACGGCGAAGACGAATCGCTCTACCTGTCGAGCGCCGACTGGATGAACCGCAACATGATGCGACGCATCGAGCTGGCGTGGCCCGTCACCGATCCTGGCTTGCGGCAGCGACTGATCGACGAGTGCCTTGTCGCCTACCTGCACGACGGTCGCGACGCCTGGGACCTGGGTCCGGATGGTGCCTACGTTCGCATCCATCACGACACGCACGCGGCGGAAGAGGGCGGCTCGCGCACCATCGAAGCGCACGGCGCGCAGGCCGCACTGATGAACCGCTACGCATCGCGTGGCCTGCAAAAAATTTAACGGCGCTGCCACGATAAAACCCTGAAAGCCGATCCACCATGGACCTGATTTTCTGGCGCCACGCCGAAGCCGACGACTGGACCGAGGGCTGCGACGACCTGCAGCGCTCCCTCACCTCGCGTGGCGAAAAGCAGGCCAAGCGCATGGCGTCCTGGCTCGACCGACAACTGCCTGAAGGCACGCGCATCGTGAGCAGTCCGGCGCGGCGCTGCGAGCAGACCGTATTGGCGATTGGACGCAAATACAAGCTGCGCGACGAGCTCGCACCCGACACCACGCCCGATGCCGTGCTGGCCTCTGCAGGCTGGCCCAACGGCAAGTCGGTGGTGCTGATGGTCGGCCATCAGCCGTCGCTCGGTCAGGCTATCGCGCAACTTCTGGGGCTGCAACAAGACAGCTGCCCGGTGCGCAAGGGTGCGGTCTGGTGGATTCGCACGCGAGAGCGCGATGGCGATGTGCAGACGGTTGTGGTGACCGTTCAGTCACCCGAGCTGCTCTAGTCCGGTCTGCGCAATTCGACCGGCCGGCAGTTCAGCAGCCGGCGAGATCGACCCGCCAGTTGGTCTTTTGCCAGGCCAGCACTTCTTCGCGCAGCAGATGCGCGGACTGTGGATAGACCTCGGACCAGTTCCCCTGACACGCCACGACGAAGAAGCGCCCGCCGGCGACCGTGATGCGCAGCGCCTTCGGGTCGGGATCGCGCCGCGCATGGCACAGAATCAAAGCCAGCCGCAAGCTCAGTAGTTGCATGACGAAGACGTCGTCGTCGAGGGCGACTTCGAGCTTGCGCAGCTTGCCGCGCTGACCGAGCACCAGCAGCCCCAGCGCATGCATCTCGTTGACCGCAAAGCCGGGCGCGTCGCAATGGTCGAGGATGTAGGCGCCGTGCTTGTGATAGTCGCTGTGGGAGATCTGCGTGCCGATTTCGTGCAGCTGAGCGGCCCAGCCGAGCTTGCGCAGTGCGCGGCCAGCGCGGCTTGTCGTGCTTCCGGCCGGATTCGCCGATCGCGCTGCAGGTTCGAGCTGGACGAACAGCGCTGCCGCGGTCTCGCCGACGCGCCTGGCCTGCGCCGCATCGACGTTGAACCGGCTTGCCAGCCTTGCCACGGTTTCGGTACGCAGGTCGGCCACGCTTTCGTCGCGCTCCAGCAGTTCGTACATGACGCCGTGCCGCAGTGCACCTTGGGCGACCTTCATCTCGTCGATGTCGAGCAGGTCGAACACGGCCCGCAGCACGCTGACGCCGCCGCCGATGACCGCCTTGCGGTCGTCGCGCATGCCGTCGATGCGCAGCTTGTCGGCGCTGCCGGCTTTGAGCAGGCGGTCGAGCAACCAATCGAGCCCGTCTTGGGTGATTAGGCCGGGCTCGGCACCCGAGGCAGCCAGCACGTCGCCGACCGCGCCGATGGTGCCGGAGGCGCCATAGGCTACGTCCCACTGGTCGCGCGTGTAGCTGGCAAGCGCATCGTCGAGGACCGCCTTGGCGGCGACTTCTGCAGCGCGAAACGCGGCCTGGGTGAACTGACCCTCGGCGAAGTGCTTCATCGACCAGGCGACGCTGCCGACGCGGTAGGACTCCATCACCGTCGCTTCGAGCGCATGGCCGAGGATCATTTCGGTCGAGCGCCCGCCGATATCGACTACCAAACGACGTTCCAGATCGGAAGCGTCGGTGTGCGGCAGCATGTGCGCCACGCCTTGATAGATCAGCCGCGCTTCTTCGCGGCCGGGAATGACATCGATGCCGAAGCCGAGGATGGTGCGGGCGCGCAGCAAGAACTCGTCGCGGTTGCGAGCCTCGCGCAGTGTCTGAGTCGCGACAGCGCGCACTTGTGAGCGCTTGAATCCAGCCAACCGCTCGCCGAAGCGGGCCAGGGCGTCCCAGCCGCGTTGCATCGCTTCTGGCGTCAGGTTGCGGGCGCTGTCAAGGCCATTGCCTTGGCGCACGGTCTCTTTCAAATATTCGGTGCGATGAATCTGGCCGTGATCGAGCTGTCCGATTTCGAGCCGGAAGCTGTTGGAGCCGAGATCAACGGCGGCGAGGCGAGTTCCGTTTTGCATGTTTGGCATCTGGCAGCGATGGTAAGCGGCGCGCGTGACGTCACCGTGACGTCATTTGACTGTCACATCAATGTCATATTGCCTTTCTAAAGTCCGCACCAACCCGATTCGGGATGTGCAAACCACAGCCAAAGGAAGATTCATGAAAGTCACCTTCAATTTCGCAGCCGGCATCGCCGCTGCTGCCGCATTCGCAGCATCCCCCGCTTTCGCCCAGAACGTCACCGGCGCAGGCGCGAGCTTCCCGGCACCGCTGTATGCGAAGTGGGCCGGCGACTTCAACAAGGCGACCGGCACGCAGGTCAATTACCAATCTGTCGGTTCCGGTGCCGGCATCAAGCAGATCGAAGCCAAGAC
>NZ_JBJXIA010000048.1:0-9786 GCF_046115955.1 Variovorax sp. GrIS 2.14
CCCACCATCTGCTCCATTTCGGGTGTGCCTACGCACTACCGCCGTGATCGCCCCAGGGAAGGGGTTGGCGGGATGTGCATGAGGTCTTGGCCCCACGTGCAGCGATCGCACCCAGGAGGCCCAGGCTTTCCTGTTCGCGTGTGGACACGACCGAAATAGTTTTTTTTAGGATTTTTCGTCGCGCCATTAATCGCCAGCTTGGAGTGCGCCATCGCGGCATGCGCGTCAGGCCCGTGCGTTGGCGCGGCTCATGTCATGCGCCCCAGGACCCAGCGTCCCGCCGCAGCTGCGGTAGCAGTGAGTGCCGTGCCCCAAGCGATATCTACTAAGGTCAGGCCCAACGGCCAGCCCCTCAGAGTGGCTAGGTTGCTGAGGTCGTAGGTTGCATAAGCAAAGAAGCCAAACAGCGCCCCAGCCAAGATTGCGCGCGGCCAGGGCACGTGTGCCGGAGCTGTAAGGCCGCCGGACCAAGCCTCAGGTGCAAGCGCAAAAAGCAATACGCCGGCCGGGTAGAGCAAGTAGAAGACGCCGCCCGCCACCAAGTTGGGGGTGTCTGCCATCAGATGTCCGATGCCGTCGCGGTAGGAGGACTTGGCGATAAAACCGAGCCAGACGACATCCAGGGCCAGCAACGCCAACGCAGTAGCACCGTATGCGGCGAGGTAATTCAGCATGTTAGTTTTGTCCCGCTCCAATATGGTGGTGAATGAATTCATTGACGCGGTTAGGCGTCAACCGGTTTTTAAAATCACGTCCCATAGAATTGTTGATATTGCTCAAGCCGGTGGCATGGGTCTGTGCGGAAGGCAGCACAGCATGTTGGCGTCTTGCACGCCGGCCCGTCGTGCAAGGCAATCATGTGCTGTGGTTTACTTAACTTGTCTGCCGCCGCCTACCGGGGAAGAAAGCATTCGTGCGGGCGATGTAGTCGCGGTAGCCGGGGCGTCGCTCGCCAATGTCCTTCTCCTGCAACGCCACGCCCGAAACCTTGAGAAGCAGAACCGTCATGAGCACCGGAGACGAGAGGGCCCACCAGTTCTGTCCCGACAGCGCGATCAGATAGAGGCCCCACCATACACAAAGCTCGCCGAAGTAATTGGGGTGGCGGGAGTTCCGCCATAAACCACGGTCCATAACCTGCCCTTTAAGGGCTGCGTCGGACTTAAAGCGGGCTAGTTGCCAGTCTGCTACAGCTTCGAACGAGGCGCCAGCTACGACGACACACACACCCAGCGAATCAAGCCAGTGCCATGGTCGCAAATTCACGACAGCAGCGAGAACCGGCCAAGAGACGACTCACGCCAGCGTGGCCTGCAAAACGAACACCGGTACCAGACTTTTCCATCGAAAATGAGGTTCGTTGCGAGTGCGAATGGCCTTGTAGCGGCGATCTTCAGGTTTCCACCTGTGGCGCCAAGTAATGTGAGTCGCCAACCGCACCGCCCACAGCGCTACCAGTGTGACCACAACGATCGCCCGGGGGCCGGTTTGGGAAGCGGCCAGTGCGTAGGCCGCTCCGCCAAGCAGGATGTAAAGCGGCCATGCAGTGTCTTCGATGCTGACATCGTTCTTGCTCAGGCTCACCATCCACGCGCAGAGTGCCAACAGGTAAATCAGCAGCAAGGCTTGCAGCGCAACGGTCAGCATATCGTGTGACCGACACTAAGCCCTGGGCGTAATCGGGGCACCTTGACTGCTGTCAGTTTGGCATCAGCACCGTGTCGATGACATGGATGACACCGTTGTCCGCCGCCACGTCGGCGGTAACCACCTTGGCTTTGTCAACCATCACGCCGCCAGCCGTGCTGATGGTCAATTGCGCGCCCTGCACCGACTTGACCTTGCCAGGCTTGATGTCCGTGGACATGACTTTGCCAGAGACCACGTGGTACGTGAGCACCGACTTGAGCTTTGCCTTGTTTGCCAGCAACTTGTCCAAGTCCGCCTTCGGGATCTTCGCAAATGCTTCATCCGTGGGCGCAAAGACAGTAAAGGGCCCCGGGCCCTTGAGTGTGTCCACCAATCCGGCTGCCTTAAGCGCCGTCACTAGGGTCTTGAAATTGCCAGCAGCCACGGCTGTGTCGACAATATCCGCTGCTTGGGCAGATAGTGAGGCGAGGGCAATTACTGCAGCGGCAAGGAAATGCTTTTTCATAGTGTTCTTTCAAGTGAGGGGAGGAGTACCCCGATGCTAGGCGGCACCGGCAGTGGTTTAAGGGACTGTCGGTATCAGGCCGGCGGCATCAGCACCGCATCGACCACGTGAATCACGCCGTTGCTGCAGTCGATGTCGGTCTTGGTTACGTGCACGCTGCCATTGAGATTCACACCGCTCTGCGTGGTGATCTTCAAATCTGCACCGTTAACCGTTTTGGCCGTCTTGCCGTCCATCTTCATCACATCGGCCGCCATGACCTTGCCGCTGAGCACGTGATAGGTGAGGATGGCCGTGAGCTTAGGCACGTCTTTGAGCAGCTTATCCACGGTGCCTTCCGGTAGTTTGGCGAAGGCGTCGTCGGTGGGCGCGAACACCGTGAAAGGTCCGGCGCTTTTAAGCGTGTCCACCAGCCCGGCGGCCGTCAACGCGGCAGCCAAAGTCTTGAAGCTTCCGGCCGCAACGGCCGTGTCGATGATGTTCTGCATGTAAGTTGTCCTAGTTCGGGTGGGTTGTTCAAAAATGTGTCTGGCGTGACCCAAGGGCAGATAAAACCACTTAAGGAAAGGATGGCGGCTGAAGCCCAACATGTGCGTAGGACAGCACGCTTAGCAGCCATAAGGTTCGATGCAGGCCCAGTGGTTCTGTCGCAATAACAGCGCCGGCACGAGCAAATGTGCGGCGCGCGTGTCGCTCAGAAAGCCAGCGAGTAGAACTTCGCTGCTGCGGACGAGGCTTGGCCATGAGAGCCGTCGAGTTGCCCCTTCTTGATCATGTGCATGGTCTCGATACCGGCGATGAGTGCTCGTGCGCAGCGAAAAGACTTGAAGCCGAGCATCGGCCGCACGATGCGTTTGACGGCCCGATGGTCTTGTTCGACGATGTCGTTGAGATACTTCGACTGGCGCATCTCGATGTCCGCACCGGAGTCGGCTCGAATGCTTTGGATGGCAGCCGTGTTGGCGCCGCTCTTGTCAATCGTGATCTTCTCGGGCACACCGTGCAGACCGATGGCTTGCTCAAAGAAGCTTCGTGCGGCTGCGTGGTTTCTGTTGGCACGAAGCAGGAAGTCGATGGTATTGCCATCGCGATCGACAGCTCGGTACAGATACTTCCATTGGCCGGCGACCTTGATGTAAGTCTCATCTATCCGCCAGCTCGTGCCAACAGGGCGTTTGTGCCGTCGGAACACAGCGGCCAGCACGGGCAGGATTTTGATCGCCCAGCGGTGCACGGTGGCGTGATCAACGACGACTCCGCGTTCGGCCACGATCTCCTCAATGGGGCGCAAGCTCAGCGGGTAAGCCGCGCACCAGCGCACACAGGTCAGCATGATTTCCAGCGGATAGTGCGCCCGCTTGATTACCTTGCGCAACGCCTTGATCATCGCCTTCATCCAGTCGTCAGTTTCGCCTCAGCTTAGCTGCAGCGGCTTACCGCGACAGAACCGCATCCGCGCCAAGGTCGAGCATCCGTTCCATGTGGTCAAGAACCTGTTTGGTCACAGGAAGGCGCGCTATAGAGGATTGGCCAAGAACACGGCACAGTTGTTGAGCCTGTTCGGCTTGGCCAATCTGGTCATCGCCAAGAGGGCGCTGCTGGAGACACACGCCCGAAGTGCGTCTTGAATGTGAAAATCGGCCTCGAAAGAAGTCAAAACGCCGGCCGTAAAGGCCCAAAACGGTGATGTCGGGCGATCTTGACGGCGTATCGCGTTGCGATGCTCAATGTTCAGCGTCTCTCTAGCGCGTCGATGCGGCCGAAGTGGCGTGTAGCTTCGGCCACGACCTTCGCGATCTGCTCGGGCTGCGTCACGTCAAGCGCAAGGGCCAGCGCGCGCTCGGCGTGACCTTCCGCAATGTCCTTGACCTGATCCACATTGCGTGCCGTTACCACGGCGCGCCAGCCGCGCGCGAGAACCAGTTTCGCCAGTTCGCGGCCGAAGCCGGTCGAGCAGCCGGTGATCAGCCAGACAGGGTCGGTTCGATTCATCATTTGAGAGAACTCCGTTGGAAGAAATGGGCCTGGATCAGTCGATCCCGATCATCACGCTCGACCGCCCATGGCCATGGACGACACCGATCGCAAACTGATTTCGCTATTGCGCAAGGATGCGCGCATGACTGCCGCGGCGCTGGCTGCGAAGCTCGGCGTCTCGCGCGGCACCATTGCTAACCGCTTGCGCAAGCTCGAAGACGAGCAAGTGATCGTCGGCTATTCAGCGCGCCTCAGGCCCGACGCCGAGCCCGCCACCATCAAGGCCTGGATGAGTGTGGTGGTCGAAGGTAACCAGACCCGCGCCGTCATCGCCGCGCTGCTCGGCGAGCCCGCCGTCGAGGCGCTGCACGACACCAACGGGCGCTGGGATTTGCTGGCCGAGTTGCGCGCCGAGAGCATGGCGGAGTTATCGAACGTGCTGGAACGGGTGCGGCTGATCAAGGAGTTCCGCAACACCGAGACGAGCATCCTTCTGGCGACCTACCGCTGAGGCCGAGCAGCAGAGCGCGGCCCAGCAGGGATGGAGCGGCTGCAGGCTGAGGTGGCCTGCGGTGCGTCTATTCGATCGTCGCGCCAGACGCTTCGACGATGCCCTTCCACTTGGCGTAGTCCTCGTTCACCACCTTCGAAAATTGCTGCGACGACATCGGCAGCGGCTCGGCGCCTTGCCCCTGGACAGCAGCCTTCATTTCGGGCGTGGCGAGCAGTTCGTTGACCCTGCGGTTGATCAGGTCGACCACGCTTTGCGGCGTGCGCGCCGGCATGAAGATGCCATACCAAGTGCTGACGTCGAAACCCTTGTAGCCCAGTTCGGCCACGGTCGGAACGTCGGGCAGCGAGCTGCTGCGCGCTGCGGAAGTTACGGCCAGCGGGCGGAGTTTGCCTGCCTTGATCTGGCTTATCGCCGACGGCACGGAGGACATCAGCAAATCGACATTGCCCGCCAGCACGTCCATGAGCGCAGGGCCTGAACCTTTGTAGGGCACATGACGTAACTGCAGTCCAGCCGCTTTGCCGAACAGGTCGCCCGCCAGATGGATCGTGGTGCCGTTGCCGGGCGAGCCGTAGGTGACGGTCTCGGGCGCTGCCTTCGCGGCCTTCACCACATCGGCCAGCGTCTTGAAGCGCGAATTGACAGCCGTGCCGATGATCACAGGCGTGTAGGCCACGCTGGCCACTGCAACCAGGTCGCGCGTCGGTTCGTAGCTCAGGTGTTTATAGAGCCACGGTGCCACCACCATGTTGTCCTTTTGGCCCATCACCATGTCGTAGCCGGTGGGCGATGCCTTCGCCGCCTCGGCCAGCCCGATAGTGCCGCCGGCGCCTGCGCGGTTGTCCGCGATGACGGTCCATTTAGCGGTGTCGCCGAGCTTGCTCGCGACCAGCCGCGCCAGGATGTCGGTACCGCCGCCGGGAGGAAAAGGCACGATCATTCGGATCGGTTTGTTGGGCCACGCGTCCTCTGCAAAAGAAGTCGCGGAGGCGCCGCTGAGTGCGAGCGCGGTAAGGAGTATTGATCGTCTGTTCATGATGGGTGCGTTGTCCGTCGCCGGTGATTGTTTGGCGTCAGTTTAAGAGTCGGTCGGGGTGTGGCACATCGCCGTTAGCGAGTGGTGTCTTCGGCGATGGTGATGGCATCTGTTGACGCCGACCGAAAACTGAGCCGATGGGGGTGCGGCGGAATTCTTGGACTGGTTATGGCGTGAGGCCCAAGCTTCTTCGGTAGTCGATAGGGCTGCGCGCGCCCAGAGACATCTTGATCCGCTTCTCGTTGTACCAGCGGATGTGAGAGTCCAAGGCCTGGGTGAACTGCGCAACGGTCGTTGACTGCCAGTTGCCAGGATAGAACCATTCGGTTTTCAATCGACCGAAGAAGCCCTCGCAAGCCGCATTGTCGGGCGATCACCCCTTGCGAGACATCGAGCGCGTCAGCTCGGCATCCGCGATGCGTGCCAGCCATCCCGGCCATTGATAGTGGGCGCCGCGATCCGAATGCACGACAGGCCGGCTGGCGCTGTCGATCGTTTCGATGGCTGCATCCAGCATCGTGTTCACGAGCTGCGCGTCCGGGCGCATCCCGATCGTCCAACTGACCACCTTGCCATCGAAGCAGTCCATCACAGGCGACAGATACACCTCGCCTGCCGGAATGTGGAACTCCGAGATGTCGGTGAGCCATTTCTCGTTGGGAGCACCCGCGGTGAAGTTGCGGTTGACGAGGTTCTCTGGCGCTGGACTGATCTCGCCCAGATAGGAACCATACCGACGCCGCTTGGGCGTCGCAGCGACCAGGCGCTCATGATTCATCAAGCGCAGCACCACCTTCTCACAAATGTGCACGCAGTGACGCCCGCATGCGGCGATAGCCATAGCCATAGCCATAGCCATAGCCATAGCCATAGCAGCGATGATTTCGCTCAAAGAGGATGCGGGGGTCTCGGGGCCGAGTAGCTGGTTCTTTCAGTTGTACAGCGTCGGCCTGCAAACGCCCAGTCTTTGCGCGACCGCTTGTGCGCTTTCTTGTCGGGTGCACAGGGCGATGACGCAGCCAGCTTCAACTCGGGCGAGCGTGGTGACGTCGCAGGTCGGGCCACGCCTGGGGAGCACAACTGAGGATGCAACGCCTGAATCCAGGCACGCAGAGAGTCACGCGACGGATAGCCGAGCGTCCTGGTGGTGGCTGCAATGCAGCGCCCGTGCGCGAAGTAATGCTCGATGGCCAGCGTCTGCTGCGCCGCTGAGTATTTGGGCTTTGTGCGCGCATAGCCGCGCGGTAGATCCGAGCCGTGCTCATACGATTGATGCCAGCTTGTGGGCGCCGAAGCCGGATTGACCCACGCTGCCGACATTTCGGTGACCCTCTCAATGGACTTCGAACAGAGCAGCGGCTAGCGTTTCCGCGAATTGTCCCGGGTCACCCTTAATCCGGCAACACAGGCTCAAGTGGGTCAACGCCCGGTCGGCGCCAACAGACTCAGAGCGCTCTACCGGACGATGGAGTTGCCGGGCAAGTACCCTCTGAAGGACGCGCACGTTGCGCTCGATGCCGCTGTGCTTGCCGCCTATGGTTTTTCGGCTGCGAAAGACGTACTGCAGCAACTGCTGACGCTGAATACCGCTGTCGCGGCCGAACTCGGCGCAGGGAAGCCAGCGTTTGGCCCCGGCATCCCGCCGACGTACAAAACGCTGGCCAAATTAATCACGGCGGATTGCATCGGCGTCTAGCCGACGCTACTGCGGGGTACAGGCCGCGTTCATAAAAATGTGGATCAGGGGGACGAATCGGATAGGTAACTCCGGCAGCTAGTATCAGAGCCACCATGCGCAGTCCAACTCGCCCGCTTCCGCCCGATTTCGGTAATCCCGCACGCTGCCGCTGCTTTAAAACGCCACGTCGAAATCTATACAAAGTATAGAATGGCTACATCCGGGCAGGACAATCCGAAGCTAACGAAGGCCGTTAAGCGTGTGGCTCGTGAATCCGTCAACGTGATCTTTGTTCCGCACGCTGAGCAAGAAATGGAGAACGACGGTTTTGACCACGATGACGTCCTTACCTGCCTTCGCAGGGGCACCGCATACGGCCCGGAGCCGCACGGCAATAGGGGCGAAACCCGCGCCAACGTTGTTCATCGAAATTTATACATCCGCGTCGCCATCGGCGGGCTCGACGAGGTAAATGAAGATTGGGACGCGCTGGCGTCAATCGTCGTTGTCTCGGCAATGAAAGTGACTTGAAATGCGCAAGATGACAGGTACCGGTGTACCTAATGTCCTTCTGATCGACGGTACCGATGAGCACGTCAACGGTGGCGTCTATTACCGCGACCTTGACGGGCTCTATGTCGCCCTCGCCGATGCAATCGCTGCGCGCGTGACGAGCCTGACGCCGGGTGAACTGCGCTTCTTGCGGAAGCGCATGAACTGGACGCAGGAGCAACTGGGGAGCCTTGGCGACAAGTCGGGACAAGTCGCCGCCATGTGGGAAAAGGGTACTCGCCCGGTACCTGTAGCAGAAAGCAAGTTATTGCGGCTGTCTTGGTTGTCCCGGCGCTCGAAGCGCCACGTGGCCGCTGCTGTGCTGGCTATGGAAGCCGGCGACAGTCACTTCGAGCCCTGCGCTTACGTTCTGCGCCATGTTGAGGGCGAGGGATGGCGCGAGGACATCGCGGCGGCGCAGGCGATGGCCAACGCCCAAGCAACGGCGCGCACCGAAGAGGCGATCGCGAACGCCATGAACGGCGCCGCGCGTCACTACACGCACGAAATGTCGGCGATCACGATCGTGTGCGCCGTTCAAGTCATCGCTGCGGACGTTGCGCCGCAACGGAAACTATTCACATGACCACAGCCAAGAAAGCCGCGCCGGCTGGCATGTCGCGACTGTCTCCGGCTCAGTTGCAGGCGCTGCAGCAGGTTCCTGAGCACACAGTCGCGTGGCCCGAAATCGCGGTCGCGATATTCAAAGTTCGCGGTATTACCAAGGGTTGGTGGCGCATCGGCATGCAATTGCGTTTCGCTGCCTTAGTCAGCCGATTCGGCGAGCCGAATCACGAGCACCAGAGCGTGCCGACGGCACTCGTGGGAATCGATAGCATCGCGCTCTTTTCGACGAAGCAAGGCGGCGATCTGGTCTTCGACGCGGCTACCGGTCAGCCGGTGCCAGCGATGGCCGCCGTGCCGCCAGCCGCCGCCAAGAAGGCGGCGCGCAAAGTGACTCGCTCGAGCAAATACATCGAGTGAGTGCGCGCCGGCTTCGGTCGCTCGCCTTCGTTCTGTGCATTACCGTCTCCGCCTGCACGGCGCAAGGCGATCGCTACACGCTGTACCGCGATAGCGCCGTGAACCACAGCCTGCGCATTCACGTCGCGAGCTTCGATGCCGCCGCCGGCATTGACTACAACTGCGACGCCGCTCGCGGGCTCTTCCAAGCGCAACTTTGGCGTTACCACCAAGTTCTGGTGCGAAAAGGGTACTTTCAAGAAGTAGCGAACGGCGGTGCAGGGAGGCATCGCCCGGCCTGTCAGCGCGTTCGCTGGAACCCGGTCGGCCGGTCGTAACCTCGCGGCGCTTCAACGCCTCGGAGAGATTCTCATCATCAATCGCGACGCCACCGTCCTACCGTCTCGCCCGGGTCACGGTGTGCGCGACGTTCCAGCCGCCCGCGACCGCTTCCATCGCGATGAGCGAGACCCGCTCACGTATGAAGGCGTTGCCCGCGGTGTCCTGAGAAAACTCCGCCCACGCCCGTGTCCGGCCGTTGCTCGATACCGTGCCGCGCTCGAAGTCCCACAGGCTCGATTTGAGTTCGTCGTGCGTGTCGAGGTAGTCGATCAACGCGAGAGCGGCCGGACCGGCGGCGCGGAATTTGGGGGCGGTGTCAAAACTGTACATGATCGACAGTCTGGCTTGTGCCGACACCTGATTGGGTCAGGGTTCGGGCCGCTACGCGCTAGGACGCGGCGCCGATGGGAGCCAGTGCGTGCGCGCGCGGCACGAGAACCGTCAAACATAGGCGACGCGCGAAGAAGCAGAGGAGAGAGCTGGCCCCGGAAATCTGAACAACCCTATAAGTGTGGAAACTGCTCCTGCTGGCGAGGACCTCGCCTGTGAAGACTGGAGCAAAGATGAGC
>NZ_JBJXIA010000049.1:0-9363 GCF_046115955.1 Variovorax sp. GrIS 2.14
GAATGCTGTCTTTGTATGAATACACGAACTACCTCCTGGTAGTCCAGGATTTCATCCGCATCCCCGGTGGGTCAAATTTGGGCGGGCGCCAACACCCAAAATTCTGATCGTGCGAGCAGGGTCACCCGTAACGCTACGCGCTCCACAATTGCTCATATCTGCCACCGTATTGCCAAGATGCAGACGGCCTCGTGCCTATGGCCGCCGCGATATCAAACAGGTAGACATCGACGGGTATAGGGCTCAGTCTCTTCACGACAAACGCACGTGCAGGGTTCAGACTGGGCTTAGGCTTTTCAGCTGCGGGCTTGGGCGACGACCACGGCCTCGCCGATCAGCCCACGCGGCCGAATGACAAGAATCAGCGCAATGAGCACGCCGATTAGCACCACCTGCAGCGGCGCGGCCCTGGCCTGATCGGCCTGCGACACCAGACCGCGCAACAGGCCGCCGGCGGCAGTCCAGAACCCCCATACTAGGAAGGCCCCGGCAATGGCACCGCGGTTGTTGCAGGAGCCACCCACGATCAGCATGGCCCACAGCTGGAATGTCAGGATCGGCAGAAAATCTTCCGGCGCGATGAAGCCTACGAAATGTGCATACACCGCGCCGCCCAGGCCCATCAGCATGCTGCCGATCGCGAAGCTCTGCAGGCGCACGGCGAAGGCGCGCTTGCCCAGAGAAGAGGCTGCGTCCTCGTCTTCGCGGATCGCACGCAGCACCCGGCCCCACGGACTTTGAACCAGCTTCTCCAGCGCGATGTAGACCATTCCGAGCAGCAGCATTGTCATCGCCAAGTAGGCTACCGTCCAAGGCAGGCCGGTGCCGAGCCAAGCCTGCATCGGCTTGGGGATGAACTGCACGCCGAACGGCCCGCCAGTCAGGCCTTTTGCGTTGTTCGCCACCAGCTGGATGGTGACGGCGATGCCGAAGGTGGTGATGGCCAAGTAGTCCTGCCGCAGCCGCAGCGCCAGCAAGCCGACGAACAGGCCGACCAAACCAGTGACGGCCATCGCCGCTAGCATGCCAGCCGCCACCGGCCAGCCAAGGCCGCCGAGCCGTCCTGCCATCTCCGGCGTGGTCAGCAGTGCCGAGGTGTAGGCGCCGATGGCCACGAAGCCCGCCACGCCGACGTTAAACAGTCCAGTAAAGCCCCACTGCAGGTTGAGCCCGAGCACAACGATGGCATAGGCACTGGCGAAGACCAGGAAGAAACTGCCGTAAGAAAGCCAGCCGCTTAAGTCCGGGATCATCCCTTTTCTCCAAACAGCCCGGTCGGCCGCACCATCAGGATCGCGATCAGCACCGCGAACGCGGCCGCAGACCGGTATTCCGCGCCGACCACGGTGACAGACGCACTCTCGGCCAGGCCAACGATCAGCCCGCCGAGCACTGCACCCCAGATGGAGCCGATGCCGCCGAGGATCACCGCGGCGAATAACGGCAGCAGCAGGTCGACGCCCATGGTCGGTCGCAACTGCACCGTGATACCGGCGAACACGCCGGCCACAGCAGCCAGTACGCCGCCGATGAGCCAAGTGGCGCGCAACACGCATTCGGGGTCGATGCCGGTGACGCGGGCCAGGCCGGGATTGATGGCGGTGGCACGCATCGAGCGGCCCAAGGTGCTGCGGCTCAGGAAAAGGTGCAGGCCGGCGACGGTGACGAGCGTCAACGTCAGCACGAAGATCTGGTCAGGCGTGACGCGCAGGCCGCCCCAGACGCTGCGCGGCAACAGCGGGATCGCGATCTGTAGGTTCTGTGTGTAGTACTGCGGCACGCCGCCCTGCCAGAACAGTAGGAGGTTGCGCAGCGCCAGCGCCGCACCAAAGCTCGCGATCACCAGCGTGATCGCGCCCTGCTTGCGCAGCCGCTTGAACAGCAGTGTGTCAAGTCCGAGCGCCAACAGGGCCGTAAGTACGGCCGACACGGCAAGCGCGATCAGCAGGCCCCAGCCGAATGAGAACGGGCCGATCGGCGCCACTAGCGCCGCATTCGCCGCCGTGAGACCGGTCGACGCCACCAGCGTTAGGTAAGCGCCCCAGCCCAGCAGTTCGCCATGGCTGAAGTTGGAGAATCGCACGATGGACAGCGTCATGCTCAACCCGATCGCGCCCAATGAAACGACGGAGCCGATGATCAGCCCGTCCGCGATGATCTGAAGCATCAGGTGGTTTCCTTCGGCGCTTGTCGGCTGCCTTGTCGGCCCGTATGGCGGCCAAGATAAAGTTCGGCAATGCGCGCGTCGCCCAGTAGTTCGGCAGAGGTGGCTACGATGCGCTCCTTGCCTTCGACCAGTACCGCGGCGCGATCGGCCAAGGCCAACGCGGCCTTCACGTTCTGCTCCACAAGCAGCACCGTAACGCCGCTGTCGCGCACCTCGCGCAACTTGGTGAACACCTGGTCCACCAGCTTGGGGCTCAGCCCGGCCGAGGGTTCGTCGAGGATCAACAGGCTGGGCCTCGCGATCAGCGCACGTGCCACCGCCAGCATCTGCCGCTGCCCGCCCGAGAGTTGCCCCGCCGGCAGCTTGCGCTGGCGGTGCAGGTCGGGAAACATGGCGTACAGCGGGTCGACGCGTTCGCGCCGGTCGGCCTTCATCACCGAGGCGGCGAGCTCCAGATTCTCGGCGACGCTGAGGTTGACAAACACGTTATCGGTCTGCGGCACGAAGGCCAGTCCCTCGAACACCATGCGGTGCGCCGGCGTCTTGGTGATGTCGCGGCCAGCCAGCAGATTGTGCCCGCCGCTGATCGGCACCAGCCCGGCCACAGCCTTGACCAGCGAGGATTTACCCGCACCGTTCGGCCCCAAAATGGCGAAGATTTCATGGTTCAGCACCGTGAGCGAGGCGCCACGCACGATCAGCAGACCGGGCTCATAGCCGCTCTGCAGGTCCTCTATCCGCAATGCGGGGGGTATCGCGTCTTTGCTCATGCAGCCGTCCCCAAGTAGGCTTCGACCACGCGCGAGTCGTTGAGCACGGCATTGGCATCGCCCGAGGTCAGCAACTCGCCCTGCGCCATCACCATCACCGGTTTGCACAGAGTAGCGACCAAGTCCATGTTGTGCTCAATGATCAGAAAGGTCGCGCCCTGCTTGTTCAGCTCAGCCACCTTGTCGACGATCTGGTCGAGCAGTGCAGGGTTGACACCCGCGCCCGGCTCGTCGAGCAGGATCAACTTGGGCTTCGACACCATCACCCGCGCCAGCTCAAGCAGCTTGCGCTGGCCGCCGGACAGGATGTGCGCCGGCTGGTCTTCCAGGCTGGACAGGCCGACGAAGTCGAGCCAGTGCCGGGCAGCGGCGCGGGTCTCGCATTCCTGCGCCGCCACCTTGGCCGGCTGCAACCAGTTAGCCCAAAAGCGCTCGCCCAGCTGGCCGGTGGGCGCCACCATCACGTTGTCGAGCACAGTCATTTTGGGAAAGGGACGCGGGATCTGAAAGGTGCGCGCCAGCCCAGCCTGGAACACGTCGCAGGCCGGCCGACCGCCGATAGCCGTACCATCGAGCGACACATGCCCAGACGCAGGCTTCATGAAGCCTGCGAGGCAGTTGAACAGCGTGGTCTTGCCTGCACCGTTCGGCCCGATCAGGCCGCCGATGCTGCCCGCTTTCAAGCGGAACGACACCTGATTTACCGCCTGGTGACCGCCAAAGTTCTTGCAGAGTTGGTCGACGACCAAGAGATCGTGATCGGTTGGCATGCGGCTGTTTCAGAGTGCTGAATCGGTGATGGCTTCGGCTTCGATCTCGACGCGGTACCCATCACCGATCAGCGCAGCCACCGCCAGCATGGTGTTGGCCGGACGGATATGGCCAAAGTAATGGCCGTGCACCGCACTCACGGACTGCCAGTCAGCGGCATCGGTGAGGTAGATGCGGGTGCGCACTACCTCCTGCAGCCGTCCGCCCAGCGCCTTGATGCTGGCCTCGATCTTGTCGAGGATGTAGGTAGCCTGCACCGCCGCGTCACCCTGGCCGATGAGCTGCCCGCTGCTATGGGTGGCAGTGGTGCCCGAGACGATGATGCGCTCGCCCACACGCACGGCGCGCGCATAACCGGCCAACGGCTCCCAGACACTGCGGCTGTCGATGGTCCAACGGTTGGCATCGCCGGCCACTCGGTGGCGCGGCCATAGCGGCGCCACCGACTCGAGGTGGTGGCTCAGGTCGCCGGAAGCAGTGAGGAAAGGTGGGCGGCGATATTCGTCG
Source organism: Variovorax sp. GrIS 2.14 (assembly GCF_046115955.1). NCBI lineage: Bacteria > Pseudomonadati > Pseudomonadota > Betaproteobacteria > Burkholderiales > Comamonadaceae > Variovorax > Variovorax sp. GrIS 2.14. The sequence goes on from NZ_JBJXIA010000049.1 coordinate 4,216, forward strand.
CCACAGTCGCCGGGCAGCCGCCGTGTGTTGGCGAAGGCCGCGTTCAGCGCGGCATGGTCTTCGTGGTCGAGCGCGAAATCGAAAAGCTTCAGGTTGTCGGCGCGGTGCTCGCGCTCACCCAGGCGTGCGCCGAGGATCACCGCCGCCACTGCCGGCTGTTCTAAGACCCAACGCGTGGCCACGTTGGAAATCGAAACACTGTGTTTGCGGCCGACGCCATGCGCGGCCTGCAGCACTGCCTGCAGCGCAGCCCAGCCGCCTACGGCGTCGATGAAGCGTCTGTACTTCATCTTGCTCCAATCGTTGACTTCGGCGGGTTCTGCGGCGCCGAGCCACTTCTCGCTGAGGAAGCCACCGCCGAGCACGCCGTAGGTCAGGAGGCGCACACCGCGGTCCAGGCACAGACTGGCCATAGCCTCCGTGCCGCGCCGGTCGAGCAGCGACATGCACACCTGGTTGCTCACGATCGGAATGCCTTCACTCAGTAACACCCGCAAATGAGCCGTGTCGAAATTAGCCAAACCGAGGTGGGCGATCAGGCCCTCTTCGCGCAGTTTGGCGAGTTCGACCATGGCGTCGATGTAGCGTGGGTCGTCGAAGGTCCACCAATGAAACTGCAGCAGGTCGATACATGGTACCTGCAGCCGATCGATCGAACGCATCACGCCTTCGCGAACCACGGCCGCCGTCATAGGGCCGGGAGGCGGGCACCATTTGGTGAAAGCGCGCGCATCCGGGCGATCGGGCGAGGTCAGCAAGCGGCCAGTGATGACTTCAGCGGAGCCGTAGTGGTCAGCCATGTCGAAGGTGTCGAAGCCGGCACGCGCATACTGGGCCATGGCCGCAGCACCGTGCTGCGGATCGATCAGCGTGCCGCCACGCTCCATGTCGGCCACCTGCCACAGGCCGGTGACAATACGGGAAATCTCGAGGCCCGGCGCGAGCAAAATGCGTCCGGGCTTCTCAGCAGGTGAGGAGGGCAAGCTCATTTTGGCAGCTTGGCCTGGACGGCCTGTACCTCTTCTGCCGACATCTGGCCAACGGTGGCGACTTCGCCGTTGCTGATCTTCCAGGTGCGGAACGGGCCGGCAATGTCGCCGTTCTGGTCGAACTCCACCGGGCCGATCACGCCGACGTAGCGCACCGGCTTCTTCTCGCGGATCAACTGCATGGCGCGCGCGAAGCCCTGCGGGCCAGCGTAGACGACCTCGCCGCCGGGCGCAGTCACCTTGCGGATCGCGTCGCGGATCGCGGAGGCCTCGAACTTTCCAGCCTGTGCGATGGCCAGGCCGAGGATGGCGCCAGCGTCGAAGGCGCGGTCTGCCGCGGGCGCGCCGGCGTCGAAGCTGCCGCTCATCGCGGAATAGGCACTGGCGAAGAAGGTAGTGGACGGCGTGGGGGTCGAACCCGAAGAGGTACCGTAGGCATTAGCCAGGAACTGCGGACCCACGCCTTTGATGAAATCGGCAGCGTTCATGCCGTCGTTGAGCAGGAACTTCTGCGGTCCACCCTGCTGGATCCAGGTGCGCACGATGGTCGTGCCGTCGCCGGGATAGCCGATGAAGTACAGCGCAGGTGGATCGGTCTTCAGCGCCTTGGTGACTTCAGCGTTATATGAAGACTGCTCGGGGTTGTACGGCGTCACGTCGATGACCTTGCCGCCCAAAGCTTCATAGGCGCGGCGGAATTCGGACACCATATTCACGCCGAAGTCGTTGTTGACATAAATGATGGTCAGTGACTTCATGCCTTGGTCAAGGGCGTACTTCGCCGCCGCCGTGCCCTGCAGCGCATCGCTGGTGATGGTGCGGAAGAACCAGCCATTGGTCTTGCCGTCTGCCGCCAGCTTGGTGAGCGAGGGCGAGGACGAGGCCGGCGAGATCTGCACCACACCGGCAGGGCCGGTAACCGAGGTGACGATGGGAATCGTTACCGAGCTGATGATGCCGCCGATGATGGCCGGTACCTTCGTCAGGTCGACCAGCTGGCGCGCTTGGTCCACGCCCACCGAACCTTGGCTTTGCGCATCGCGCACGTCGAAGCCGAGCTTGCAGCCCGCTATGCCCTGTACGCCTGCGGCCTTGTTCAACTCGCCAAAGACGAGTTCGACGGATTTGCTCGCGGCCTGGCCGTAGCGGCCCGCGGCGCCGGTGAGTGAGACGACCATGCCCACGATGTGCGTGCACGAGGGTGACTGCGCCGAGGCGGGGGTGACGGTCAGGGAGCCAAGGGCGGCAAAAAGCGCCAGGGCGGTGGTGGACTTGCGGAAGCGCATGGTGGAGAACTCCATGATGTTCAGGTCGGTGGGGGAACGGAAATCAGGTCTGGTGAATCAGCTTTTATTCAGGTCGTACTTCATGATCCGGCCGTGTGGGCCGGTCTTGTCGCGCTCGAGGTTGTAGGTATCGCCGCCGGGGCCAAGGTACGCCGCGAGGATCGGATCGATGCGTGCGTGGTCAGCCGCGTCGAGCTTCAGGCGAAAGACTTCGAGCGTATTGCCGATGCGGTTACCGTAGCGCGCACCGACGATGGCCGCGGCCACGGCGGGTTGGTCAAGCACCCAGCGGATTGCCACGGTGGAGAGCTGCACGTCGTGACGGTTGGCGATGGACTTCAGCGCGCGCAGCAGCTCTTGGAATGCGGCCCAGCCACCGAACTCGTCAATGATGAGTTTGTACTTCACCAGTGAGCGGTTAGACAAGGTTTCGACGGGCTCGGCCTGGCCGAGCCAGCGCTCGGTAAGGAAGCCGCCGGCCAGCGTGCCGTAACATAGCAGCTGCACGCCGCGCCGAGCACCCATTGGCGCCAGCATGCTTGCCGGTCGGCGGTCGAGCAGCGAATATTGCACCTGCATACTCGCCAATGGCACACCGCCGTCGAGCAGTGCCTCGGTGTGTGGCGTGTCGAAATTAGTGCCCCCGATCTGGGCGATTAGCCCCCGCTTTTGCAGCGTAGCGAGGGCCTGCGCAGCTTCCAGCCAACGCGGGACCTTATAGTCCCACCAGTGAAACTGCACCAGGTCGAGCCGCTCCACATTCAAACGCCGCAGTGAGCGCTCGACGATGCGGCGCACATAGGCCGCATCCACCTCGGCCAAGTCACCGTAGTCGGGCACGAATTTGGTGTGTACCTGCAGACGCGGCAGGCCTCGCGCCGCACGCCGCGCATTGAACTCGCCGTACATGATCTCTACGCCAGTGTAGATGTCGGCGCCGTCGACGGTGTTCAGTCCGGCGTCAACGAAGGCCGCCATGTCGGTCAACGCCCGCTCGCGGTCGACCTCGCCATGGTCGCCGGCGAGCTGCCAGCCGCCACGGACGATGCGTGGAATGCGGTAGCACGGCGCGAGCTCCATGGTTTCGACTTCGGTAATGGGGGCGAATATAGTCATGGTGTTTAGGTGGGCACCACGGCCGTGGTTTCGCCATGCCGGAATACGCGTTTACCGAGCCGACTGATGCGAAACCGCGTCGGGCAATGCGGGTCGGGGCAGGCAACTTCAGCGTCGGTGCTCATCCAGTCTTTTGGATGTGTAGCACGCTGCTTGGCCGGCAGCAGCGGCAGCAGTGCGGACAGCGAATACATCGAAAAACCCTGGCCTGGCGGGAAATGCAGCATCTCGCCGCGTACCTCGAACCAATCGCCAACCTGGGCGTTGCACTGAATCTTGCGATCGTCCACGACCACGACTTCGACGCGCAGGTCGTATAACTCGAAGGCATCACTTGCCATGGCGCTCGTTCCTTGTGACGGCCCGTAATAAAGAGCCTTTTTGATCATTTTGGTATTTTTATATACCGTTATAGACGGCAATTATTGGGCTGCGTTTTGGGGCTGTCAAGAAACTTCGAAGCCGCACCAAGTGAGCGGAGGAGCCCCCAATTTCGGGCGCAAGCGCACGCCGGATTCTTCACTCAGCCGCGGCGAGTTTTCGTCAACTCCGGGCCAAGGGACGGGCCGCTTTTGGCGAGACGGAGGCCGTCGGATCAATAAAGGGATCGGGATAGGACGCGGGGTCCAGCCGGCGGTGCCGCAGCGCCTTGCCGCTGACCCGATGCCAGGCCGCCTCCAGAATTTCGATGCGCTCGACCGTGGCGCGGTCGATGCGCGCAGGGTCTCCGCTTTCGATGGCACGTAAGGAATTCGTGAGCGTCTGCGTGGACAAGGCGATGTCGGGCAGTGCACGCACTGCGAGCACTCGCACTAATTCCATGCGCCGCATCAGCACCTCCATCATCTGCACGACGATGCTGTTCTGTGTTGCGCGCGCCACCGCTATGTTGAAGCGCGTGCTGGCCACCGTCATGCGCTTTGCCACCTCGTTCGAGACACGGCCCTTGCGTGGCAGGGCGCTGATCTGCTTGCTCAGCGCTACCGCACTTCGCATGCGTTCGAGGTCGGCCGGCGTGGCGTGCAGCGCGGCCATTCTCGCCACTTGCGGCTCGAACAGGCGACGGGCCTCCATGGCGCTGTCGATGTCTTCCATTGGCGACTCAGGCAGCGGCAGACCGCTCAGCGCCACCGGAACGGCGTCACCAATGACGAACAGCCCGCCCGCCGACCCCGCTACCACCTGCACAATTTCTGCCTGAACCAGGAGCTTGATCGCCTCTCTGAGCGTCGGCCGGCTCACGCCGAGTTGCTCGGAGAGCTTCAGCTCAGACGGCAGCCGCTCGCCAATACAGACATCGCCCGCACGGATCGCCTCGGTAATACGATAGGCCACGATCTCGCAAGGCCGCACCAGTTGCACGGGCTGGAAGACGAAATGAGTGGGTTCAATGCGGGCCACGGGTTATCCTATCGAATCATGCTAATGCAAGCAGGCCTCACGTCACGCACGGCCTTCGTTGTTTAAAAACCTCGCGGTTCATTCGGCCTTAACGCCGAACGATGGTGTCTTGGATGCCCACTTTTTTTGAGTCGTAAACGAAGATTTATCGCACCCAGGCTTTCAAGCTAATCTTTCTTGAGAAACATCCATCAAGCGTCGGGCTGGGCCTCCCCCGATTTTTCGGACACATCGGATTACATGAAGTGTGCTGGGGCAGATATACCAAAGACACGGAGAGTTTTTCACGAAACGATTCAATTGTGAAGCAGTAAGGCTGACCAAGCAGTCAGGGACGAAGGTTACGCACATAACGA
>NZ_JBJXIA010000050.1:0-9151 GCF_046115955.1 Variovorax sp. GrIS 2.14
ACACTTATCCACAGCCGACCATCACGGCGTCGGCTTCCACCCCTGGCTCACGATTCAATTGGCGCGGTGGCTCACTTCTACTTCGGCGCGGACAGTCTGGCTCATGCGCTTTTGCTCGATCGCGGATCCAAACGAGCGGGTGTTCCGGCTCGTGGTTCTGTCGCGCAACCTCACCTTCGACCGCAGCTGGGATGTGGCCGTCGCGCTGGACGGCACCCCCTCGGGCAGACGGCGCCGGGAGCAACCCGATGCGCTGCAGGAATTCCTTCGCACGCTCCCCGCATCGACGCAACACGCCAGCCTGCTCGACAACATGCGCGAGTCGCTTAGCGATGTCGTTTGGGATGCCCCGCCGTTCTTCGATCGCGTGGCCATGCTGCCCGGCCACGGCGCCAAGGAAGGACGCAGCCACCGGGCGCCGTTCGCCTCGGACCTCATGACGGGACGATTCGACGAACTGCTGGTCGTTTCCCCGTTTCTGGACGTTGATCCGGACAGCATGCTGCAGCACCTCGCTCTCCGGACCACGGGCAGCAAGACCCTCATCAGCCGCGCCGATACCTTGGACGCCGTCCGCGCGGGCAGCCTGGACGGTTGGCAAGTGCAGCGACTTCGGGACGCCGTCGTGGATGGCGAGGAACGCCTGGGCCAGTCACGGGCTGCGCCCCAGAACCTGCACGCAAAGCTTGTCGTGGTCCGGGTGGGCAAGAACGCGTACTGGCACATCGGGTCCGCCAACATGACGAACGCGGCCTTTGGCAAACCCGGCAAACGCGCTCCTCGCAACCAGGAATTCATGCTTCGGTTGGACGGCGCGAACAACCGTGCGGGGCCCGCGGCGCTCATGAAGGAGTGGTCCAAGCACGACGTGTTCACCGCGCACGTCTTCGCGGAGCCCACGGGCGCGACCGCGGAGGAGCGCCAGCGACTCAGACGCCTCACCCATCAGTTGGTGTCCTGCCAATGGCACCTTCAGGCGCAACCGTCCGGCGAAAACCATTGGCGCGTCGAGTTGTCGCTCGACCCTGAACCCGTGGTCCCGCCCGATTTCGCGGTGTCCGTGGGGCTGCTGTGCCGCGACGCGTGGAAACCACTGGCCTCGCGAACCGCTTGGGACACGCTGCGCTTGACGGAGATCAGCGCCTTCGTGCCAGTGGAAATCAGCGGACAGGGTGGCACTGTCCTGGCCCGGTTTTCCGTGCAGGCACGCGTGTCGGCCGAACTCTCGGACGCGCGCCGTCGCGCCGTCTTCAAGGAGACGGTCGGCTCGAGGGAGAAGTTGCTGAGCTACCTTCACATGCTGTTGGATTCGGAAGGCTTCAAGGGCGTGAAGGAACAGAGCAAGGGGGGCGCGGGTGACATGTTCGGCATCGACGGCAGTAGCGGCCTGTACGAACGCCTGCTGCGCGCCGCCGCCCGAGCGCCCGAGCGCATCGCCAGGGCCCTGCATGTCTGGCAGCGTGCGCGCGACGAAGGCGTCGAACTGCCGGAAGAGCTCGCCGAGCTGTTCGCGGGTTTTGAGCCATTCGGCAAAAGGCATCCCGAATGACGCACCCCGCGCTTGCCGCCGTCGACAAGGCATTGGCTTCCCTCACCGACTTTCAGCGGGCTTCCGTCGGAGCCGCCTGCGAACGCCTCGATGGTGGGCAGGGTTTGGGGCGAAGGCTGCTCGTGGCGGACGAGGTGGGTCTGGGTAAAACGCTCGTTGCACGGGGCGTCATCGCCTCGTTGCTCAAGCAGCGGCTGAAGGCAGGCGAGGTCCGTCGCCTATTGCGCGTGGCCTACATTTGCTCCAACCAGGCGCTCGCGAGGGAAAACGAGCGCAAGCTCGCGATCTTTCACGACAAGGACGCCGAGCGGTGGGTGAGCGCGCCCAATTTCAGCCGCCTGGCTGAGCTCGGCCTTCGGCGGCCGGCAGCTCCGTCCGATGCGCTCATCGAGCTTTGCACGCTCACCCCTGCGACCTCGTTCACCTTAACGCAAGGGGGCGGCAATGCACGTGAGCGCTTCATCCTTTGGCGTGCCGTGGTGAGCGCGGGTGTCGACGACACGCCGCAACTCGAGCGCTTCTTCAGCCGGGGCTATGTCGGAGCATGGAGCGATGCCGGCAAGTTCTTCCAGGAAAGCAAAGGGTTGGAGCCCCGATCGCTTAAGGAATTCCGCCGGATGCTCGGCACCAAGCCGAGCTTCGACGACAAGACGACACAGGCGGCAATCGACGCCGGTCTGAGCCTTCGCAGTTGGCGCGCGTTGGCCAGCGCGATCGGTCGACGCTCGGGCAAAGCGCAGGTTTTCTCCGACCTGAGCGCTGTCGTGCGTGCCGGCCTTCGCCATCTCTTCGTCCAGTGCTGCGCGGGAAATTTGGAGGCCGACCTATTCATCCTGGACGAGTTTCAGCGCTTTGACGACCTGGTGCGGATCGAACCCCAGCCCGGCCACGGCACGCAAGACACCGTGCAGCAGTCCGAACGCCAATTGATTGCCCGCCGTGTGCTGCACGAGGGCGACGGATATGCGACGCTGCTCTTGTCGGCGACCCCTTTCAAGGCCTTATCGCACCTGGGCGACGAGGACGACCAAAAGGCCCATTCGCAGCAGATCACGCAGCTGTTGGCCTACCTGGCCGAGCGCGACCCAGACACCAGGCAGCGGTACGAGATCGCCCGCCAGGCCCTGCTTCAAAGCTTGCTGTGCCTGCCTCCCAGCCCACTGGTGCCAGGCAGCCTGCCGCGGGAGTCGAAACACGATGCCGAATCGGCGCTGCGCCGCTACATCTGCCGCACGGAGCGTGCGGGCATTGAACGGGGCATCGACGAGGTGTTCGTGGACAGGCAGATGCGAGCGTCGCCGCCAAGCAACGCGGAAGTGGCGTCGTTCATCGCACTGGACTGCCTCGCCGAGGCGCTCAAGACATCGTCCATCAGCCCCGGCGTCGCGGACGTCATGTCCTTCCACAAGGCGGCCCCCTGGAGTCTCTCGTTCCTGTCTGGCTACCAATTTAGAGACACCCTTCGCTCGCACCGCGGCGTACCCCTGGTCAAGGCGGCACTCAAGAAGGCCGGCGCTGCATGGATTCCCGCCGCGGCGTTGAACAACTTCCAGATCGATCTGGGCCAAGACGCGCCCAGTGACAGGTTCAAGCAGGTGCTCGAAGTGGCCGCGCCCTGCGGGGCGGAGCAACTCCTCTGGTTGGCTCCCAGCCTGCCGAACTACGCGGTGGACGGGCCCTTCCGAGACAAGGAAGGGTTCAGCAAGACGCTGCTGTTCTCATCACTCGTGGCTGCGCCTCGCGCACTTAGCAGCCTGGTGTCCTATGAGTGCGAGCGCAGGCTCCAACCGAAACGCGGCAAACGCCCGTCTTATTTCGATGCCAGGGAATCATCCAGCCGCGCATTTCGCAGTGACGAGAACGCCGTATCCGCGGCATGGGCCCTGGTCTACCCGTCCGCGGTGCTGGGCGCCGTGCGACTGTCGCCAAACGGTGGCGAGCTCTGCGCGCTACGTGCCTCAATACGGGATCGCATCCAGACCGATTTCGATGCGCTGATCGCCAAGTACGGTGGCGGCACGCGCCGTCACGAGACTCGCTGGTATGCCATGGCACCCATGCTCCTCGATCGACTGAAGGGGAAGACGGACCACTTCGACACGTGGGCACGCTCGATCGCCAGATCCAAGGTCGCCGTCGTCCGGAAGACCCAGGTCGCAAGGATGGTGGAAGCCTCCAAAGGGACCGAGGGGACAGACTTGCAACTCGGAGCGCCACCGGCCGATCTGCTCGCGTTCCTGGTCGACCTGGCCATCGCCGGGCCCGGCGTGTGCCTCAAAAGGGCATTCGATGTCAGCTGGCCGCCGGGATCGAACGACTCGCTGGAAACCCGGCTCATGCGCGTCTCGGACGCCGCGCTCGCCTTCGTCGACAAGATGAATCGCGTCGAGTCGCAACTCGTAATCCGTGCAGTCCTGCCGCGCGCCAGGCCCTGGGTCGCGGTCATGCAATACGCGGCCATGGGCAATCTTCAGGCCGTGCTGGACGAGTACATGCACCTGCTCAAGCCCGCCAACAATACGATGAAGGAGTCTGTGGAGGCCTTTGAGGTCGCCGTTGGCACCAGCGCCGTCTCGGTCACCGCCCAAAGCAAATTGCCCGGCTCGGAGCGTCGCAACCACGACGTGCGCTTCCACTGCCACTATGCCGTTCCCCTGGGCAACCAGCGCGGCACCGAGGAAGCGGGCCTGAACCGCATCGCCCACATCCGTGCGTCCTTCAACTCGCCCTTCTGGCCGTTCATGTTGAACTCCACTTCGATCGGACAGGAGGGCCTGGACTTCCACTGGTACTGCCGTCGCGTCGTCCATTGGAGCCTGCCTTCCAACCCCATCGACCTGGAGCAACGCGAAGGAAGGGTCAACCGATTCAAGTCGCTCGTGGTGCGCCAGCGGGTGGCCCAGGTGCACGGCCATCAACTCGAGAATGCCGCCGATCCTTGGTCGGAGCTCTTCCGGCTCGCCAGTGCCGCGGCCCAGAAAACGGACCTGGTTCCGTTCTGGCACGTCCCAGGCGGCACGGCGCGGATCGAGCGCGTGGTCCCGTCCATGCCCTTCAGTGCCGAGGTCTCGCGCCTCGACGAAATTCTTCGGATCCTGTCGCTCTACCGCTTGTCATTCGGCCAACCGCGCCAGCAGGAACTCATCGAGAACCTGCTGCGCCGGAACTACGACGCGCAGGATCTGGACGAGATCCGTCGAGCGCTCCTCATCGACCTGGCGCCGATCAACTACAGACCCACGTCCACCGCCTAATCCGATGCACAGCAAGAAGGAATCCATCGACCATCGATTCGCGCTGGTGGACCAGGAGGACCAGCTCCGGTTTCCCTACCGCAAGGTGCAGATCGGCACCCAGCAAGAAGGTTTCGTGATCGGCCCCGACCGGCACGGACAAGGCCTCTATGTCGATCGCCTGGAAGAGGTGATACACGCCGTGGTCTTCGAGGGCGAGTCGGCGCGCGTGACGGACGATCCGCCCTCCCCCGGCAAGGGCAGCAACAGCCTCAAGCTCCATGCAGGGCGGAACGTGAAGGGCTACGTGATCGCCGCGGAACTGCGGCACCTCGTGCGGGGCGCGAAGCTCGCGCCGCTCGGAACGCCGGAGGACTACTTGCAAGGCCGGCGCACGACAGGCCACGAACCCGACGTGGTGTGGACATCGATCAAGTTATCGCCCCAGTCGTTGCACGACGTGCAGAACGGTCGTCTGGGGATGTATCTGCCGGGTCAGAACTGGAGCACCATCAAAACGCTCCTGCATGACAGGGCCGCGGACCTCGCCCCGCTGTCGGTGCTGATCGCCCTAAGCGACACGGACGCGAGCGCCTCGTGGGCAGGGGATGTCATCCAAGTTCAGACGCGGGTCGGGCCGAGCGCATGGGTCGAACTGGAGCATGTCGGCCCACTCGATTCGCCGATTCGCCGATTCGCCGCGGCGACCTAAGGAACCTGCACACGGGCCGGGTTCTTGAAGACGGCCCGCTCCAGTTCGCCCCGTGCACCCTGGCACCCGCACCGATGGCGGTGTTGCGCCAGCGCCTGCCAGCCCAGTCGCCCGAGGATCAAGAATTGGATGCCGCGGCGCGCGGCGCCGAAGCCGAGCTGGCGGACGACCCCCTGGCGACGGGCCTGCCGGAAACGACGCGCAGGGCGCTGGCCAACGCGCGCGTCGGCCAGGGTGGCTATCGGGCGCGCATGCTCAGGTTGTGGGGCGCCAGGTGCGCCGCGACGGGCTGCGCCGTCGAGCGCGTGCTGGTCGCCTCCCACGCGCAGTCATGGGCCACCAGCTCAAATCATGCGCGACTGGACGAGTACAACGGGCTGCTCCTTGCCGCGTCCGTCGACCGCCTCTTCGATGCAGGGCTCATCGCCTTTCGCGACGACGGCCGGTTGCTGGTGTCGGATGCGTTGGATGACGGCGCACTTGCCTGCGTCGGACTTGCGAGAGACGCCCGCGTTCTCCTGAAGCCTCGGCATCTGCCTTACATCCGACAGCATCGCGAGACGCACGGATTTGGTTGACCGTGCAAGACCGAGGGTGCGCGACCGCGCCTGCTGGCGCTGCCACACGATCTTGACAGTTCAGCCTGTCCGGGACGCCCTAAATCGTCCCGAGCCTGGTCGACCCTCGAGACTTCCTTGCCATGCGGCGCAAATCCGGCCTTGCACTAGGGCGACGAGAGCCTGAACTGGCGCGCCGGACCGCCCGTCCCACTGACGCCAGTCAGACCATCAGTCGGGCCAGCGCCTGCTCGAACAGGGGAGCCGCTTGTCTCGACAGGCGCAGGTAGCCAGGGTGGGGCATGTGAACGATCGGCACCCCCCCCGTGTGCAAAGCGGGTGTCTTGAGCAAATGGACCCGCTTGATGCCCCCCGCGACCGTGGGCACGTCCACCGACGCAGGTACCGCCTGCGCGCCCCATCGGGCAGGAACGGACGCCTCTAGCCCTGCCGTCTGCGACAGGCTTCGCACGGCAATGACGAGTTTGGGCCGCAGCAGCGCCAGCATGCGCAGCAACTGCAGATCCGCGAATTCGACTACGCGCTGGAGCAGCGCGGCATCCAACGTGTTCAGGAATTCGTGCAGCTGGCTGCTGCCCCAAGGCAAGTAGTTGGCCATCGTGACGGCATCGCCGCGATAGCCTGCGCCCTGGATCGCTCGAAACAGGGATTGCCAGCCAGGTTTGCGATCCGTCTGAGGCGCCCAGCCCGCACGGGGCCGCCGCGCCGCATCGAAATAGGCCTCTCCGAAAAGGCCGCTGTGGAACTGCTCGCCGAGCGAGCCGTGCGGAGAATCGGCGCTGAGTTCACCGGCGTTCGGATTCGAGCCCAGGATCAAGACATCCACCCGCCTGTCCTGAAGCTCCGCCGCCACGCCACGCAAGGTCGTTTCGCCAAAAAAAGTTCCACGAAAGGGCGTGGCGTAGCTCAACGTGATCGGTAGCAGCCGCGCGTTGTCGGGATGCCGGGCGAACGTCCCCGGGCCCGAGACCAGTGCCTCCAGTCGTTCTTGACGGGTCGCCAAGGACGCCAGGCCGCGCGATGCGTCCGGGCCCATGCCTTCTGACGCAAGGGGCCAGGACACGGCGACAGCCGGGGACGGTGGCGCCACGACCGGCCGCGCAACGGCGACCGTTCGGATGGAAGGCGGCGGATCCTTCGAGCCGACGGTCGCGCCGGACAGCGTCAGCGCTAGGCTGTCCAGAAGTGCGCGCAGATCCGCGTGAACACTGATGTAGCTGGGATGAACGACGACCTTGGTTCCCTGAAGCTCGAACCGCCGAGCAAAACCATCGAGAAGGACTTTGCATCGTTGCGGGATCGTCTGGCTGTGGGTAACCTTCAAATAGGGTGAGCGACCTGACGGATACCACGCCTCCAGCGAGAGGATGGCCCACGGGTTGGGCCCCACGAATAGCTTGTCGTAGTCCTGTCCGCTGTTGGCATTGGGCTTGACCTCACGAAAACCCAGTACATCGGCGAGCCCAGCTTCGCGGGCAGTCTCCCGGAATGCGTGGGCTCGGACTTCTCGCGCGGGCAGGGTCAGTAGCGTCATGGCGTCGTTGATTTTGCGGTGGGCGGGCCCGACACGGCGACGCGTGCCGGGAGCGCAGTGGACAGCCTCATTCAGCCAGGCCGCTGGTGCGCCCGACCCGCTGGCTGACGACCATGTCGACCATTGCCGGCGACGCGATCAGCGTGAACCACCGCCTCGCGCGTGTCACGCCGGTGTAGACCAGTTCGCGGGTCAGAACGCGGCTCGGTTGCGGGGGAGCATGACGCGCATTCTTTCTCGTCCCTCACAAAATGGGAGACCATCATCAGATCAGTAGCCGATGTAGCTTGTTGGGAACCGTGGAACAAGGGGAAAGTCGACGGGCAGAAGGCGCCCTTCAAGCCCAAGGACATCTGGGCGCTCCGAGTCCGCTTCCAAATGGAAAACAAGATTTGCGAACGTGCAATCTTCAATCTGGCGACCGATAGCAAGCTTCGCGGTTGTGATCTCGTTCCACTCAAGGTTCGCAATGTCTGTCACGGAGACCAGCTCGCTCGCGCGCGGTGGTCATGCAGCACAAGATACTGCGTTTCGTGCAGTTCGAGATCACAGTCGGCACTCGTAAAGCCCTCCTGAAGTGGATCAAGCTCGCTGGACTGAAGTCCGATGACTCGTGTTCCCAAGTCGGATCCACAACTCACCGCATCTCGGGTCGTCAGTACGCCCGTATTGTTGAACACTGGGTAGTTGAACTCGGCCTAGACCCGGCAGACTACGGCACATTCCATGCGACGAACGAAGGGAACGCTGATTCACCGAAGGACCAAAAACCTGCGCGCAGTTCAGTTCCTGCTGGGCCACACGAAGCCTGAATCGACTGAATCGCCCCGGTTTTGAACTGACCCCCAGAAGTTGGACATTGTGATCCCGCCGATCAGGCGGTGTTTCTCAACCGGTATTGAACCGGGCTAAGCCCTTTCAATCGCAGCTTGATGCGCTCGTGGTTGTAGTAGTGGATGTATTCATTCACGCCCACTTCGAGTTCGTCAAGGTCGCCAAGCGTTTCAAGGTGAAAGTACTCGGACTTGAGGGTGCCGAAGAAGCTTTCGATTACCGCATTGTCAAAGCAATTGCCTCTGCGGCTCATGCTTTGCGTTACCCCGTGATGCGCAAGCATCGCCCGATACGGCTGCATCTTGTAGTGCCAGCCCTGGTCCGAATGCACGGTCAGTCCGACGATGTGTTTTGCCCGCGTAAGTGCCACATCCAACGTACCGGAGACCAGGTCGAAGACAGGGCGCCTCGCCATGCGGTGCGCAATGATCTCGCCGTTGTACAAGTCCATGCAGGCCGATAGATAGAGCTTCTGCCCGTTCACGTTGAACTCGGTGATGTCGGTTGCCCATTTCTCATTGGGAGCCTTTGCGCAGAAGTTTCGTTTCAGGACGTTTGGCACGTGCACGTCGGTGATCCCAGGGACGTGTTGGCGCCGGCCGAAAATTGACCCAGCGGGGATGCGGCTAAAAACTTGGACTGTTTATGCCGTGAGGCCCAAGCTTCTTCGGTAGTCGACGGGACTGCGCGCGCCCAAGGACATCTTGATCC
>NZ_JBJXIA010000051.1:0-8472 GCF_046115955.1 Variovorax sp. GrIS 2.14
ACGCCAGCCGCCCGGCGCCAGGCCAGTTCCTGCAAGGCTTTACCGCATCAGGACGGCCGCTTCATCACGCAACTGGTCGGCGTGCTCGCCACGTACGGCTCGAGTCGCTTGACGGGCGCGAAGGTGTAGCCGGTGTTTTCCACGCTGTAGGGATTGGTCTTGTCGACCTTCTGCCACTTGGAGATGAACACCGCCTGCTGCATCTGGTGGTCGGACTTGCGCATCGTCGCCTCGCCCGCGAAGCTCTTGATGGTCATGCCTTCCATCGCCGCGGCCACTTTCGCGGGGTCGGTCGATCGGGTCTTGGCCATGGCGATCAGTTCATTGGCGCTTCTGTAGGGACAGTCGGACCGAAACACAAGCGCTGTCGCGTCGGTCGTCACGCGGGCCACCGGCAGCAACCATTCAAGGGGTAAACATGGGCGGCTAGTGGTTGACGATCGCCTGCTCCGGCAAGCCGGCCAGGGTCGAGAACGTGAACAGCAACGTGTAGCCATCCGGCTTGCTTTGCGTGACCGCTGCGGCGCCGATGGCACCCCCCGCCCCCGCACGGTTCGAAGTGACAACGGGCTGGCCCAGGCTGCGCTGCAACGATGGTTGAAGTGCGCGCAGGGCCGTGCCCAAGCGGCGTCGGTATGGTTCCTATCTGGGCGAGATCAGTCCAGCGCCAGAGAACCTCGTCAACCGCGACTTCACCGCAGGTGCTCCCAACGAGAAATGGCTCACCGACATCTCGGAGTTCCACATTCCGGCAGGCAAGGTGTATCTGTCGCCTGTGATCGACTGCTTCGATGGCAATGTGGTCAGTTGGACGATCGGGATGCGCCCGGACGCGCAGCTCGTGAACACGATGCTGGATGCAGCCATCGAAACGATCGACAGCGCTAGCCGGCCTGTCGTGCATTCGGATCGCGGCGCCCACTATCGATGGCCGGCACGTATCGCGGATGCCGAGCTGACGCGTTCGATGTCTCGCAAAGGCTGTTCGTCCGACGATGCGGCCTGCGAGGGCTTCTTCGGTCGACTGAAGACCGAATGGTTCTATCCTGGCAACTGGCAATTAACGACCGTTGCGCAGTTCACCCAGGCCTTGGACTCTTACATCCGCTGGTACAACGAGAAGCGCATCAAGATGTCCCTGGGCGCGCGCAGCCCTCTTGACTACCGTCGAAGCTTGGGGCTCATGGCATAACCAGTCCAAGAATTCCGCCGCACCCCCGTCGTGAGTTAGAAGTTCGCAGACAAAACCTTTCGACGCTGGAGAGGATGTCGTCGGCAGTCTTCGACCACACGAAGGGCTTCGGCCTGGCATTGTTGATGTCCAGATACTCCCGGATGGTCTGCTCGAGTTGTCGTGTGGAGCGGTGGGTGCCGCGCCGGATGCATCGCTGCGTCAGAGCTGCAAACCAGCGCTCGACCTGATTGAGCCAGGACGCCGAAGTCGGCGTGAAGTGCACATGAAATCGTGGATGCCGGGCCAGCCAGGATTTGATCGACGATGTCTTGTGCGTGCCGTAGTTGTCCATGACCAGGTGGATGTCCAACACCGGCGGAACGCTCGCCTCCACAGTGCGCAGGAACTGCATGAACTCGCTGCTGCGGTGGCGACGATGCATCTCGCCAATGACCGAGCCGGTGGCGATGTCCAGTGCTGCAAACAGCGTGGCTGTGCAGTGACGCTCGTAGTCGTGGGTACGCCGCTCCGGGATGCCAGGAGCAAGCGGCAACAGCGGTTGCGTGCGATCGAGCGCCTGGATCTGGCTCTTCTCGTCCACGCACAGCACCATCGCCATCAAGGGCGGGTCCATTTAAAGGCCGACGATGTCGCGCACCTTCTCGACGAACATCGGATCAGTCGACAGTTTGAAAGTTTCTTGGCGATGGGGATGCAAGCCAAAGGCGCGCCAGATGCGTGAGACGGCCGTCTGCGAGAGCCCGGATTCGCTGGCCATGGTGCGTGTGCTCCAGTGGGTCGCGCCGCGCGGCACGGTCTCAAGCGTCTTGGCGATCACTGCATCGACGCGTGCATCGTCGATGGTTCTTGGTGCGCCAGAACGCGGCGCGTCCAGCAGGCCATCGAGTCGACGCTCGACGAACCGTGCCCGCCACTTGCTGACCATCTGTGGCGTGACGCGCTGGCGTGCAGCGACCACCTTGTTGTCCTGCCCATCGGCGCACGCCAGCACGATCCGCGCTCGCAGCGCCAGTGCCTGCGCTGTCTTGCGTCGCAGCGTCAGAGCCTTGAGCGCTTCACGCTCGGCGTCCGTCAGAACCAGTGTCGCTTTGGGTCTTCCGCTCATTGCAGGCCTCGTCGATTACGTACGGTACACGAGAGACTCGAGCCTTCAGAAATAGTTCAGCGAACTTCTAACTCACGACGCTAGTCTACTGAACCATTGAAATTGGCTGTGTATGCCCCAGTTGCGAGGCATGCACAGAATGAAGCTGACCCCGCAAGAACGTGACGAGCTTGAGGCGGTGATGCGCAAGCGCAGCGGGAGCGCGGCGCTGGCGCGGCGGGCGCGCTGTGTGTTGCTGTGGGTCGATGGAGAGCGGCGTGTGGACATTCGCACCAAGCTGGCGTGCAACGATGGCTTGGTGAGCCGCTGGACGCGGGCATTCGAGTTCGAAGGCGTGGCCGGACTGGTGTCGCTGCATCCGGGTCGTGCGCCCAAGCGGCCTGTGGCCAAGCTGGAGGCGCGGGTGCTGAACAAGACGCTCAAACACAAGCCTCTGGATGGCTCGACGCATTGGAGCAGTCGCAAGCTGGCCGCCGCGCTGGGCGACGTGTCGTTCTCGGCGGTGCAGCGCATCTGGCGCAAGCACGGTGTGCAGCCGCACCGGCTGGAGCGTCACCTCGTCTCCAACGACCCGGACTTCGAGGCCAAGGCGGCCGATGTGATCGGCCTGTACCTGAATCCTCCTGCGCACGCGGCCGTATTTTGCGTGGACGAGAAGACGGCCATCCAGGCGCTCGATCGCAAGGACCGCATGTTGCCGCTGGCGCCTGGGCGCGCGGAGAGTCACGGTTTCGAATACAAACGCAACGGCACCTTGAGTCTGTTCGCCGCACTGAACACCGCCACCGGCGAAGTCATCGGCAAGACCGCCGCACGCCACACGAGCGAGCAGTTCGTTGCCTTCCTGCAGGACGTGCTCGCCAGTCAGCCCGCCCAACGAGAGATTCACGTGATCTGCGACAACGTCAGCAGCCACAAGACCGAGCTGGTGCAAACCTTTCTTGCAGAACACAGCCAGGTCCGGATTCACTACACGCCGACGTATTCCTCGTGGCTCAACCAGGTGGAGAACTGGTTCTCGCGCATCCAGCGAGACGTGATCAGCCGAGGCATCTTCGCCTCGGTCAAGGACCTCGACAAGAAGCTCATGCGCTACATCAAAGCTCACAACAAGGACCCCAGGCCGATCAAGTGGAAGTACGACAATCCAAATCGTCGATACCGCCAATTCTTTTGATTCAGTGGACTAGTCTAGTATTGTCGGTCGACTACTCGCGCAAATATTCGTTTATCGCGTCTTCGGCAATTTGACATATCTGTCATTGGCATCCAAACGGTTATGGGAGCAAAGTCGTAATGTCGCACCCCAGCAAAGTTCAGATGTCGCAAAGTTGGTTGCCCCGAGCGCCAAGGCATCGCCGTTGCGACAACTCTTGCGACAACCACTAGATGATGCGGGGAACCGATCTCGCGCGCCTTGCTCTTCAAGGCCCGAGAAAACAAGGACAAGTTGAGCAGCACGCGGCGTGTGGCAACTAAGCAAGTCAAACCCGCGTGGCTGGCGTCAACTACTCTGTCCACGCGTGTTGCCTCACGAAGGAATGTTACCCAGTGAAGTTGTCGGGTTTGATTTCATTTTTCTAATGTCTTCCGGGCACGCAGCGCCCCCTCTCTTGGCTCGGCCGTGCACGTTCAACGGGCAGCAGCTGAAGGCAGCGCTGGCCTTCTCAGTTGTCCCAGGATCAGGTCCTTGACCTTCTCGGCCCGCTAGGCTTTGACACGGCGTTGCAGCGTTCGCAACTGTGCCTTGGTGGGGTAGGCGTCGGGCAACATGATCGAGAGGCGCTCCATCAGCTCCTTGGCTGTCGCCGTCGGCGCATCGTCGAGCCAGCCTTCCACGACGCCCCATGCGTGTTCGAAGGGATCTGCGCGCGTTCTCCACCAGCGCTCCGGCAATGGACTCTTGCGATGAGTTGGGCGAACTTCGCCAGCCTTCCATGCCGTGGCGAGACTGTCGAGGAACGCCGTCACCTCCACGCTTCCTGCCGATGTTGTCGATGCACCGGTAGGAGAGGCGGCAAGGTCGCTCAACACCTGCTGAGCTACCCGGATGTCACGCAGCAGCAGCACCGGGTCGAGCTGTTCGAACTGCACACGCAGCTTGCGTTTCACATCTTCGGACACCCGGTCGGAAGTCAGCAGCCTGTCGCACGGTGTCGCCGGTGGGTAGTAGGTCTTGTGCACACGGGCACCGTCGCGCGACTTCGACTTCAGCTTGAACGAGGGCTGGAAGAAGTTGACGTACAGCCGCGAGGCGCTGTACAGCTGCGCCAGCGCGCGCGTTGCTGGCAGGCCCGACAGTCTTGCGTAACCGACGAGACGTCGCACGATCGAGCCGTTCTTCTGCTCGACCCAAGCCTGGTCATTCTTGCGGTATGCACGCGAGCGCGTCTGCTCCAGGCCATGCGCCCGGCAGTAGTCGAAGACGGTCTGGTTCATGAAGGCGCTGTCGTTATCGGTGTCCACGCCGAGCATGCCGAAGGGAAGTACTGCACCGACGATGGACAGGGCTTTCACGATGAGCGCCTGGTTGCGAACGGGCATCGCGACGCATTCGGTCCAGCCGTTGGCGATGTCGGTGAACGTCAGGGTATTGACGAAGTCGCTGCCGACCTTGGAGCCGCCGCAATGTTCGACCATATCGACCTCGAAGAAGCCCGGCGGCGGGTCTCTCCAGTCGGCAAAGGTCCGGACCGGAACGCTGCGCCGGATGGCTGCATCCACGCCTGTTCTGCGTTTGCGCTGGCCGTCGATGCTGGCACGCGTGGCGGCCAGGGTGCGGTCGATGGTGGCGGCACTGATCTGCATGAGCCGGGCGCGGACATCCGCGTGAAGCTGCAGATGACCGTGCCGCTCCATGGCAACGACGAGGATCGGGATGAGCGTCTTCAGGCGCTTGCCGCAGACGCGGTCGCCTGCTTCCCACAACACGATCAATGCTTGCCGTACCGCTTCGTCGTACACGCGGTTCCTCGGCGGTCGCGCCGGCTTCGGTGATGCATCTGCAAGCAAGCGGATCGCGTGCTTGCGGTGATAGCCGGTGACGGCCACGAACTCATCGAGGATGCGGCGCCGGTCGACGCCGGATGCCCGGTGGTATCGCTCACGGATCGCCTCAGTGAGCTCCTTGCGTGTGGTCATGCTGACTTGCGTCTTCACGTTGCTTGCTCCCGCCGGACCATCCGGTGGGTAGCAAATTACGTGAGGCAACAGGTCAGCATGGGTAGCAAAACTACTGAGTCAATGCGACCGGACAAACCAATTGTCGCCAACCACCCGCGTCAGCTTGGCCCAATGGCCCGCGCTACTGCGAAACTCCGCCCGTTCCGGGCTCCGTGCCCAGCCATGCGGGGATGTCTCGTTGGCCGTGAAGCACTCGCCAAACATCGACGGAATCTTCGCGCTCAACGTAAAAGATCAGATACTGATAACGCGTCAGCTGCCAGGAGCGAAGCCCGGGAAGATTCAGTTCATGCGCGTAGCGACTGGATCCGGTTGCTGGGTAGCGGCCGATGTGGGCGTAGGCGCGCTCCAAAGCGTCGATGAAACCCATGGCCGCCTGCACGGCATCCTCGCCCAGGTAATAGTCGACCGCAGCCTCGACGTCTGCATTGGCCCTTTCACGGGCGACGATCGGCTTGGACTTCACCCGCGCTCTGGGGACTTGGTGCAACCATGCACTCGCTCTCGAAGGCTGCTGAAGTACTGCGTGTCGTTCGGCGCCGCCGCAGGGGAAGCGGCACCTTCCAAGAGCAGCCCGCGCAGCTGCAACCGGTCCGCGTCCTTGCGGATCAGCTCTCGGACGTACTCGCTGCTGGTGCCATAGCCTCGCTGCACAACTTGCTCATCAACAAAGCATTTCAGCGAGTTCGGAAGCGAAATGTTCATGGTGCTCATGATTCGCATCATAAGAAGTTTGGCAAAACTTGGCAAACTCAGGGGCGGCTGTTCTGCTAACGCGCTCTCGCCGGCACGTAACAGAACTATCCGTGGGACTTATTGGCTGGACACCCAGACGCATCGAAACGACTGAGTTTCAATACTTCCCGGTAAAAAACTCCATTGGCGCCGTGTCTGATTGTCGATGTACCGATAGTTCGGTTGAGTGGGCGCGGTTGGTGGGAGGGCAAAAGGGTGATCGAACTCCTGCCCAAATTTACCTTTCGCGATCGATCTGGCGTTGTCCTTGGCGCGAAGTGTCGTTTCAAGGGTACTCGGTTAGTCTGACCACTTTGCGATCGCTGCAGGAAGTAGACCATGATGCTCATCGAGGTTAGCTAGACCAACATTAATGGACAGCACGATGGGCGGATAGATGTTCAAGAAATTCAGGCAAGATTAACTCGCACCAGACACGGCGCTCCAGCAAGCCCCGCACGACGGGGCCCCGCTTGTCCTGGCCATCGACAGCATGGCCTATGGCTTCATCAAGTCGATGATATCGGCAAGCATTTAACGATGCCTCCTTGCGCCTTCGCCGGCGCCTGCGCAGCGCTGAATTGATATCAATCAGCAGCCAGACCGGGTTTTTTCAGATGAATGTCAATCCGACAATTGATAGTGGGCTTCGTGTCGCGTCAGTAACGGGCTCCACTTCCGGCATCGGCGCAGCTATCACGCACAGGCTAATCCACGCGGGCTCTGCAGTGGTCCGTCATTCGCGCAGTTCTGGAAAGATAGGTCGGGCAATGGCTGCTGAAATGAAGCAGGCTATTTACGTCCAAGCCGACCTTTCGTTGGAAGCCGACAGGGTCCGGCTTGTTAGTGAGGCAATCGCCGCGTGGGGTCAACTGGACGTGCAGGTCAACAACGCAGGCATCAGTAGAGTCATTTCGCACGGCGACCTTGCTTCAGCAACTTCTGCGGTCTGGCACGAACTCCATGAGGTCAATGTCGTAGCGCCGTTCCATCTCGTCGCATTGGCTGAGTCAGCTTTGCGGGACGCTGCCCGGTTCCGCCGAGCGGGTAGCGTGGTCAACATCACCTCACATGCGAGCATCAGTGCCAAAGGCGCGCCATTCCCTACGCGGCCAGCAAGGCTGCACTTAACCACGTGACCCGCTTGCTTGCACTTTCACTGGGGCCCGACATTCGCGTGAACGCCGTTGCGCCTGGTTTGGTCGATACGCCTCTGACCGCAGAATGGACTGGCGCACAAGAGTTGTGGCGCAAGCGTTCCAATGCGCCGCGCTGCAAGTCCGGACGACATCGCTCCCGCAGTTGCCATGCTCGTTGCCTCGGATTACCTGACAGGTGAAGTGCTGCTGTTGGACGGCGGATCGAATCTGACCTAGGGTGGTGTGATGGACGGCGTGTGTACGGGTGACCAATACAAAGTTGCCATTTTCAATTGGATGTTGGATTCCAACGCGTCCACTCATCGCGATCGAGTCCCGCAGGTGAATGACCAGAGGATGTGGATACCAGCGAGATCGTCATCCGACCGACGGCGAGCGCGCATTGAATCGACAACCTCGGTCGAGCTGAGGCCAACGTGCCGATTGTTGAGGAACTCAACCCAATGATCAGATCTCCTTCCCAATGATCAGGGATGGCGCAGTCCGCGATTTTTGCGAAACGTTCACTATCGCTGGCCCGGTTGGTTATCGGGGATGGGCGGCGCAAAGCTGGCTCGCTCAATGTCTCGCTGCGTATTTCAGCGATCGTGGACGCCTGTTTCAGGCTGATCGTGGACGGGGTTTCAGCGCCATCTTGGATGGCGCAGGGACGCGCGCAAGCGATAGGTTCAATGTATCTCAGTCGTCCACGATCAGTTTGAAACGCACTTGCGCGAAGCGATTGATTCGGGGTTTGGCAAGGGGCGCGGCGCAGACTTATCCACGGCGGCGGGCGGCGCTTGCGACGTACCGGCCGACGCGGTGGATAAGTCGTCTTCAAGCTCACGGGCGCTTGGGGTGAGCGCGGCATTCATTGCATTGGTTCCTCGTCGCGCAGCGACTTGCCCTTAAGCTCGATCTTGTGGCTGCTGTGCACAACGCGGTCCAGGATCGCGTCAGCGAGCGTCGGATCGTCCAGGTAGGTATGCCACGCCTTGACCGGCAACTGGCTGGTGATCGACGTCGAGCGCGTGCCCACGCGGTCGTCCAGCACCTCCAGCAGGTCGTTGCGCTCGGGGGCGCCCATGGGGGAGATCGCGAAGTCATCAATCACC
>NZ_JBJXIA010000052.1:0-8311 GCF_046115955.1 Variovorax sp. GrIS 2.14
GCGGCCTCCCGCCGAACGCTGTAAATCGGCTAGTGGTCAACTCGTAATGTAAACAAATGTTTACAATTCGTAACTGAAAAAAGTCACGAACATTCCTATCTTGTGGCGGTGGCGTGGAGATTGCAGCGCGAAGTCGATCCGTGCCGTGCCGTGCCATGCCATGCCATGCCATGCACTTGCCGTCGCCTTCGCACATTTTTCTGACAGCTGTAACTCCTGGCGAACCAACATCACGTCCCTACCGAGCGCCGGAGACGCAACAGGTGACCTTGCCCTCGAAAAATGTATCCCTTGCTGAGCGTTTTAATTCAAGCAGGAGGCGGTGCGACTGGTCGAGGGTGGTCAGAGCATCGCGGCGGCGGCACGCATCTTGGGTCTGGTTGTTGACTGGAGTGAACCCCTACGGCTGGATCAGCGCGCTCCTGCGAACTAAGCCGCCTTCCGAGCAACTTGGGATTCGAATTCGTTGGGTGGAAGATAGCCAAGCGCCGAGTGAATCCGCTTTGCGTTGTAGACCTGTTGCGACCGGTCGAGAATTGACCAGTAAGCTGGCCACGACTTCAGGGCGATGCTGGCAGACTCCGCACGTCCCGCTTGACATAGGAGCGTCAACGCTTGCACTGAGACGCTCTTCGGGTCGTTGAAGGTGGAGCGACTGCACGGCAAACGGTTCAAGACCCGGCGCGAGGCGAAGGACGAAACCATCGATTGGCTGCTTTGGTACAACCGCGACCGGCTGCACTCTACTTGCATACGTCAGCCCGATGCAGTTCGAGCAGCACTGGCTTGCCAATCAGCCACAGCAAGCCAACTCATGAACTCGGCTATGGGGCACGGATTCCAGGGGCAAGCTCACTCGGTCACTCGCGACCACCGAGATCAATTAATTTTGCAACCCCGGACTTCTTCGTTATCAATGGCATGGCAAGAGGAGCCAGGTCAGTGTCAAAAGCTGACCGTACCTCATTGAACGCTGAAGCTGATCGCCTTAGCGCTCGCCTGCACCTTACCGTTGTCGTTGCTCACCCACTCAAGCAGAACCAAGTACTCCCCTTTGGGCGGCGCCAGCCAAAACTCGGTCTGACCCCCTTTGAGGTCGATGGCCTCACCTTTGGAGCCCGTGCGTTGAAGGTTGACTCGAAAATATCCTGTGCCTTCGGCATTGGCTGCGGAGTGCGACAAATTGAAGCCGCTCGCATGCAGCGCCATGCGAAACGGTGCGTATACCGTGCTGCCGGCAGCCGGCTGCATCACGAACACGCGTGGCGAGCCAAGTACGCTCGCAGGGGTTACCCCCTTGTTCTGCTTCGTGACCATGATGGTCAGCTCTTCGCTGTAGACGAAATACAGCACATGGGCATAGTTTGCGAGCAGCAATCGCACGGTGTGCGTGCCGGGTGAAAGATCCACTAAAGCTTCCATTTGACCCTTGCCAAAGTGGATGTAATTGGCGCTGAATGGCAGCGGCTTTTTCAGATCGACCGGTAACGGCGTGTCGATCAACAAATGCAAATGCCCGTGATTACCGACGGTTTTGCCGGCCGGAACGATGCCGACATTGGAAGCGCCGAAGCGCGCAACGAACGGTGATTCGACGGATTGCCCATCCTTGAGATTGGAGAAGTACAGCTCCTTGCCGAATTTACGCGCTGGTGAAAGCCACGGGCTCACGATGCGATCGGCTTCTTCTGCAGCTGGCGACTCGCCCGGTGACTGCAGTTCCTCCAGCGTTTGCGCACTGATGCATGCTGCGGCGCAGCACAGGACTAGCGCTAGCAACGATCGTTCGCAGAAACGAATTCGTGCGAGGGGCAGAAGGCCACTGAATAACATCTTTTGACGTAATTATTTGTAAGAAGTGGATCATCACATCCGATTGATTCGATAAATTCTCGAAGCGAATATGACCCTAAAAATTTAGGGGAACTTCTACAGTTCTGCGGAGCAAGTGGAAAAACTGTGACAGAACGTGTCTATGTCCCGCGCGGCTGCGAAGGGCGTGACTCGTGATTTATTGAACATTTCCGCACGCCTCAAACACGCGCAAAAAGATCAGCTTCAGTGGAGCAACTGACCTTATCTGAGGCCACGATGCTCAAGTGGGAACTTGACATGTTGCACGCAATGCTCACTGCATGAGGCAGCGGACCTTTACGGTTGCCGGTAATCAGTAAGCGGCCAGCCGTCCCACCTTGACGGCAATTAGCGAAGCCCGTTAAGCGATGTGTTGTTCAGTTTGCGGGCTGCCAGAGGTGCGGAAGCAACTCGTCTATGCGGCTGTTCAGATGTGTCGGCAGTCGCGTGAGCACGTCCTTCAGGTAAGCCCACGGATCGTAGCCATGCAACTTGGCCGACTGCATGTCTAGCGTCAATCTGGATGAGAGGCGTGTTGCCTCACGAAGGAATGTTACCCGCCGGCCGGTTGTCGTTTTGGCTCTCTATCTGCCCCGTTCAATTCAATGATCGAAGGCTGTGGGCATGTGGTCGAAGGCTGCGGCGGTGGGCAACGCAGGCCGCACAGCGGCGCGTTGTCCACGGTCGCGGCCGGTGCGCCGCAGGCGCATCGTCCACATGTCCATAGTCTGCCGGGCGCGAAGCGCCCGGCCCCCGTCGGCCGTGAAGTTTTCGCGGCGGCTGTTTCACACTTCGGCTGGTATGCCGGTCGACTTGCGCAGCCGGCCCAGGATCATTTCTCGCGCCCGCTCGGCGCGCCAAGCTTTGACCCGGCGTTGCAACGTTCGCAGTTGCGCGTTGCCGGCATTCGCTTCCGGGAACATCGTTGCCAATCGGTTCATCAACTCCTTGGCCGAAGCGGACGGCTCGGCAATCAGCCAGCCGTCGACAAGCGGCCACGCGTCGGCGAACGGATCAACCTTTGTCCGCCACCAGTGCTTGGCGCCGGGCTGTTTGCGATGCGTGGGTCGGGCCTCTCCATCCTTCCACGCCGTGGACAGGTTCATAAGGAAGGCGTCGACGTCCGGCGACCTGCCTGGCGCAGCGGCGCTTGGCGTGCCGTGCGCTGCGATCTCGCTCAGCGTTTGCTGCGCCTCCCGAATCTCTTGCAGCAACTGCACCGGGTCGAGGCTTTCGAGCTGCGCCTTCAGCCGCGCCTTGATCGCCGTCGTTGTGCTGGCGTGAGCCAGCAGCCGATCGCAAGGCGTTGCTGGTGTGAAGTAGATCTTGTGCACCCTGGCGCCGTCGCGCGTCTTGGATTTCAGCTTGAACGATGGCTGGAAGAAGTTCACGTACAGGCGAGATGACGCGTACAGCGTCGCAAGGGCCTTCGTCGCTCCGACCCCACTCAGACGGCCGTAGCCGACCAGCCTGCGCACGATGGAGCCGTTCTTCTGCTCGACCCAGGCCTGATCATTCTTCTTGTAGGCACGCGAGCGGGTCTGCACGAGGCCATGGCCTTTGCAGTAGTCGAACACGCTCTCGCTCATGAAGGCGCTGTCGTTATCGGAGTCCACGCCGAGCATGGCGAACGGCAGCTCGCCCGCCACCTGCTCGAACGCCCCGACGATCAGCATCTGTTCCCGCATTCTCATGGCGACGCACTCGGTCCATCCCGTGGCAATGTCCGTCATGGTCAGCGTATGAACGTAGTCGCCATCCGTCTTCGGGCCGCCACAGTGCTCGACCATGTCGATCTCGAAGAAGCCTGGCGGTGGGTCTCGCCAGTCGGAGAAGGTGCGCACTGGGATACTGCGTCGGATGGCCGAGCCTACTCCCTTGCGGCGCTTGCGCTGTCCGTCGATGTGCAAGCGCGCAGCGGCGAGCATGCGGTCGATGGTCGCTGCACTGACCTGAAGCACCTTGGTCCTAATGATCGGATCCAAGTCGAGATGGCCGTGACGTTCCATCGCGTCGACCAGGAGCGGGATCAGCGCCTTCAGCCGTTTGCCGCAGACCCGATCTGCCGCCTCCCACAGCATCGTCAGCGCTTGGCGCACCGCCTCGTCGTAGAGACGATTGCGCGCTCGCGCAGCACTCGTCTTCGTGACCTCGTCGCGTAGCACTCGGATCGCATGCTTGCGGTGATAGCCGGTCAAGGCCACGAATTCATCGAGGATCTTGATCCGGTCGCCGAACGCCGCGCTGCGATACCGCTCCCGCAGCGCCTCGACCAGTTCCTTGCGTGTCGTCATGCTGATTTGCCTTGTCACGTTGTGCTCCCGCTGGACAATCCAACGGGTAGCAAATTACGTGAGGCAACAGGTCAGCACGAGTAGCATTTTTGATGCGGCAATGCGAGTGGCCAGGATAGTTGACGCCAGCCAATCGGATGAGCGACACGCGATCACGTCTCGCCTCATCACACTGTCGACCGTGTTGGTGCAGGTGATGCCCGGGCAGAGACCGATCTGCATAACGATGTCCGACTTGGTGATCACACCGATCATTGTTCCGTCTGGATCGCAGACCACAAGCAGGCTGATTTGGGTACTCGATAGCAACTGCGCCGCCTCCCGCAGCGGCGCGTTGGATCGGACCGTAACCAGCCGCGAGCGCGTCGCAGCCGCGATGGTGCTGACGCGATTCATGCCCAATTTGCGCACCCCACATCAAGTCCACCATTGGCCGAATCGCCAACGTTCGCATCTTCGAACTGCAGCGTGCGCAGGTGACCCGATCGTTCAATGAAGCCCAGCATGCGGGCCGCCGCGTGGATCGTCAGGGGATGAGGTGTGAAGCCCGGTTGCGGGGTGATGCAATCGGCTATCTCCCGCACGAGCTTCAGCTGTCGATCGGAAGCGTCGGCCATCAGAACCGCCAGCATGTTCTCCAAGGCGATAACGCGAATCTGCAACTGTACGAGCTCGGCATTTGTCAACGGCAGCGCATCGGTTAACAACTCCACCGAAGCTGCAGGGTAATTTCCTTCGATACCCGCTCCCCCCTCGTTGTCCCACCTCGAGATCGCTTTGTTGAGAAGACGGCTTCGCTCCGGTGAATTGGCCGCTTGATCAGACAATGGGTTCATGTAATGGTGCCAATTTCGAAGATACGCGGGCATAACGCAGATGACGCTTCGCAAAATCAAAGCGTCTGGTGATCAGGCCGCACGCAAACGCCGAACCTGGTCGTCCTTTGCCCCTGCAAGCAGGTTGAAGTAGCACTTGATCGTTGCGATCACCAGCGGCACGGCACCGAACACGATCAAGACGACATGGCCCGGCAGGCTCATCCACTCGATCCAGTGCGATCGGTCGCTGCCCGTGTAGTCCAGGCTGCGCGCATGCCAGTAACCGTTTTGCAGCACGTCCCACAACTGCAGCAGACCACCCGGGAACAAGCTCAGCGCCACCATCATGGCCAAGCCGGCGTTGGTGCCCCAGAACGCGCAGCGCAAGTACTTCTCGATGCCCGGCCAGTGCACATCGTCACTTGTCTGGCGCAGCACGAACACCATCAGCGCAATTGCCAGCATGCCGAACACGCCCATCAGGGCCGCATGCGCATGGTTTGGGGTCAGCATGGTGCCCACTTCGTAGTAGCTGACGATCGGCAAGTTCAACAGGAACCCAAACATGCCCGCGCCCACAAAGTTCCAGAAGCCCACAGCCATCAGGAAATAGAACGCCCACTTGTGCGGGATGACCATCTGCTTGCCCTTCGCATCGCGCTCCCCGCGCGTGGTGCGAACGAAGTCCCAGGCGTCGAGCGTGAGCAAAGTCAGCGGCACCACCTCCAGCGCCGAGAACAACGCCGACAGCGCCATGTTGACGTTGGTCTGACCTGTGAAATACCAATGGTGTCCGGTGCCCATTAAGCCGCCGAGGAAGTACAGGATCGCGTCCAGATAGATCACTCGCAGCGCCACGTTGCGACGGGTCAGCCCGAGCTGGAAGAAGGTCAGCGCCACGATCGTCGTGGCGAAGAACTCGAAGAAGCCTTCGACCCACAGATGGATGATCCAGAAGCGCCAGGTGTCGACCACGGTGAAGTTGGTCCTCGCGCCGAAGAACATCGCCGGGATATAGAACGCGGGAATCGCCAGCGCCGCCACCAGAAACATCCTGACGATTGGCCTTGCGGCAGGATCGCTCAAGGTCTGCGGGCGCACCAGCGACCACAGAAGCGCGAACCAGCCGAACAGGCCTGCGACCAGCAATATCTGCCAAACACGACCCAGCTCCAGATACTCCCACCCCTGGTTGCCGAGCCAGAACCACAAGGGTCCGAGCATCTGAGCGATGCCAGCCCATTCGCCCAGCAAACTGCCGAAGATGACCACTGCAAACGCAGCGAACAGCCCATGGGTGCAGGCCGGCAACCAGCGCGGCTCCTCTGTTCGGAGCGACCTGCCCAGAAACAACGCGGCGGCCACGTAGGCGGTGGCGATCCAAAAGATCGCCAATTGGAGATGCCAGGTGCGCGTCAAATTGCTGGGGAAGAGGCGCTCTATCTGTATACCGTAAAAGCTACCCGGGTCGGCGCGCCAATGGGCCGTTGCGGCACCCACGAGCGTTTGTGCCAGAAACAGCACGGCAACCACGACGAAGAACTTCACAAGCGCGTTTTGCCCCGGACTGGAACGGCCAGGCAGCATCTGCGGCTTGACGTTGTGGCCCCGGGTGATCCAGCCGAGGTAGTCGAATTTGCCGAAGGCCAGCAGCACGGTCGATATGCCGGCGAGCAGTACCAGCAGGCTGACCGCGCTCCACAACAGCGCGCCCGAGATCGGCACATTTCCGACGCTTGGGTCATACGGAAAGTTGTTGGTGTAGGAGTGCACTTCGCCCGGCCGGGCCGCGACGGACGCCCAGGCCGCCCAGGTCACGAAAGCCGTGAACTGGCGCAGCTCAGTCGGATCGGTGATCAGATCGGCCTTCAGGCCGCCGTTGCGCGACGGGTCGTGGAAATAATCGGTCCAGTGCGCGATCTCAGATTTAAAAGCGGCGGTCTGTCCTATGGTGAACTGCAGCAGCCCGGTGGACGCGTCATAACGGTTCGTTTTCAACGACACGCTCGTCTCGGCCTGGACCGCTGCCGCCTGACCTGGAGTCAACGCGTCCAGCGGCTTGCCATACTGCTCCTGCGCAATGTCCTGGGCGGTGACCAGTCCCATGCGGTGCAGTGCGGCGGCCGAATAGTCGGGCCCGAGATAGGCACCGTGGCCCCAGATGCTGCCGTTGGCCATCAGGCCGTAGCGCAAAAACAAGGTCTGTCCGTCGCCGACATCTTCTGCGGTGAACAGGAGCTCACCCTGTGTATTCACCACCTGTGCCGGAATCGGCGGCGCGTTGCGATACGAGAGGGTGGTTATTAGCAGCAGGCCCGAAAAGCCAAGCACCATCACGATCAGCACAGCCCGTATCCACCAGGGCGACAGCGAGCCGTCGTCCTTGGCGACGGGCTGCGCGGCGACGCCTTTGGCCGGAGGCTTGCTCGCGACCGCATCAGTCACAGCGCCGCCTTCAGCATCGCCAGACAGTTGAGACGCTGGGCGTGGCTGGGCCGCATCAACGCATCAACTTCGCGCGCGGTCCCGATGTATAACTGCGCGCCGCCCTCCAGGCTTTTGCACATTATTCGCTTGCTACCTCGGCGTATCTCCTTGCCGGAGAGCAGAGTTACGCGAAAAACACCCGCACATGCAGCGCTTTGTCCGGCGTCGTGGTGGTGCGGGCGCCAGGGGGTGCACTGCCAAGCGGGCCGAATGTCGATTAGTTCGCCCGACAGTGAATAGTGAATGGCCATGACTTGAAGCTCCTCATCCCATCCTGCGCTCAAGGACGGAAGGCTTCTGTGCGCTATCGAACGCAGCCAGGAAGTTGTAGGTGTCCTTCCTCATCGGCGGAATTGGAGTGCTGCGTACGGCGATTTTCCTTACCCGATACGGACTGCCTCCCCAAGTGGGGATGACCACTTGTTATGCCGCATCCTCATGCCGCCAGTTCTTTAGGAAGAAGGCGGTCATATTCTTTCTTGACCACTGCTTAACACTCGCAGGTGCGCTTTTCAAGCCCAGGCCGTGTCCTGGTCAAATGAATTCGCACACTCGGATGGGTGGAAATCAGTTGGACAGTAAACGTGACGAAATCAACCCTACGAGTCTTTGACGCGCGCTTCAAGCTGCAAGTCGTTCAGATGATCCGCGTCCAGGGAGAGCTGGCCCCATTCGCTTGAACAGATTCCGAATCTTTTTAAGTGGATCCTGCGGGGTCAGGCTGCCTGGGCCGAAGGCCATGGCAGCGAGTCGAAGTACACCACATCGGGTGTGCGGGCTTGCAAGCTCGAGTGCGGTCGGCGGGTGTTGTAGAACTCAATGTACCGGCCGATCCCGGTGCGGGCCTGGCCGACGCTC
>NZ_JBJXIA010000053.1:0-8175 GCF_046115955.1 Variovorax sp. GrIS 2.14
GGTACAACGAGAAGCGGATCAAGATCTCCCTGGGGGCCCTCAGCCCGATCGAATACAGGGTGAGTCTTGGACTTGCGGCATAAAACCAGTCCAAGTTTTTATCCGCACCCCCAACCCTCATAAGTGGGTCAATTCTCGGTCGGCGCCAACACGACAAACAGTTTGTATGAAGCATACGGAACCCAATGTAAAACGCGATGCTCGACTTCAAGCTTCCGCGGATTTATGGGCCGTATCTTTGCGTTTCCTTCCGCTTGCCACAAGAACTGTTTTGACACTTCGGCGCGCATCAATTCAATTTTTTACTCTTTTGGCTCGGCGACGACGCCTTCGGCTGCCGTCCCAAGCTTTATGCCGCAACCGCCTCAGCATCGTGTGCGGGGGTCGGTTCGTTGGGATCTTTTCGCAACTACTTCAGGCAAGTGGTGATGGCATCGGCGATACAACTGGCTCTCACTCATCGGTAACCGTTGCAGCGGTCGAGCCCGATCAAATGCATGAACCCGAGCGAAACTCCATGCATCGCTCATGCTGGCCTCAACCGCCGCGATCTGGAAGATTGGTCTGTCACGACTGTTAAGCGGGCGAAGTGCGCCGGTAACGATGTCGGAGCAGGTGCGTTGGCGGGCTTTTGCCGCCTGGACGCAGGCAGTTTCACGTAAATATTTGTGTGCATCTGGAACGCCTTGGTTCTCCCCGTCGAACCCGGCCTCAACGAAGACGTCGACATCGGTCAAACGATTTGCGACGCGGCCCCTGTCCCAAAGCTATGGCAAACGTAGATGTGGAACTACTTCGCATCGGGCGTCCGCATGTCGCCGGTTGAATCGGCTGGCATCGACCCCTTGTCCAGGAGACTTTACTCATCTTGTCCTTTGACATTTTGTCCTTGGCTATCGCTCCGTTGGGCATCTTGTCGTTGTCCGTCGGTTCTTTGCTCATGCCGCCTTTGCGAATGGACTGACCATTGGATACGCTACCGCCTGCTGTGGCCCCATCGCTCGATCCGCTGCTTGTTGCGGAACGGCCACTCAGACCCCCGCCGCCATCTCCGCTGCCACCGGCCCCGCCGCTTCCGCCTGCACCTTATGCCAGCGCCGAGACGGAGCGACGCCAGCCATACCGGAAAGAAAGAGGCCATCCAGATGTTTTTTGCACGGCTCTGCTTTGCGCGTTTGCGGGAATGGACAACTCCCCTCTCGAGACAGCTCAGGCCAACTTTGCACCATGTGATGCAGGACCCTTCCCTTGCCCCGCCGCATTGACCGGCCGCTCTGCGAGCGGCAGCCGCGCGCGAAGTACCGTACCCTTCCTGGGTGATGACTCGATGGTCATTGAGCCGCCCAACGATTCGACCCGGAATCGCATTCCGGCTAGCCCATGTCGACCGAGAAGAGCCACATTTCGGACAAATCCGACGCCGTCATCCCGGACTTCGATACCCACAGAATCGACTTCACCCCAAAGCTTGACCCAGACATGCGTGGCCTCGGCGTACTTGGCAATGTTTGTCATACCCTCCTGGACGAAACGGTAAACCGCAAGATCGTCGGGCGGGATCAGCCTGAGCTCGTCGAGCTCGGCAGTCACCGGTATCGCAAGCGCTTGTTGCGCGTCCTCGCACAAAGTCAGGATCGCAGCCCGAATTCCTAATATCTCCAGTGACGAAGGCCTGAGGTCTTCGATGACGCGACGCTTGAATGCAATGCCTTGATTCAGAAGTTCAATGGCATGCTCCAACCTTTCTAAGAGCGCCGGACCATCATTCAGTTTGGAACGCATACGGGCCAGATCCAATTTGGCTGCGGTAAGCAGGCCTCCAAGTTCGTCATGGATTTCTCGGGCTAGATACCCTCGCTCGTCTTCTCGCACATTTTGCAAATGGCGGGCAAGCTGGCGCAACTCGCGTGTGCGGGTACGCACCACGGTTTCGAGTGACACTGCGCGCTCCACCTGCTCGCGATCGCGTTGCTTTAACTGCTGCAGATAGACGATTACCCCGGCCATGCTGGCCAAGGTTAGCAATGCCGCCGCGATGCGATTAAATTGCAGCGCGTCATAAATTGAGGACCGAGCCAACGCCTGAGCTTGCGCCGCCTGATCCAGTTCTTGACTGAAAATCTCGCGCAGGCTTTCCATCAGATCGCGGCCTGCGCCTGAGCCGATCAAGGCGATGGCTTCTACATGCTTTCCTTGCATTTCCAGTGCCAGCGTCTGTGCCATCTCTGCCAGCTTGGCGTCGATGATCGCGTTCGAGCGCCGGGCGAGTGTCTGCTTATCGCTCTCGGTGAAAGCAAAGAAGCGGCGCAAGTTTGCACGCGGTTCAGGTAGTTCCTTCAGAGCCGAACGGTAAGGTGCAAGGAAGGCATCCTGTTTGGTCAACAGATAGCCGCGTTGTCCGGTTTCCGCATCGGTGAGCAACTGCAGAATGCGTGCGGCACCGATGCGCGCGTCAGTCAGTTCAATGCCTCTTCGCACCATGACGGAGGTGCGATAAAAAGCCACCTCATTGACGATCAGAGCAAGGAAGGCCGCAACGACAACCATGGGTACCGCATAGCGTTGACGCAAAATTTGCCCGGCAAGGTTCTGGATGTTCTTCACGGTCTACGCTCAAAAATCGATGCGGCATGCATACCCGCACGTAACTATGAGACGGCTTTTCAATGGGCTTGGGGGCTTGGTACTGATTGTTCGTTCGGCCGCGCAGTTGCGGACCTGCTCGAATTTAACGCCGGATGCTAGCGCGCGTGGATACGGGCAGCCGCCTTCGGTTGTCGACGACGGTACCATTTCGACCCCGTTTCTCATGATTTCGCTCAGCACGATCAAATGGTGACCGTTTCAGGAAACGCCATCGGCGCCTCCGACAGCAGCAAATCCAAAATTTCGATGCGATGACGGTGTGGAGTGGTGATGGCGTAAAAGCGCTCCTGCAATTGCGTCGAGTGTCCTACAGCGATGAGAATGCCTGCCTGCAGCTCATCCTGCACCACCACTTCTGGCAACACGGCCAGCCAGCCGCTGTCGCGCGCGATCAGACGCAGCATGGCCATATCGTCGACTTCGGCACGCAACCGGGGCGTCACATTCGCCGTCGCGCACAGCGAGTCGAACTGTGCACGCAAGGCGTGCCGTTGACCCGGCAAGGCAATGTCCAGACCATCGAGGTCGTGCGGCACGCGCAGGCTGTTCGCTTTCCAGACCTTTGCCGGTCCGACCAACGAAATCGCCTGGCTGCCCAGGAAGCGGCAGTGCATAGGCCGATCGGGGTCTACAGGCACTGGCTCGTTCGCCAACACCACGTCGATCTGATGCTGCGCCAGTCGTTCCAGCAGCCCATCGAGCAATCCCGACTCCAACGTAAGCACCAGCGACGGATCGCCCAGCAAAGGGCGAATCCAGTTTTCCTGATAGTTGCGTGACATCGTAGCCACGCTGCCCACGCGAAGTCGGGTCACGCCGTCACTGCGCCCCTGCAAACGGCCGAGCATTTCGCGGCCCAGACCAAAGATGGTGTCGGCATAGGAGAGGACTAGCTGACCCGGATCGGTCAACTTCAGCCGTCGGCCGTTGCGGGTGAAAAGGGCCTGCCCGAGGCGGTCCTCCAATTGGCGGATCTGCGTCGACAAAGCCGATTGGGAAACATGCAGATCTGCTGCAGCGCGCGTGAGGTTTCCTGTCCTGGCCACGCACCAAAAATAGTGCAAGTGGTGGAAGTTGAGTTGGTCCAGCTGCATCATTCTCTTTTCCATATCAATCAGTTCTGATAAATGTAATTTACAGAACTGTCCACCGCAATCACGATTGCTGCAAATCCCACACCGCTCACAACTCCATGAATACGCTTAAAGCTCTCATGATTTCAACCCTGCTGGCGCCAC
Organism: Variovorax sp. GrIS 2.14; assembly: GCF_046115955.1. NCBI lineage: Bacteria > Pseudomonadati > Pseudomonadota > Betaproteobacteria > Burkholderiales > Comamonadaceae > Variovorax > Variovorax sp. GrIS 2.14. Next base: position 3,885 of record NZ_JBJXIA010000053.1, read on the forward strand.
CCGTTCTGATGGGACTGGCGTCGATTTTCCCGTTACCTGCCGACCGCCCGATTGCGGTGTCTTGGCGCCGGTTCGGCGCGCTGTCGGCCCTGGCATCGATTGCGTGCCTTGCAAACCTCCTGGCCTGGTCGTTCATCCCTTCTCTGCCGGCATCCACGTCGACGCCGTTGCGCCACGCGCTGGCCGCGATACCGTTACTCGACTGGATTGGAGCCAGCGCACTGGGCGTGTGGATGGCGATATTGGTGCAAACGCTGGGTTCTGTGATCGGCGCGTTTTCTGCGCGCTACCTGCAGGGGGAACCCGCGCAGCGTCGATACGTCGCGGCGCTCTCTGCGGTGCTCGCGGCCGTGCACCTGCTGCTGCTTGCGCAACACTGGCTGGTGCTGGTCGCGGCCTGGGCGTGCGTCGGGGTGGCGCTGCAGCGACTGCTGTGCTTCTATCCGGACCGCCCATTTGCCATGCTGGCCGCCTGCAAAAAACGGCTAGCCGATCGACTGGCCGACGCGCTCTTGCTGACCGCAGCCGGGCTGGCGTGGTGGTCGGTCGGCAGTGGTTCGTTGCCGGCGCTGTGGCAGCACTTAGCACACAACGGCGCCTCTGCCGCGCTGCAAATTAGCGCGATGTGCCTCGTACTCGCTGTCGTGCTGCGCACGGCGCTGATGCCAGTGCATGGCTGGCTGATACAGGTGATGGAAGCACCCACCCCTGTTTCCGCGTTGCTGCACGCCGGCGTGGTGAACCTGGGCGGCTACGTTTTAATCAGCTTTGCACCGCTGCTAGCGGCCGTACCCGCAGCACGCTGGCTTCTCGTGATCTTCGGATTGGTGTCGGCCGTCCTGGCCGGTCTGGTAATGCTCACGCGCATCAGCATCAAGGTGCGGCTGGCTTGGTCCACCGTAGCGCAAATGGGCTTTATGGTGCTGGAATGCGGCGTCGGTTTGTATACCCTTGCAGCGTTACATCTATTGGGCCACTCGCTTTACAAGGCACATGCCTTCCTGTCGGCTTCGAGCGTCGTGCGCCAGACCCGTCTGAAGGCCTTGCACAGTCCTGTATCTCCTTCTGCATTCAGCACGATATTTGCACCGGTGCTGACAATATCGATCGTGCTGATGATCCAGTCGTTGTCCGGCCTCGCACCCTGGCCCTGGTGGTGGAGCGCAGTGCTGGGACTGGCCTGGGCGCCATTGCTGTGGTCGGGAGATATACCGGCTGACCTTGGGCAACGCGCAAAGCAGATGCTGTTCGGCCTGCTGATGGTCTCCGGTCTGACGGGCGCCGCCCTGCTCGCACATTCGCTGCCATTTGGTATTTTGGATGCTCCTCAACACCTGCTTGGCCTTGTCGCCCTGGTGGGCATGGTGGCGATGTACCTCTGCCTCGCGCTCCTGCAACTTCGACCACAGGTTCTAAGCCGCTGGCGGCGATGGAGCTATGCAGGGTTTTACGTCGACGAGGCCTACACACGGTTCGCCTTGCAACTCTGGCCAGCCCCCTGGACGCCCGACCATCGAGACGATCACCCCAAATCCGCGACATCCGCACTTATGAATGCCCCCCACTAAATCGACTATCACGGAGATAAGCATGATCAACACTCATCTAGCCTTTGCCCAGCCAGAAGTGGAAGGGGTTTTGGAAATCGAAAACGTTCCTGATAAGAACACCGCGCAGAACGAACACATTGAATTGGCTTGCAGCCAGGCCTGCCGCGCGATCGCACCTGCGTGGCCTTTGGACCGCGCTATTGCGGTCAACCCGCACTGGTCGCGAATTGACATGCCGGTGCGCCAAGTTGCCGCCCGCATGGAAGTATTGGGCAACATCCGTGTGTTCCCACCGAGGGATCAGCAACAACGTGCATGGGCCGAGGGCCGCATCAGCCCGACGGATTTGGATTGTGCGCTGCGCCGCCTGCCAGAAGCACGGGCCATGCGCCTGACACCTCACCAGTGCGTAGAAGCGCTGCAAGCCGAAGCCTTTGTGCATCCTCTGCCGCTGCTGATTGACGTGCTCGACAACGATCCGCAGCGCCATACCCGCCTGTCCTGGCGCCAGGCCATCACGCACCAGGTAAGCCAGACCTGTGCGGCCTACTTCGATGAGCACCAGGCCGATTGGCGGCCGGAGCGCTCCCAAGGCTTGTATGCATTCTGGCGAGAGACTCTCCAACATGACCATGGCATTGGCCTGCTTATGGGCCTGCCTCATATCGGCAGTGCCATGGACGCTCTCCCGGCCACGGCGAGGGATGCTGAGCATTGGGTGTTAACGCGTCTGGGCCTGCCGAAGGCGGCATGGGCGGACTATCTGGAGGCCGTGCTTCTCACCGTCAACGGCTGGGCCTCATGGTGTGCCTATCTAGGCTGGCAAGCCGCTCTCGAGGGGCAGTTGGACGTGCATTTGCGTGAGTTGCTCGCAATCCGTCTGGCCTGGGGCGCTTTGCTTCTTGAATGCAAAGATGACGTTGCGGCCAAGCAGGCGTTTGCAGCGCTGCATGAGGCCTGGGGTCAAGCCCAATTTTTGTTGGGTAAAGCTGAGCAAGCACAGGTGATCGACGAAGTCTGGCAAGTAGCACTTGAAGTTGGCTACCAGCGCGAACTCGCCCAGAAACTTCTTGCAGCAAGCCGTCCGGCGCTAACGTCTAAGACTATCGAGGTGCAGGCCGCCTTCTGCATCGATGTGCGCAGCGAGCCTTTGCGCCGTGCACTCGAAGCCGTATGGCCAGCTGTCCAGACACTAGGGTTCGCTGGTTTTTTTGGTCTTCCAGTTGCTTACACGCCGCTGGGTACGCGAGCCAGACGACCGCAATTGCCCGGCCTGCTGGCGCCTGTCATGGAGGTGACCGATTGCATCGTTTCGTCCGATCCAGCCTATCGCGACTCCACTGCGACACTTCAAACTGCCGCCGGTCGGTCGCGTCGAGTTCATCTCGCCCTCTCCGATCAGTGGCAGGGCGCCAGCCGCTGGCCCAGTGCTTCCTTCTCGTTTGTTGAAGCTGTCGGACTTGGGTATCTGGGCAAGCTTGGACAATGGCTGCTGCCATCCAGGCAGGCCAGGGCCCGGGACGACCTCGCGGGACTGCCGGCGCGCTATCGGCCGATCTGCCGTCCGCAGCTGGTCGGTCTCGATCCCGATATTAAGATCGCGCTGGCTGGCAGCGTGCTGCACGCCATGGGGTTGGACAAACACATTGCCCCTCTTGTGCTGTTGGTTGGGCATGGAAGCCAGTCTGCCAACAACGCTCAGGCCGCAGCGCTGGATTGCGGTGCGTGCTGTGGGCAGACCGGCGAGGTCAATGCCCGCGCCCTTGCACAGCTGCTCAACGATCGCGCCGTGCGCGGAGGTTTGCTGGCAGGCGGTATTACCATCCCCGCGTCCACGGTCTTCGTCGCTGCGCTGCACAACACGACCACGGACGAAATCGAAGGCTTTGACCTTGACCTTCTGCCGCCCCATGCAAACGCCCGGTGGGAGCGACTTCGCCGTATCTTTGCACATGCCTGCGACCAGGTGCGCAGAGAGCGCGCGGCAAGTCTCAAGCTCGACCCGCGCGCGCCACATAACGAACTTCTGAAGCAATTGCGCAGCCGTGCCAATGACGGAGCCCAAACCCGGCCCGAGTGGGGCCTCGCAGGCAACGCCGCTTTCATCATCGCGCCCCGTCAAAAAACTCGTGGTGTCGCCTTGGACGGCCGCAGTTTCTTGCATGACTATGACTCGGCCGAGGACGCCGACGGCAGCATTCTAGAATTGCTGATGACCGCGCCGATGCTTGTTGCGCACTGGATCAACTGGCAGTACCACGCGTCCACCTGCGATCCGCTACGCTTGGGCAGCGGCAACAAGGTGCTGCACAACGTGGTGGGTGGCAGCATCGGCATCTTCGAGGGCAACGGCGGCGATTTGCGGATCGGTCTGTCCCGCCAGTCGCTGCATGACGGCGAACGCTGGGTGCATGAGCCTCTGCGGCTGACCGTGGTCATCGATGCGCCGCAGGCGGCCATTGACGCTGTAATCGGCAAGCATGCGGTCGTCAGGCAACTGCTAGCCAATGACTGGCTTTACCTTTGGCGCTTTGTACCAGCCGGCTTCGAGCGTTATGAGCACGGGGCTTGGTCTCCGATGCACCTGGAGATCGCTTGATGTTGCAGTAGTCCCGCTACGCAGGTCGGAAAGTGAATCGCCCCGGCTTTGAACTGACCCCCAGAAGTTGGACATTGTGATCCCGCCGATCAGGCGGTGTTTCTCAACCGGTATTGAACCGGGCTAAGCCCTTTCAATCGCA
>NZ_JBJXIA010000054.1:0-7924 GCF_046115955.1 Variovorax sp. GrIS 2.14
CACTCTTCCTACAATCCAATTCCACGCAACTCAGCATCGACCACTCAAACCGGTCACGTTGCCGAAATCGTCGGTCACCTTCGCCGAAATACGCAACCGAGCGTGAATGTGCCCAACTGGCCGGTATCAAAGCTGTGACACGCACCATCGCGCAATCCAAGATGGGTTCCAAGACCGGAGCCATCACGCGCTCTTTGCCTTGCTGTATCCGCAAAGCAATTTTTTTCCTGCGTGAAATGACTTCACACTGAGCCGAGTTGCAGGGGGTGCCAGCCCCCCAATTCGAATCTGAGCAACTGTGCCTGGTCAAAACGCCAGAGATGAAGCCAGCCGTTGTCTACCAGTTGGCGCACCAACGGGTGCTTTCGGATCACATCTTCGATCGCTTGCGCAGAAGCATCAATCAACACCGTCAGGCGCAGCGGCTCGTGCATCCATCGCTCTCCATCGTGCAGCGATTGCTTGGCCAGACCAATTCTCAAATCGCCCCCGTTGCCCTCAAACACACCCAGGTGTCCGCCTACGACGTTATGCAGCACCTTGTTGCCACTGCCCAAACGCTGCGGGTCGCACGTGGAAGCGTGATATTGCCAGTTGATCCAATGCGTCACGAGCATCGGCGCGGTCATCAGCAGCTCAAGGACGCCGCCATCTGCGTCGTTGGTGGAGTCGTAGTCGTGGAGAAAGGTGCGGCCGTCGAGCATGGCACCTTGGCTGCGCCAGCGCGGAGCGATGACAAACGAGGCGTTGTTCGCTAAGCCCCACTCGGGCCGTGTCTGAGCACCGTCGTTGGCGCGGCGGCGCAACGTTGTCAACAACGCGTCATGCGGCGCGCGCGAATCGAGCCCGAGGCGTGTAGCCCGCTCGCGTCTGACTTGGTCGCACGCGTGTGCAAACACGTTCTCCAGATGATTCCAAGCGTTGTGGGCCGACGGTGCCAGCAGATCGAGATCGAAGCCTTCGATTTCGTCGGTGGTGGTGTTGTGCAGCGCCGCCACGAACGCCGTTTGCGCCGGCACTTCCACTCCAACGGCCCGCAGCCCCGCGCGCACAGCCGGCTCGTTGAGCAGTTGCGCCAGCGCGCGTGCGTTGACTTCACCGGTCTGGCCGCAGCATGCACCGCAATCCAGCGCTGCAGCATGGGCGTTGTTAATAGTGTGACTGCCATGACCGACTAGCAGTACCAGCGGCGCGAGGTCGTGGTCGAGGCCCATGGCGTGCAGCACGCGCGCAGCCAATACAACCTTGGCCTCAGTGTCTAGTCCAACGAGGCCAGGGCGGCAAATCGACCGGTAGCGGGACGGCAGGCCAGCCAGATCGTCGCGCGGGCGGGATCGCGTTGAGGGACTCAGCCACTGCACCAGCTTGCCGGCATATCCCACGCCGGCTGCCTCAACATAATTGAACGCCGCACCGGGCCAGTGCCTGGCAGCCAGCCACTGCCCGGACCGGACGAACCATTGTTCGCGGGCGTTGCGCGCCGCCACGGTCAGTGCGTGCTCGTTAAAGCGCGCGTCGGCAGCTTGCGCCGCTGGCACAGGAATGATGCGGTCCACCAATTCGACGGCGGGTTCCATAAGGCCTGGCAGTTGTGGCCTGCGCGCTTGCGTGGCCAGTGGCGTGTAGGCGGCAGGCAGTCCAAAGAACCCCGCGAACCCGATCGTTTGGATGGCGGGCCAGACAGCCTCTAGCGCACGCCGCAGCGGCTCGCTGCGCACGTCGATGCAAAAAGCGGCCTGCACCTCGACCGCCGGCGAAGCGTGAACTTCAGCGCGGTAGCCGACGGACAAAAGCTTGCTCGCCAGTTGGCGCTGATGGCCGGTCTCCAGCGCGAGTTGCCATACCTCGTCGACGAGCAGTGCGGCTTCTGCATCCTCCAGCGATGTCAGCGCCCGATGCCATTCCGCCTGCAGGGTGGCGAAGGCCTGCCGTGCATCGCCATCGCCCTTGCAATCCAGCAGGATCGCTCCCCACGCCAGCCGGATCGCCAGCAAGTCGCGCAGGTTCGGGTCCGTCCGACCCTGCAAGCGGGCCTGCCAGCCGAGGTAAGCACACCATGATGCCCAACCGTTGACGGTGAGCAGCACCGCTTCAAAATAGTTCGCCCATACCTGGTCTGGCAAGCCGAGCCGTTGCAGCACCCACTGCTCCGCTTCGGCGCGCGTGGCAGGCAGCGCGCTAACCGACCGGCCCAGATCGGGCAATCCCATCAGCACGCCGATGCCGTGGTCGTTCGTCAAGGTGTCGCGCCAGAACGCGTACAGACCTTGTTCCCGCTGTGGTTGCCAGTCCGCCTGATGCTCGTCGAAGTAGGCAGCGCAGGTCTGACTGACCTGATGGGTGATGGCTTGCCGCCAGCACAGCCGGTTGTGGCGCTTTGGATCATTGTCCAGAAGATCAATCAGCAGCGGTAGACGCGGCGCGTCCGGCGTGGCTGAGAGCGCCTGCAGGCAGTCCGTGGCCGTCAATCCAGCCGCTTGCGCTGCGGGCAGCGTCGTCAGAGCGTAAGCCAGGTCTGCGGCGCCGATACGCCCCTCGCGCCACGCCTGCTGCATGTACTGACGCGGTGGCAGCACCTGGATCCCACCCAGCACGGCCATGCGGGCCGCAACCTGGCGCAGCGGTTGACCGATGCGCTCCCAGTGCGGGTTGACTGCAATCGCACGATCCAGTGGCCACGACGGTGCGATGGCTTGACAGGCTCGCTCGCATGCCGCTTCAATGACACGGTCTCGGAGGATATCGCACGGTGGCAAGTTGGACCTGTTGGTGTGGGCAGCGTTCGTGTCGTGGTTCATGGCTTTGGGTGCTCCGGTTGCAGGGATAGCGCGCGTTTCATTGGGGACTGCCTTTGCATGAGCCGTGAGGCGGGTTGGCTAGCGGGCTGTCGCGTGTGGTCATCCAGCGGGCTGGCCACAGCCAAAGGGCCAGTCGGGTGTAGAGCTCGTCCAGATAAAAACCGGCGTAACTCCAGCGCCTGGCAGTCGCCATCGTCTGGGGTCGCAACTGCAGCGCAACGAGGCACAAATACATCGACGCCATGCCCATCCCCGCGAGGACGCCGCTTGCCGCGTTCGGTGCGTCGGTCACGCCCAGCGGTAGCAGGTGGGTCAGCAACGCCAGTGCGGTAAGGCCTGCGACCATGGCTGTGGCCCCCAGCACTTGCCACAGCGCACGGGTGGATGCGCCATCGTGCGTGCGTGGCAACCACATCAGCGGCGCCCAGGCCAGCGCCATCACGCCTGTCCACCACCAAGGCCACGCCAAACTGGCGCTCACCATTTGCATTACCGCCACGATGGCAAGTGCCCATATTGGTGCCAGTAACAAGCTCAAAAGGGAGGGCGGCTTGCGGCCACTCATCATTCGCAACTTGCTGAGTTGCACCACCGACGACGCCGAAAGAAAGGCGTGCGCCTTGTACAGAGAATGGCCAATGAGGTGCAGCGCTGCCAACGTGTACATGCCTACGCCGCACTCAAGCACCATGAAGCCCATTTGCGCCACGGTGGACCACGCCAGTCGCGCCTTGATACTAATGCGCGTGAGCATCACCAGACCTGCCAGCAGCGCCGAGACGAGCCCGAAGACCACTAGCAGCCAACGTGCGGCCGGCGCGGCATCCAGCAACGGTGCAAAGCGGATCAGCACGTAACCGCCCAGATTCACCACGCCTGCATGCAGCAGCGCAGACACCGGGGTGGGCGCCTCCATCACCTGGATCAGCCAGCCATGGACTGGCAGCAACGCCATACGGAGAACGACAGACAGTACCAAAGCAACCGCGCTGAACTGCAGCGCCGAAGATGCACCGTGCTGCGCCAACTGCCGCCACAACGCGGGCAACGAGCCGCTGCCGACATCCCACCACGCCAACCCGGCTGCTGTCAGAAGGAGTGCGTCAGCGAGGCGGTCGGCCAGGCGTTTCTTGTGGGCGGCCAGCTGGGCAAAGGGGCGATCCGGATAGAAGCACAGCAGTCGCTCCAAGGCCACACCGACCCCCGCCCACGCTGCGATCAGCACGAGCCAGTGTTGCGCGAGGAGCAGCAGGTGCACGCCCGCCAGCACCGCTGCAAGTGCCGAGACGTAGCGGCGCTGCGCGGGTTCGCCCTGAAGGTAGCGCGCTGAAAATGCGCCGATCACTGACCCCAGCCCTTGCACCAGCACAGCCACCCACACTTCCAGGGCGCTTGCGCCAAGCCAGCCGTGAACAAGGTGCGGCGCAAGCAGCCACGCCGCAAGGTTTGCCGCGGCAGCGATCAAGGCCGTGGCCGACAGCGCGCTGAATCGGCGCCAACTGGCCGCAATCGGGCGAGCTGCGGGCTGCGGCAAAAACGACGCTAGTGCCATCAGCACCGCTGGTGCAAGCAGGCTGGCGGCTGAGAAAGTTTGGAGCGAGACCATAAACGGGGTTTGTATGAAGAGCTGCTGGCTATGGTGTTCACCGCTCTTCATTCTGTAAAATACATTTAAAAGATATTTTTGTTAATGAAAAAAGAATGATGAATCTGGAGCAGCTCAACTTTCATCACCTTCACTACTTCTGGCGGGTGGCCAAAACTGGCAACCTCACCCGGGCCGCTGAAGATCTGCATGTTTCGCAGTCGGCTTTGTCGGCGCAGATTCGACAACTGGAGCAACGCCTGGGTGAAGCCCTGTTCAGCCGTGCAGGTCGACGGTTGAGGTTGACTGACACCGGCCAGCTGGTGCTCTCGTACGCCGACACCATCTTTGGTTTGGGGCGCGAGATGCTCGGGCGCCTACAGGGGCGTAGCGACGGCGTGACGCGATTGCGCGTGGGCAGCGTGGCCACAATGTCACGCAACTACCAGGAGAACTGGATCCGCCCTCTGCTGGACGATCCGTTAGTGGTGCTAACGCTGGAGTCGGGGCTGCTCGAAGGGCTGCTTGAGCGGCTGGCGCAGCATCAGCTCGACGTGGTGTTGGCAAACGAACCGGTGCGGGCGAACCCTGATCGGCCCATGCATTGCCGATTTCTGGGGTGTCAGACGATTTCACTAGTGGGTCCTGCCAGCGTCTGGACCGCTAACAGCCTCCGCGTGCCCCTCGACCTCGACGGTCTGGACATCGCCTTGCCAGGTCCACGTCACGCCTTGCGAGCGCAGTTCGATGCGCTGTGCGCTGCGGCGAATGTCACGCCCCGGTTGCGGGCCGAAGTCGATGACATGGCCATGCTGCGTCTGATCGCGCGTGACAGCGGCTGGCTGACCGTTCTGCCGGAAGTCGTTGTTCAGGACGAGTTGCGGGCAGGCGCTCTTGTCACCGTTGGTCAGTCCAGCGAACTGCGCGAAAATTTTTACGCCATCACGACACCGCACCGTCACCGGGTCGAAGTGCTCGAGCGGCTGCTCTTAAATGGACGGCCCGACGAAAGCGATGCCTCGGGAAATTAACTCGCACCCTATGAGGACTGCAACACCAGCGAAGCAACGTGAAATGTTCAAAGAACATGCCGCGCTCAGCCATCATCACCTCGATGTTGCAAAAGCTCAGCGGGCTGGCTGCTACCAGCCTGCGCTTGACTCGACAGAATCCTCTCAGTGCCTTATCCGGCTCGCCGAGCCCACCCGCTTGGCTCATTGCCGCCCCGATCTTGCGCACTTGCTGATGGAGCTCGCGCGCGAGTTCTTCGCGTCTTGCGGGCTCCAGTCTGCCGGAGATTGCGGCAATGCTGATGGCACCGACGAGGTTCTCGGCCGGAAAAGCCAGGCCGATAGCTGCCGTGCCGGGCGTAACAACACTGTCGAGGAAGGAGTAGCCCTGCCCTCGGCCGCGCGCCACCGCCTCGCGTAAGCAGCCGGCCGTGAAAGATGGGAACTTTTCGTAGCGGTGGCCGTTGGCGTCAATGATCGCCTCAGCCTCAGCCTCAGCCTCAGCCTCAGCCTCAGCCTCAGCCTCGTGCGCGGGCATGGCGCACAGCATAGCCAGCCCACCCGCACCCACGCCTAACTGAATCGCCCCGGCTTTGAACTGACCCCCAGAAGTTGGACGAACTTCAAGGAGTCCCATGGAGAAGTACGAGACAGAGTTCAAGCTCAAAGTGGTTAAGAGCTTTCTAGGGAGACGCTGATTTATTGATAGATCCCGGCACGCCTCATGCATGCATGAGAGGACCAGATTACGAGGGCAACGGACATGAACCAACGCAGCTTTGCCAGCGCCGAGTACGCATTGAAGAAGAAGCGAACGCGCCGCGAGAACTTCCTCGCCGAGATGGAGCGTGTCGTGCCTTGGAGCCGCTTAGTTGCCGTGATCGAGCCGCTGTATCCGACCAGTGGACGTGTGGGCCGTCAGCCGATCGGCGTGCCCCGGATGCTGCGCATGTATTGCCTGCAGCAGTGGTACGGCCTGGCCGACGAAGCGCTGGAAGACGCGCTGTACGACAGCCAGGCACTGCGCGACTTTGTGGGCATCGACCTGTCGCGCGAATCAGTGCCCGACGCCACCACGTTGTTGAAATTCAGGCGATTGCTGTTGGACAACGACCTCACCAAGGCGATGTTCGAAGAGATCAACGCCCACCTCGCCGAGCAGGGCCTTTTGATGCGTGCCGGCACCATCGTGGACGCGACCATCATCGCGGCTCCAAGCTCGACCAAGAACGCAGACAACACGCGCGACCCGGAGATGCATCAGACCAAGAAAGGCAATCAATGGCACTTTGGAATGAAGGCGCACATCGGCGTGGACGCGCAGTCGGGCCTCGTACATACGGTGGTGGGCACGGCCGCCAATGTGAGCGACATCAACGTTGCTGGCGCACTGCTGCATGGTGAAGAGCACGCGGCCTTTGGCGACGCTGGCTACCAGGGCGTGCACAAGCGAGCTGAAGCGCAAGGACCGATCTGGCACGTGGCCATGCGTCGGGGCACGCGACGCAAGCTCAATGAATTCATCGAGCCTCAGTACTTGGCCGAACGTGCGGAGAAGATGAAGGCCAGCATCCGCGCCAAGGTCGAGCATCCGTTCCATGTGATCAAGAACCTGTTTCGACATCGGAAGACGCGCTACAAGGGGCTGGCCAGGAACACAGCACAGCTGTTGAGCTTGTTCGGTCTGGCCAATCTGGTCATCGCCAAGAGGTCGCTGTTGGACTGCCATGCCCGAGGTGCGTCTTGAATGCGGAAAGCGGCCTCGAAAGAGGTCAAAACGATCGCCGTGAAGGCTCTGAATCGTGAAGTCGGGCAATCTTGCGGATGCTGGCGTTGCGATGTCATCAACTCGCGCTGCGATGCTCAATGTTCAGATGGTATGGGCGCCTCCCTCCTACCGCACTGCTTGCACTGCGCCGCGGGAAGTGCCAGATTGACGATCCCACCGTCAACATCCAAACGGAGACCACCATGGTACGCACCGTCATTGCCGTCGACATTGCCAAGAAGGTGTTTCAGCTGCACTGGGTCGAGCTGGACACCGGCTGCATCGAGCGTTTGCAGTTGAAGCGCGCCAGGATGCTGGAGTGGTTTGCCAATCGCACTGGTGCGCTGGTCGTCATGGAAGCTTGCGGTGGTGCTCACGACTGGGGCCGGGCTCTGATTGAATTGGGCCACGAGGTCCGACTCATCTCACCCAGGAAGGTGCGGCCGTTCGTGCAGCGCAACAAGACCGATGCAGCCGACGCGCAAGCCATCTGGACGGCGTGTCAACAGCCCGGCATGCGCTTCGTTCCCGTCAAGGCTGAAGCCCAGCAGATCGTACTGTCGCTGCACCGGTTGCGCGCGCAGCTCATGAAGACCCGCATCATGCAGACCAACGAACTTCGGGGGCTGCTCTACGAGTTCGGCATCGTGCTGCCAGAGGGTCATGCTGCGTTGCTCAAGGCGTTGCCCGACGCCATGTACGACGCGAGGACACGGCTGCCCGCGATGCTCATGGACAGCCTGGACGAACAGCTCAGGCGAGT
>NZ_JBJXIA010000055.1:0-7791 GCF_046115955.1 Variovorax sp. GrIS 2.14
TGGCGTGATCGACCACAACCCCACGCTCGGCCATCATCTCTTGGATCTGTCGCAGGCTCAACGGGTACGCCGCTTACCAGCGAACGCACACCAGCTTCACCTCAATGGGGTAGTGCAGCCGCTTCAAAATCCTGCGTAGTGCTTCGTTCATCTTGTTCTTGCCCAGCGCTTCAGCTTACTCGTCGCTTCTTACTGCGACAGAACTAGAGCTACACGATGCTCACGCTCAACACCACCCGTTGATGCGCCGCATGCCCAAGCCCGATCCCATGTTTAGACCGGACGCCCAGGACAAACGCAGCGTGATCCCGATCGAGGCCGGTGACGTCGACCAGTGGCTGGCCGGCACCGTCGCAGAAGCCCAGAACGTCAAAGTTGAGCACAAGATGTTTCCAGGCACCACACACGAATTCTTCGGTATGGCGGCGGTGGTACCAAGCGCCAAGAAGGCTCAGGCGCTCGCTGGCAAACAGTTGCGGGCGGCGTTTGCAACCGGACGTTCCAGCTAACTGGATATTCGCCCGGTTGTGTTCAGGACGAGCAGAAAAGAGAAAGCCATAAACGGATGTTGGCGTTACATATTCGTCGCATACCGCACGAAAACGCAAGCTTTTGTCTTATCCAAGATAGCCCGGATTTCTGGAACCTTCGGTGCAAACGCAACCCCCACACAGTGCACAGAAACCCCTGACTGACGGCGAGGCGCATCTTGAAAAGCTCGTGTGCAGCGTGGCGACCGGAGATGCACAGGCTTTTCGCGACCTCTATGAACTTTCTCACGGCGTCCTCTACCGCTGGGCGTTCAAAGTTTGTCGCAGAAGGGAAACTGCAGAGGACATTCTCCAAGAGGCATTCATGAAGATTTGGGTTTTAGCGCCGGCGTTTGCGCCGGAACGAGGTTCGGCGATGGCGTGGATGCTCGTGATCACGCGCAGCCGGGCCATAGAGAGAGCATGCGTCGCCAAGTCACCAGCAGAGAAAGCTTAACTTTTGATTTAGACGATCGCGACGAGGAACAATCGTCGTCCGATCAGTTAGACCCCGGAAGCGTGCTGGATTCCAAGAGATTTTATGAAGAAGCGTGTTGGCATCTCGGCCAACTCAAGGCGCCCCAGCGTGATCTGCTCAGGCTTGCGTACTTGAGCGATATGAGCCACAGCGAAATCGCTTCCCACAACGCGATGCCAATCGGTACGGTCAGAACTTATATTCGGCGCGGATTGACCAATTTGCGCGCCGCAATGACTGCCTAGAGGCGTCCCCGACTATGACCGCCAGCAACCTTCTTTTCACGCTCCACGTCGACGCTGATGACGTCTGAAGCCAGGGGACGGACGACGATGATTGTCGGCTCAAACGACGTACGTTGCAGCTCTATCGGGTCCCACGGCGGGGATGAGAGATTGAGACCTGACGCGGTGTGATCGCCGTCGAGTACGCTGGCTTCAATCTCACTCCCGTTCGGCAGCGAAAAAATAACGGAATCGGCGGTCAAGGATTGCTGGGTACCGTCTTTCAAAACAACTACGACTGTTGATTGGACTGCAATTTATTTCCAGTTGGTGAGTTGATGAATGCATTGATCAGGTACCCAGCGCTGCAGATGGGTGCCAGTGTCATTCAGTCTTTTCACGCTGAAAAGAGTCGTGTCGAATTGGCATTAGGATGCAACGATCAGAAGCCATGTCATCCCAACGCGTGACGCCTCCCAAGCAACTTGGCCTGGGTCCAATCCATTCACGAAGATCACGCCAAAACGCGAGCTTCTCGACGAGATGGACCGGGTCGTGTCCTGTTTGATCAGATTGCGCATCTTTCCACGTGGATCCTTTGGATTCAGCGCTGAGCTACGGGTTCAAGGCAGCATCAAGCCCTCTTGGTGCGCTACGCGTTCCAGGGCCGCTTCAAACAAGCCACGCGACACCCCCGCGACGCGCTGCAGGTAGGCGTGCAACTCGGCATCGGCCGGGCTGCGGTTGGCGCAGTCTGCGCTGTAGGACTCAAAGCTCGACAGCTGCATCAGCAGTTCCGCCACATGGCGCGGGCATTCGCAGGCAAGGGTCGGCGACAGGCCCGCGATCGCCGTCAGTGTGGCGTCGTTGAAGCGACGCGGCGCAATGGGGTTCGCTGCCACGTCTGGCGTATTTCGCCGCACGGACTGCGCGTCGGCCGCTGGGGCGCCCTGCACCAACCTAATTTCCAGCGAGGTCGCCCACTTTGCCAGCGAAGCGTCGTCGCCCGGCTCGCGCAGCATCACTGCACCGGCGGCGACAAACGCACTCGTCGCTGCTGCACCCGCGAACCGATAAGCAACCGCCACCTGCCGGACGCGCCAGGCGTCTTGCGCAGCTTTCAGCCCAGGCAGTGCGCTGACTTGTAACCCCGGCGTTTGCCACAGCAGCAAATCGACCGCAACGCCAGCGGCCGCATGGCTGGCTTCAGCGAGCGACTCGAACACTGCCGTCACCCGCCAGGGACGCGTCTGGCGTTGGACCACCGCGGCGCGTTGCAGCCGCAGCGCCAGCGCCTGCCCGACCACGATCAAGCGCAGCGCTGCCGTCCCTCGGGCCGATCGAACACCGTGGCCGGCAGGACTGGCCGAGTGCGTGCTGGTCACTTGCTGCAATTGCGCGGCGTCCAGCGCGGCAATCGAGCCGATGGCATACCCCCGCTCGGTTAACTGCCGCAGCAGCAGCACCCGCTCGACGTCGGCAGCGCCGTAAAGCCGGTGTCCGGAAGGCGCGACGGTGGGGCCTACCGCTTGGTAGCGCTGCTCCCATATCCGCAGGGTCGACACCGGCATCCCTGCCATGCGCGCAACCGCTCCGCTGCGGAAGGTGGGCTGGGCCGCAGGGACAAGCAGCTCTTTGAGGACCATGGATCTTTCTTTGAGTTTGATTTGAGTCGTATTATTGCTTAATTAAGGCTAATTAAACCTTCTTGAGTTGGTTATGAACCTATTCGTCTACCATTTAATAATGTTAGAAAATGCCTCCGCACTCCCGACCGTGTACTTCGACGGTGGCTACCCGGCCTGCTCCCGCGAGGTCGCGATGTACCGGCGTCAGCCAAGGCAGTTGCGCCAGACCTTGCAGGACTGCCAAGGCGACGAGGTGGCCCCTTGTGAAGAGGCGGCAGCCGCTGGTGGCGGCGGCGACTCTGGTCCAGTGCTGCGCGTTTGGGGCTGGATCGTTGGCGTCGGATCGCGCGGCGCGGTGGCGATCTGCCGCCGCCTGTGAAAGACATCTGCATGAACGCGATCAACCCCGAGATCGAGCGCTTTGACCGGCTCAGCACGACCTGGTGGAACAGCACCGGGCCGATGCGGGCACTGCATGTCGTCAACGCTTTACGAATGGCATACGCACTCGAACGCATCGAGTCGCACTTTGGGCTGGCGCGCGGAGCGTCGCTGAAGGGCTTGCGCATTCTCGATGTCGGCTGCGGCGGCGGTCTTTTGTCGGAGCCGTTGGCGCGCATGGGCGCCCACGTGGTGGGCATCGACATATCGCCCGGCAACGTGGCGTCGGCCCGGCTGCACGCCGCACGGCATGGCGTCGCGGTCGAGTATCGGCTCGGTGACCCTTCCCAGACGCTGGGCCAGGAAGAACAATTCGATGTGGTATTGGCACTGGAGGTAGTCGAGCATGTCAACGACGCCGCTGCATTTGCCGAGTTCGTGGCACGCCGCGTCGCCGCTGGCGGGCTGCTTTTTGCATCCACCATCGACCGCACTTGGAAGAGCTTCGTACTCGCCATCGTCGCTGCCGAATACGTGATGCGCGTGCTGCCACGCCGAACCCATCAGTGGCGGCGCTTTGTGCGGCCCGCCGAACTGGCCGCTGCAGTAGCCCGTGCGGGCATGCAGCAGACCGATCTGCTCGGCATGCGCTACCTGCCAGTGCTGCATCGGGCCTCCTGGTGTCGCGACACCCGGGTCAACTACCTGGCAGTTTTCGCGCGCGACGCTGTGGCGCCAGCGGGAACACTGCAATGAAGAGCGATCGATCAACCAAGTCAAGCCGCTCTCTTTCAAGGGCAACAAACAGTCACTGCCGAGCAAGATCTGCGTTGCCTGCGGTCGTCCCATGACGTGGCGCAAGAGCTGGGCACGCAATTGGGACGAGGTGAAGTATTGTTCAGACGCATGCAGTAAATCCGGTAGCCATGCGGGCCAGGGTTGAGCAGCACATGACCAACGTACGCACACTGGTTGTGGTTCTCGGCGACCAACTCGACCTCGACGCCGCCGCCTTCGACGGTTTCGATCCCGAACAAGACGCCGTCTGGATGGCCGAGGTGGCCGAAGAGTCGACCCATGTCTGGTCGGGCAAGCCACGCATCGTCATGTTCCTGGCCGCCATGCGCCACTTTGCACAGGCGTTGCGCGACGCCGGCCGGCCGTTGCACTACACAAGCCTGGACGATACGGGCAATGGCGGCAGTCTGGCGGCTGAGTTGCAAGTGACGCTCCAACGACTGAAGCCGCAACGCCTGGTGATGACCGCGCCGGGCGACTGGCGCGTCTGGCAGTCGCTGAACGTCGAGGCCGGAGCGGCTGGCGTGGCGCTGGAGATCTGCGAAGACCGACACTTCTACACCACAGTGCGTGAGTTCGCAGCCCATGCCAAGGGGCGCAAAGCGCTGCGACTGGAGTATTTCTACCGCGAACTGCGCCAGCGCCACGGCGTGTTGGTGAAGGACGGTAAGCCCGAAGGCGACCAGTGGAACTTCGATGCCGACAACCGCAAAGCTTTCGGTGCCGCAGGACCGATGGGCGTGCCCGCGCGCGCCACGTTCGAACCCGATGCGTTGACGCGCCAGGTGATTGCACTCGTCAACCAGCGCTTTGCCAAGCACCCCGGCAATCTGGACAGCTTTGCCTGGCCGGTCACGCGCGAACAGGCGCTGGCGTCGCTGCACTCGTTCATCGAACAGCGCCTGCCGCTGTTCGGCCACTATGAAGACGCGATGTGGCCCGGCGAGCCCTGGCTTTATCACTCGCACCTGTCGGCTGCACTCAATCTCAAGCTGCTGAACCCGCGCGAAGTGGTGCAGGCCGCCGAGGAGGCGTACCGCGGGGGCCGCGCGCCGCTGCAAAGCGTGGAAGGTTTCATCCGCCAGATCCTGGGCTGGCGCGAATTCGTGCGCGGCATTTACTGGACGCAGATGCCTGGCTACGCCGAACGCAACGCGCTCGATGCGCAGCAAGCTCTACCGGCCTGGTACTGGACCGGCCAAACCGACATGGCGTGCCTGCGCGACGCGTTGCTGCAGACGCTGCAGCACGGCTACGCGCACCACATCCAGCGCCTGATGGTGACCGGTCTGTTCGCGCTGCTGCTGGGTGTGCGTCCGCAGGAGGTGCACGCGTGGTACCTGGCGGTGTATGTGGATGCCGTCGAGTGGGTGGAACTGCCCAACACGCTGGGCATGAGCCAGTACGGCGATGGCGGCCTGATGGCCAGCAAACCGTATGTCGCCACCGGCAAATATATCCAGCGCATGGGCGGGCCCTGCACCGGCTGCCGCTACGACCCGGCGCTGCGCGAAGGCGAACGTGCCTGCCCTTACACCACGCTCTACTGGGACTTTCTGATGCGCCATGAACCGCTGCTGCGGAAGAACTCGCGAATGGCGCTGCAGGTCAAGAACGTTGACCGAATGAGCGACGCGCAACGGCAGGCAGTGACGCAGCGCGCAGATGCGATCCGCGCCGGCCAGGTGGGCGTGAGTTCATGAGCTGTCACAGCGCCTTCGTGCCGACCCGGGCCGCAGCGCTGGCCCGCATCGCCGCCGTACGGCCAGCCGACTACGCGCGCACTCGCAATGCAATCGAAGGTGCGGTGACCCAGCTGTCGCCCTACATCACGCACGGCTTGGTCACGCTGCCGGAGGTGCTGGCCAGAGTCGCAGTCCGGCACCGGTTGGACCTGCAACACAAGTTCGTTTTCGAACTCGGTTGGCGTGAGTTCTTCCGCCATGTCTGGGCGCAACGCGGCGACGACGCCATCCTGCAGTCGCTGCACGAGGGTCCGATGCCCGCCGACGCCTATGCGAGCGAGTTGCCAATAGACATCCGCCAGGCGCGCACTGGCGTGCCGGCCATCGACATGGCCGTACGCACGCTGTATGCCACTGGCATGCTGCACAACCATGCGCGCATGTGGCTGGCCAGCTACGTCGTGCATCTGCGCAAGGTGCACTGGCGCGCCGGCGCCGATTGGCTGTACGCCCACCTGCTCGACGGCGACCTCGCCAGCAATCACCTCAGTTGGCAGTGGGTGGCCGGCACAGGCAGCAGCAAACCCTATCTCTTCAATGCAGAGAATGTGGCGCGCTACGCACCGGCAGGTTGGCACAGTGAGGGTAGCGTGATCGACCGGTCTTATGACGCGCTGGACGTCATCGCACGCAGTCGGTGGACCCCGCCCGTTTCTGCCGCGCGCGACGGCGTCGATGAGCCCGAACGGTTGCATCGGCCTTCCGCGATGGGCGCTGTGACCGCGCCTCTGGCGATCGATCTGGTTGGCCGCGACGTCTGGCTGGTCCACCCCTGGGCCTTGGACGAGCCGCCGCGCGACCTGCCCGCCGGCTGTCTGTGCGTGGGGCTGCTGCTGTCGGACTTTCATGATGTCTGGCCGTGGAGCCCCGCTCGCTGGGCTTTCGTGGGGGCGCGGCTGGCCGAAGTGGCACCGCTGTCTTTGTCTGGCAGCCGCGAACACGCCACGTTGGTCTTGGCCGGCGCACGGTCGGTTCAGACCCTGGCCGATCCACATGTTGATGCGCTGTTGCCCGCCTCAGTGATTCGACGCCCGGCACCGCGCCTGTTCGCCCAAGTCGAGCGGCCGTGCGCCTCGTTCTCGCGCTGGTGGACAGGTGCAACGCGCGGCGCACAGACCTTGCACGAGTTACCCGGACTGTCGCAGTGGCTTGACCGCGGATCAGCCGGGCCACTCTTCGATCAGTCTGAGCAAGCTGAACTGTCGTGATCGCCGGCATCGAGGCCGCGCGGATGTTCCGCAAAGGCCCGCTGGGCCGCCTCAAAAAAACTGCGCTGCCTTGCCGACACGTCACATTGCTGTCTTAAAGCGCTCCTAAGGTGCAACTTCATTCACATGCGCCCTTCGTCTCCTGTCAACACACTGCTGCGCCTCTCGATTCAACCGGGTTCGAGAGCGCCTGCGCACGGGCCTTTGCAAGGGCTCATGGACGACGGCCGGCTCCACGCAGTTTTCCAGCCGCTGGTCGATCTGCGAAACGGCGCGGTGTATGGCCACGAGGCGCTGATACGCGGCCCCGTCGATGGGCCGCTGCATATGCCCAGCGTGCTCTTCGAATGCGCGACGCTCGAGTCGAGCGTGATGCTATTCGAGCTGAAGTGCGTCGACGTCATCCTCGCGCAATGGTTCGCGTAGGGGCAGGATGGCACCCTGTTCGTCAACCTGAGCGCCGACGCGCTGGTTCGGGCGGCAACCACCGTACTGCCCCGCATGCTCGCCAACTCGGGGGTCGATCCACGCAAGCTTGTCATTGAACTGACTGAGCATGAACGTGCGACCGACCCGCAGGCGCTGGTGCGCACGGTCAAGTCGCTGAGCGCAGCCGGCATACGACTCGCGCTGGACAACTTTGGCGACGGCCATTCGAACTTGCGCCGATGGGCAGTGTCCGCGCCGAAGTAGAACTGAGCCATCGGGGATGCGGCTAAAAACTTGGACTGTTTATGCCGTGAGGCCCAAGCTTCTTCGGTAGTCGACGGGACTGCGCGCGCCCAAGGACATCTTGATC
>NZ_JBJXIA010000056.1:0-7791 GCF_046115955.1 Variovorax sp. GrIS 2.14
AGAGCTCGAACCCACTGGTGCCAAGGCTGATTTGACTCATCTGTGGTCAACGTTCAAGCAGATGTTGCGGTGGACTTATGCAGACCATCCCTAGGCTTGATTCATGACAAAGCAGGAGGAACTAACCGACGTCGCGGCTTTGCTGCGTTGATCACAGGCTCCGCCTGCGGCCGCTGCTCCACCGCTGCGATCGCACGCTCCAGCAGCGCCTTCGTAGCCTCGTGCACGGTCTCCTCACGTGCGAGCGCACTGTCACGATCTGTCATGCGCGCGGTCATGGCTTCCAGCGCCGCGCGCGTCGTCGCGAGCTCACTCAGATGCCTTGCGGTGACGAGGGCCCCCGTTGCGATCTCCCGCTCGAGTGATGTCTTGGTGGCCTGCGCGGCGAGCGCCGCTTCGCTGGCCTGCAGCTCGACCGACTGGCGACGGGCAAGCTCTTTTGCGCCGGCGGCGGTGGCCAAGCGGGCCTCCTCGCGGGCGCGGTCGATCTCCAGCAGCTGCCGGCGCTCGTGCGCGTCATGTCGTTCCTGCTGCTCCTTGAGTGACCTGGCATGGGCGGCGCTGTTGGCCTCGGACTCCAGGCGCATCGCGTCGATCCGGCGCGCGGAGAGGCCGAGGGCGGCCCGGGCCTCATCGAGTTGACCGGTCAGGGCGCTGCGCTGCCCCTCCAGATCTACGGTCTGGCGCTGCGCCGCGGTCAGTGCCTCGCGGGTGGTGGCCAGCGTTTCTTCCATGCTGGCACGCGAGGCCTCCAGGCTGCGCTCGCGCTCGCCCAGTGCGAGCTCGCTGGCCTGCAATGCGGCGCGGTCCTCCTGCAACTGCACCCGGACCGTTTCGATGCCGACCTCGGCTATGCGCTCCGAATGCCGCAGTGCGCTTTGCCAGAGCTCGCGCATCGAATCGAGCACGGGCGCGGGGAAGCCAAGGATCTGCTCGACGGAGGCCGGCCCCGTGCCCGTGGACAGCGCCATCTTCTGCTTCCACCAGGCGTCCAGCATCGGGCCGATCGTGTTCGGCGAGCCCCGTCCGAGCTTCTGGCGCGTTCGCTCGTTGGTGGGACGGATGCCCTCCAGCCATAAGGAGTCGCAGGCTTCGGACACGTCGTCCTGCTGGACGCCGCGCGAGGAGGAAAAGGTTCTTTGTTCCATGAATTATTCCGGGGATGGCGTGGTGCGTGGAGCGTGGGCGAGGCCGGCGGCGATTTCTTCGGCACTGCGGACCAACGCGAACCGGAACTTTGACTGGACATTCATTTCTAGGCTTTCCTGCGCGCCGACGACGCGAATTTGCAACTCGACCCCCAAGCTACACGCGAAACCGCGCGACAAGCTTGGGCGCCCTGCTTACCACGGATAAGGTAAACTTATCCGTGGTAGAAGGTGTACGACATAACAAATGGTACAACACAGGATAACGTTTTGTATAGACCGGCATGGGCGAAATCCGGTTATGTCAAATGGATGCGGCTGAAATCGCACCGGTGAACGCGCCAACAATGAGGACGACGATGAACTTCGACCCCGAAAAAACAGCTGATGAAAAGGCTGATGCAAAGGCAGATGCAAAGGCAGATGTCGGCAGTCATTCCAGCGGCCGCGTGCTGGCGACCAGCGCCACGCCGGCGACCTTGAAAAGCAGGTTCGACCTCGAGGCGGCCGCCGTGAGCGATGCCACGGCGCGGGCCGCCGACGAGCTGGCCAAGGAAGGCCGCTCGGAGAACACCGTGGCCTCCTATGCGGGCGCGCTGCAATACTGGGCCGCCTGGTATGCGCTGCGGCGCGAGACGATGCTGGTGGACCTTCAGGGGGACTCGGACACCGAAGCGGAGATCTTGCGTGCCTGGGGGCCGTCCAGCCTCACGCTGCCCGTCGCCTTCCCGGTGGTGGTCACCTTCATCACCGACCATGCCGAGCGCAAGTCGAAGTCGACGCTCTCGGGCCTCACCTGTGAATTGCCGCCCGAGGTTGATGCGGCGCTGGTCAGAAGCCGCGCCAAGGGCAAGCCCGGCCCGATGAAGCTCAGCACCCTCCTCCACCGGGTGAGCGTGCTGTCCAAGGCGCACAAACTGAGCGGTGCGGCGAGCAATCCCTGCCAGGACGAGCGCGTCAAGGCGCTGCTCGACCTGACGCGGCGCGCCTACGCCAAGCGCTCTGCCCTCGCGACCAAGCAGACCGCCCTCACCGCCGACCTGTTGGCCCAGTTGCTGGCGACCTGCGACCGCACCCTGGCCGGCCGGCGCGACCGCGCCCTCCTCACCTTCGCCTGGGCCACCGGCGGCCGCCGGCGCTCGGAGGTCGAAGCCGCGACGCTGGAGAACCTGCAGCCCACCGGCGAGAGCTTCGTCTACCGGCTGGGCCACTCCAAGGCGAACCAGCTGGGGCAGGATCTGCCGGAGAACTACAAGCCCCTGGTGGGCTCCGCTGCCGAGGCGATGCGCGACTGGCTCGGCGCCCTGCGTGCGGCCAGGATCACCAGCGGGCCGATCTTCCGGCGCGTGCTGGCGGGCGACCGCATGGGCACACCGCTGGGCGCCGAGGGGGTGCGGTTCATCGTGAAGTCACGCTGCGCGGCCGCGGGACTGGACGGCCGCTTCTCGGCGCACTCGCTGCGCTCGGGCTTCGTGACGGAGGCCGGGCTTCGCGACATGCCGATCGGCGAGGCCATGGCCATGACGGGGCACCGCACCGTGGCCACCTTCCAGGGCTACTACCAGTCGGCAGCGATCCGGCGCAGCAAGGTGGCCAGCATGCTGGATACGCCGCCGCCGAAGGACGCGTAGGCCGGGGCTCGACAGGTTTGCGCTAGTAGTCGGACTGTCTGATGCACATTTCACCTGCAGACTATGGGCGACAGCTTCGTTTAGCGAAGCGACCACTCGCGGGCTCAAAACATCAAAAACTACCAAAAAATATCGTACTCTATGATCTACCGGGTATACATGCTTATACTTTGTTAGATTGTCATAGATATGGAGTCGACTATGGATCCCGTTCGGAACCCTTTTGCGCCGGGGGCAGGCAGCCAACCGCCTGAGCTTGCGGGTCGTCAACCCATTCTGGATGAAGCGAAGGTAGCAATCCAGAGGGCGCTTCTCGGGAGGTCCAGCCGCTCACAGATGCTGCTGGGGTTGCGGGGCGTTGGCAAGACTGTCCTGCTGAACAAAATTCAGGAGATTGCTGAAGCGGAAGGTCACATCACATCTTTTATAGAAGCGCCCGAAAACAAGCGATTGGGCGAGCTGTTGACCCCTCGTATCAGCCAAGCGCTGCGCAAGCTTTCGCTCACCGAAACGGCCAAGGTAAGCGCAAACAAAGCCTTGCGAGCCCTGAAATCCTTCGCGAGCGTTTTCAAAGTCTCCTACGAGGGGGTGGCTATATCCGTGGACCCTGAAGTTGGCGTTGCCGACAGCGGCGATCTGGAGACGGACCTTGCCGAGCTGTTCGTGCGGGTGGGAGAGGCTGCTCTCGCTGCCGGCAAGGCGTGGACGATACTTGTCGACGAAGTCCAGTACCTCAAAGCAGAGGATCTGGCTGCACTGATCGTCGCGCTGCACAAGGTCAACCAGAAGGGTTTGCCCGTCCTTTTCTTCGGAGCGGGGTTGCCGCAGGTGGCGGCGCTTTCTGGCGATGCGAAGTCATACGCCGAGCGGTTGTTTCACTATCCAGTTGTGGGAGCGTTGGAGCTCGCAGATGCCAGGACGGCAATAAGGCAGCCAGTTGAAGACGAAGGTGAATCCATCACCAGCGATGCGTTGGACGAGATTTTCGCAAGGACTCGTGGCTACCCTTACTTTCTTCAAGAGTGGGGCTACCAGTGTTGGAACATCGCGGAAACAGGCGCGATCACTATGGCAGACGCGGCAAAGGCGGCAAGCGATGCAACTAGGCGACTGGATGAAGGTTTTTTCAAAGTACGATTCGACAGACTGACACCCAAGGAGCGCGAATATGTCATCGCGATGGCCAAGCTTGGCAATGGCCCATATCGCTCCTCAGAAGTTGCAGAACGCTTAGGCGAAAGCCATCAGAGTCTTGGGCCGCGGCGCTCGCAGATTATCAACAAGGGAATGATCTACAGCCCGTCGCATGGCGATATCGCCTTTACCGTGCCAATGTTCAACGAGTATCTGATCCGCAACTTCGACAAGGACCTGTAGCTGCGAGGTCAGGGTAGGTTGAACACCTGGCTCACTTGTACTTCGGCACTGTCCGCAAAAATGGGGGTGCAGCGGATTTCTTGGACTACCTTTGGAGGTAGTCCAAGAAATCCGCCGCACCCCCTCTGGGTCAGATATGAGCCGGCGCCAACACACGATGCCAGCGTCGGCGTTAGTTGGTAGTTGCTGGGAGAATCACAGCCACGCGGGCAGCGTCAATCGCGGCGATGGCAGAGGGCCTCCTCACCCGTCCTCGGCTATGGTCGCGGGGTTCAGCTTGGCTAGCGCCGTTTCAACTGTTTAATCTGTATTGATGTCGGCGTTCGCGTTGTTTCGAGCAAAGCCTTCGTCATGGATCTGAAAGGTCTCGGACGTTGCGGGACGGCTATCGGCTTCAAGCACGCGCCATTGAACCCGTCCGTCGGGCGTCGCGATGAGCAAGGGCAGCCCCATCGCGCGACTCCAGCAAATGCGGCTGTCTTTGTCTTGATTCGACAGTCGATACCAGCGACAGTCCGCAATGGCTGGGCCAACGCTCCGCAGCGCAGCGGTTTGGCGCAACTCGTAGGGGCCCGACGGTCGGGTCAGGCCATGGCCCATACCGAACCAGTCGACAAAGTGACCCACGCGATAAAGATTCGTGCGATCGACGTCGGTGCGGATCTTCCGGCGAAGGTCGAGAACAGCCATGCGCCACTCCGGATCGTTCGCTGATCTGTTTACGAAGGTTTCGACAGCATCATCCGTCCGGCGCCTCAATCGTATTTCGTGGTCGCGCCAAACCTCCAGCTGATGCGTGGTTCCGGCAGACACGTAAGCGGCTCGAAAGTGCATCGAAGGCGCCGCGCCGTCGGCGTTAAACACCTTGTCGAAATCCAGGCGAGCAGCCGAAGCCTCGGAAGCGTAGGCCGATGGGTTTACGGAAGCGAGAATGACCGCAAAAACGACAGCACTCGCACCGCATGCAAGCTTTTTTGCACGGGCGAGAAAGTCAATCATGAAGGTCTGCATGGCGTTACTTGCGAATCGCCTGTGCGTAGTCGAAGTAGCGATATGTTTTGCCATCCACCGAAAGATCCTTGACCGCCAGATTGATCGAATAGGTGCCGACGGTGAGTGCGGTGTCAACGGCTGCACCGCTCGGGTCGGTCGGGAGCTTGAACACAAGGCCGGTGGCCGCTGTGGGCGGCGTGACCACGCTGGTTTTGACTGTCGGCGCGCTCGCGTTGACGGGTGTGAGCAGCGCTTCGTTCAGGACTCGGCCGTCAGCCTGCGGCATCGACTGCCCAAGGATGTAAGCCACCGTGGGAGCGACATCGACGTTGCCGGTGGGGGTACTGACCGTCACGCCCGAGCGGAACGCGGGGCCACTGGCCAGAAGCGTGTTGTGCACGTCGATCGGGCTGAAGCTGCCGTGCATGCCGCGATTGCCGCCAAAGCTTTCAAACTCGATGCCCGGCAAGCCGTTGATTTTTTGCTGGGCATCCCAGCTGAAACTGACCACCACGTCGGGCTGACCCTTGTTCTGGCGCGTACTGTTCTCAAGGTTGACCATCGACATCGGTAGCGTGCCGGCCAGGGCGCCGTAGCGACTGTCCACGAACACCGACCCGAACTCTTCACGAGACTGCAGGAAGCGAACCAGGTTGCCTACCGTGGTGGCGTCATGGTCAGGTACGTAGAAATAGTCCGAGCCGCCGTTGGCCGCGATCACGATACCGGTCGATGGCACAGCAGCTGGCACCTTGAAGCTTGCCACCGGGGTCGCCAACGTGCCGCTGATGGCTTGGAATTTGGTGTTTGCAGTTCCGCAAAGTGTGCCCGTCGTGTCCACGCTCACGGGATAGACAGCCGAACCATCTGCCTTGATACCGGCCATCGGTGTGGTGGTGCAGCCATTGCCATCGAAAGCTTTGAAGCCGGCGAAGGTCAGCAGGTCGGCCGACCGGACGTCACCCGATACGGAAAACCCGTTGAGCGCGTCGACACCTGCCAGAGCGGCGTTGGTGACACCTGCGGTCACCGAGGTGCTGGGCGTGATTGCACGCAAGGGGAACAAGGCGGTCGGTCCCGAAACATTGCTGTGGGCGTGATCTGAGACGACGATGATGTTGGTGGTGGCATCCAGTCCAGCGGCTTTCAATCCTGCCTGCAACTCGCCGAGCCGGGCGTCCTGTGAAGCCAGCGCCTTTCGGTAGTTCAGCGAGCCGGGGCCGTACGCGTGCTGGGTGTTGTCAGGCGTGCGAAACCAGATCAGCGACAGATCGGGAAGCTTCTTTGGAAGGATGTAGTCGGTGTACACCTTCATCATGTATTTGTTGGCGCCGTCTTCGGGGGCGCCTTGCGTCGAGTCGGTTGCATCGCGTGCCTGGACGCCGTTGGGCAGCGCAAAGGTCAAAGCACCAGCGCGAGCTGTCGGATTGCCGTTTGCGGCCGTGAGTGTGAGCGTGCCAGCGGGATAGGCGAATCCCGTGTTGGCGGGCAATGCGAAGTTCGCTGTTTGGAGCTCGGTCGCCAGAGTCAGCGGCAGCACGGTGTTTTCATCAAGAAAGAACCCACCCCGTCCAAGATCTTGCAAGTACGCAGCGCCCGACTTGCCGATCGCCGCGGTTTTGAGGCCGGCATCCTGTGCAGTCTTGAAAAGTGACTTCACCAGCAGCAGCTGGCCTCCATAGTAGTCATTGAGCGTGGTGAGTACCGCGTAGTCCTCGGTGAATACGGGATCCACATAGTCCTGTGCGGCGCCTGCGGCAGACTTGCCGATCGGTACCGGCTGGGCGGCGCTGGCCTGTGGCGGCGTCCAGAACGTATTGCCGTAAAAGCCGCTTGATTTCGGAAAGGAACCCGACGCGAACGACGAACTGTTCATCATCGTGAACGTGGGGTACGTGGAGTGGTTGTCGGCAAACTGGACACCTCGTTGCTGCAGTGCAAAGAGGTTTGGTGTGTCGGCAGCGGTGACGGAGTCGGGGCGCAAGCCGTCCCATACCATGACGATGGTGCGCTTCGAAGCGACCACCGGCGGGGTGACTGGCGCGACTGGCGGCGCTGGCGTGACCGCCGGGGGCGTCGTTGCAACAGATGTCGACGACGGCACAAAGCCGCTGTACCCCGACCCACCGCCGCCGCACGCGTAAAGCAAAGCGGCCGTAACCGAAGTGACAACCCAAATGGCTTTTGATTTCATGTTATTCCGCGAAGTTATGTACTACGAAAGATTGTTTATTCAACTGGTGACAAATTCATGACGCCGCGCCTGCGCCCTGCCGAACGGTGTCTCGCGGGGGGTGCGGCCGCATTCCAGGTCACCCGTCCGAGACTTGACCGCAGAGCCTGAAGTGAGGGCTTTTGGCGGCGCGCAGGTCGCCGTTGGCTGTATACCCGTTCGGGCGCTACTTCAGAGCGACGGTCTTGCCCGACGTGTCCTTGATATCGCCCCACGACTTGGTGATGGCGGTCTTCACGCTGTCGGGCATCGGCACGTAGTCGAGGTCGTCAGCCGTCTTGTCGCCGCTCTTGTAGGCCCAGTCGAAGAACTTAAGCACGCTGGTCGCGTTGGCTGGCTTGTCTTGCACCTTCTGCATCAGGATGAAAGTGGCGCCCGTGATCGGCCATGCGTCCTTTCCATTCTGGTT
>NZ_JBJXIA010000057.1:0-7642 GCF_046115955.1 Variovorax sp. GrIS 2.14
ATCCGCTGAACCACCCGGCGCAGCGCTTCGGTCATCTTGGTACGGTCAAACTTCATCCGCTGACCTTACCAGCCCGCGCTTATTGCGACAGAACCCGTGCGCGCCCACCGCCCCGGAAGAGGAAGTCTGCGTGGCCGGGCGTCGCTGTGCAGCCGAATGAAACCGTCGAGAAACTCTGACCTTGTGTCTTCGGCCTGCTCCGATTGTCAACTTTGACTTTGAGCTGACCGGAGATCCACTACTTTATTTAATTGGTAAGTTTCGCACTGGCAGCCGTCACGCGGCTCTCACCAGAATCCGCTGCACGGTTTGAGCGTCGAATCGAATCTGAAGAATCGCCAAGTTACTGAGCGCTGGCCGTGACCGACCAAACGGTATTGCCCACATCGTCCGCAATCAGCAGAGCGCCGTCGGCGCCTTGTGCGAGTCCGACAGGCGCACCAAAAAGTGACTTCTCGTCCCGCGACACGAATCCAGCGACCACAGGCATTTTCTGACCCTCAGGCCGTCCGTTCACGAACTTGACATAGCTCACCTCGTAGCCGTTTAGCGGTGATCGGTCCCAGCTGCCGTGCTCGCTGATGAACGCTCCCCCTTGGTACAGCGCCGGCAAGTTGCTGCCCGTGTAAAAGAGAAGTCCAAGTGGCGCAACGTGTGAGGACAACGCGAAGTCGGGGGCAATGGCCTTTTTCACAAGGTCAGGTCTCTGCGGCTGCACGCGCTCATCGACATGCTGGCCGTAATAGCTGTAAGGCCAGCCATAGAAAGCACCTTCTTGAACAGCGGTCATGTAATCAGGAACGAGGTCGGCACCAATCTCGTCGCGTTCGTTGACGATGGCCCAAAGCTTGCCGGTCTGGGGCTGCCACTGAAGCCCGGTCGGGTTGCGAAGGCCAGAGGCGAATATTCTGCTGGCGCCTGAGGCAACGTCCACCTCAAGAATGTCAGCGCGCCTGTATTCAACCGCCAAACCGTTCTCGGTGATGTTGCTGTTGGACCCCACCCCTACGAAGAGCTTCTTCCCGTCTGGACTGGCCAGCAAGGCCTTGGTCCAATGGTGATTGATCGTGTCTGGCAAATCTGCAAGCTCAACCCCCGGACCCGCAATGCTGGTGGCGCCTGCGGTGTAGGGGAATTTCATGATCCTGTCGGTATTCGCAACGTACAGCGTCTGACCGATCAACTGAATTCCGAACGGAGAATTCAGATGCTCAAGAAACACGTGTTGCTCCCACTTTGCGGAGCCCGCAATCTTGCGTAGAAGTGTGATCCGATTACCACCTTTGGCGCCTTTGCCAGAACGCCCCGTCACGATCCCTGCAATGAATTGCTTGGGCGTGGTGAGCGGCTGAGTGTGAGGAGAGTTCGATTCGACAACCAGCACATCACCATTGGGCAAGGTCATGAGCTGCCGCGGATGCTGCAGCCCTTCGGCAATCTTCTCGATCTTCAAGCCGGCCGCCACGACAGGATGTCCGTCACTCTCCCAACCCACCCCTTTGGGGGCCTGCATCGGCGGCATCAGGAAGTTTTGGGCCGCAGGCAGCGGGGGTTGTTGTCCTACCTGCTGCTGGGGGGCAAGCTGTGCCTTTTCACTGCAACCAACAACCGCAAAGGCTACTGCGGCCGGTATAAGTCCCATCAAAATTCTGATTTTCATGATCGCACTCTGTGATCATCATCAGACAGTTGCTGGGTCATCAGGGCTTTGCTTAGAACCAGAAGCACCACCGTCAGAATTGAGAGCCAAAGTCCCTCCGGAACCATCCCATACGCGTCCCGGCTGTGAACAAAAGCATTGAAGATGGCAGCCACAACACCGAATAAATAGAGAACAAAGGCGATTTTTTCTCTAGCAGTGCTCACTCGGGCGCGATAAAACCATACCCATGCCAAGTTTATAAGGCGCGGGATGACCGCAAACAACAGTCCAATAACGATCAACCATGCTGCGGACTTGAGCCACATGACGACCGCGCTATTGGTGTAGACGGCGTCGAATATCAACGCCGCCACAAACATTCCAAACGGAATTGGATCGAGCAGAGCGAACACAACCGTCGCTATGCTGGAACGTCGTTTCTCAACGTTGAGAATCATATGGAATTAGCCTGCCCTTACGGCCGGGGACAGGACATGTAGCTTGAACAAACCCGAATGCTAGTCCTAATCAGAGGTGCGGATTGGCGCATTTCAAGGTGTGAGCGTTCGGACTACACCAAGTCAGGTAAATGTAGATATGGGCAAAGAACGCACGCGCTCGTTACTTCTTAATGCATTTAGGGAGACGCTGAACATTGAACATTGAACATTGAACATTGAACATCACAGCGCAAGTTGATGACATCGTAACGCGATGCGCCCTCAAGATTGCCCGATGTCAAGATTTAGGGTTCTGTCGCAATAGCGAGAATAGGCCGAGCATTGCTGGGAGGCCAACTCCGATCAAAAAGCCAGTGAGTAGAGTGCACACGAGGCTGGATGTTTGAGTGCGCCAAGCTTGCCTTTGCCGATCATGTGCATGCCCTCAATGCCGGCGAGCAGGATTCGGGCGCAGCGAAACGTCTTGAAGCCGAGCATCGGCCGGGTGATTCGTTTGACGGCTCGGTGGTCCTGCTCGATGAGGTTGTTCAAGTACTTCGACTGGCGCATCTCGATGGTGATCTTCTCGGGCACGCCGTGCAGTTCCATGGCGCGTTCGAAGAATGCCCGGGCTGCGGCGTGGTCTCGCTTGGCGCGCAGCAGAAAGTCGACGGTAGGGCCGTCGCGATCGACCCCCCGGTACAGGTACTTCCACTGGCCGCTGACCTTCACGTAGGTCTCGTGCATCCTCCAACTCAGGCCGACTGGGCGCTTGCGCCGACAGAACGTGCCCGCCAGCACCGCCCGCACCTTGATTGACCAGCGATGCAGCGTGGAGTGATCAACGAACACGCCGCGCTCGGCCATCATCTCCTTGATGTTGCGAAAGCTCAGCGGGTAGGCCGCGTACCAGCGTACGCACACCAACATCACTTCCAGTGGGTAGTGCATCTGCTGAACCACTCGGCGCAGCGCTTCAAGCATCTTCGTACGGTCAAGCATCTTTGGCTGACCTTACCAGTCGTGCTTATTGCGACAGAACCCTCGTCCATGCGCCAGCTTGCGCCCACCGCAAGCTTGTGACGGCTCAATACCTTTTCCAGCAACGGCAGAAACCGGATTGCCCAACGGTTGATCGAAGAATGGTCAACCAGCACACCGCGTTCCTGCAGCATTTCTTCAAGATGGCGGTAGCTCAACGGGTAGGCTGCGTACCAGCGGATGCAAACGAGCATGACGTCGAGTGGAAAGCGCATTCCTTTGGGCGAGAGCATCGGCTTCAAGCCTTTTCAACCAATTTTCTCAGCATAGTCTGTTGGGCCGATGGCTGTTAATGCGACACAACCAGACTTGTTGCCCGCCCCCAAGATGGAAGTCGCCTTCCCAGTGGCCCGGCATCACGCGGTCCTCGATCTCGGGCGGGCGCACGTGGATGCTGACCATCTCCGGAATCTGGCCGCGCCGGTCATTGCCGCGTGAGCGCGGCAGCCGCGTGCCGTGGCCCTGGCGCAGGCAGGCGATGAGCTGGCGGCGCAGTTCGCCCCTGGGCAGCGCGTAGATCGCGGTGTAGATGGTTTCGTGAGACACGTGGCGTGCAGCCTCGTCGGGGACGGTGCGCTTCAGGGTAGCGGCAATCTGCTGGGGGGACTACTTCCAGTTGAGAAGGGTCAACACCACACGCCAGGCGACGCCGCGGACATCGAGCTTGGCCGCAGGGCGTGCGGCGTGCTGACGCGCCTTGCAAGTTGTCTGGGCCACATGCGAGCCGTAGCACGATCCATTGCGCATGTTGCGTTCAAGTTCGCGCCCGACGGTCGAGGGCGCGCGTTGCAGCGTGCGGGCCATGGCCCGCACGCTGCAACCTTGCTGACACATGCTCGCGATGGTGATTCGGTCCTCAGGCTGCAGTTGCCGGTAGCTGGTTGGGTCTTGCATGGAACACCTTACTTGAAGGGGTGTTGCACTTCAGACTTGAGGCCGCCAAGCTGAACCTGTGCGGACTGCTCATCAAGCGCCGTCTAGCGGCGAATTCGTCGGAATTGATTCACGCATTCACGCATTCACGCGCTCACCATCCCCAGACCCTGCTCTTGATCACCCAGCCCGCCAGTCCAGTTTCGTGACGCACTTGAATCCAGCGGCCACGCTGTCTGAGCGTGCGCAGCACGTCGCCATTGCGCGCCTTCAAGACCACGGCGCTGCGTGCATTGGGCGCTGCCCTCAGCGTCGCCGAAGACGCACTCACGATATGGTGCCGGGTTGTGTTCGTAAGCGGTCCGTAGACCCAGCCCGAGTCCCGCTCGAAATCGATCACCTTGAGCCACTTGCCCTTGCGCGCCAGCACCTTGAACGGGTAGCCCTTGTCGACCGTCCATCGCGCGGCATAGCCTGTTCCGGGTCCTGCACGCATGTAGACGGTGTTGCCGGCGGAGCTCACCATCTCGGTGGCCAACGCCGCCGGCGTTGCCAGCCAGCAGATGGCGAGCAGGATGAACAGGTGCAGGAGTCGCTTGGGATGAAGCAATCGTGTTGGGGCCATGTGGAACGAAAAAAAAAGGACCTCGATGGGCGACGCCCTGAAATTACGGTTCGGGGTCGACGCCGACTTGCGAATCTCGAATTAGACCGGATCACCACGGCGCTCCGCGATGTGGATGCCCGGATCGATTTCGTGATCGAGCCGCGTGATTGCCGGTCTTCGTGGAGGCGATATTTCTGTGCATCCGGCTACCCCTCAACAAACGCTTCTTGGCGCTTCGCTTTCACGGCAGGCAACAGCACGATCGTGAGCAGCAGCACGGCGCCGATCAGTAGGCCCGCCGAGATGGGCCGCGTGACCAGCACGCCCCAGTCCCCTCGCGACAACAGAAGCGCGCGCCGCAGGTTCTCCTCCATCATCGGCCCGAGGATCAGGCCCAACAACAGCGGCGCAGGCTCGCAACCCAGTTTCAGGAAGGCGTAGCCCACGACGCCAAAGAAGCCGACCATCCAGACATCGAACGTGTTGTTGTTCGTTGAATACACGCCGATGGCGCAGAACAGCACGATAGCCGGGAAGAGCCAGCGGTAGGGGATCGACAGCAACCTGATCCACACGCCGATCAGCGGCAGGTTCAGGATGATCAACATCAAGTTGCCGATCCACATCGAGGCGATGAGGCCCCAGAACAGCTCGGGATTGCTGGTCATCACCTGCGGGCCAGGCTGGACATTGTGGATCGTCATGGCGCCGACCATCAGGGCCATCACCGGATTGCCTGGAATGCCAAGGGTGAGCAGCGGGATGAAGGAAGTCTGTGCGCCGGCATTGTTGGCGGACTCCGGGCCGGCGACGCCTCGGATGTTGCCCTTGCCAAACGGGATCTCGCCTTGCCGCAGCTTGATCTTCTTCTCGAGGGTGTAGGAAGCAAAGGCTGAGAGGAGCGAGCCACCGCCCGGAAGGATGCCGAGCGAACAGCCTAGCGCCGTGCCTCTAAGCACGGCGGGAATCATGTTCCTGAAGTCTTCCTTGGTGGGCATGAGGCCGTGAAGCTTGGCCGTGAAGACCTGACCTTCCTCTTCGCTGCGCGACAGATTCGCGATGATCTCGCCGTAGCCGAAGATGCCCATGGCGATGGCAACAAAGCTGATGCCGTCTGTGAGCTCCGGAACGTCGAAACTGTAGCGCGCCACACCGGAATTCACATCGGTACCGATCAGCCCCAGCAGCAGCCCTAGCATGATCATGCAGATGGCCTTGATGAGCGAGCCCGAGGCCAGCACTACCGCACCGATCAACCCCAGCACCATCAAAGAAAAGTATTCGGCGGGCCCGAACTTGAATGCCAGTTCGGTCAGCGGCGGCGCGAAGGCCGCGAGCACCAGCGTGCCAACACAACCGGCAAAGAACGAGCCGAGGCCGGCGGCCGCGAGCGCTGGTCCGCCCCGTCCTTGCTTGGCCATCTGGTGCCCGTCGATGACGGTGACGACAGAGGAGGATTCACCGGGCAGGTTGACAAGGATGGCAGTGGTCGAGCCGCCGTACTGCGAGCCGTAGTAGATGCCGGCCAGCATGATTAGCGCGGCCACCGGCGGTAGGGCGTAGGTCGCGGGCAGCAGCATGGCGATGGTCGCGACCGGGCCGATGCCCGGGAGCACGCCGATCAGCGTGCCCAGCAGGCAGCCCACGAAGCAATAAATCAGGTTTTGAAACGTGAGCGCCGCTTCGAAGCCGATAGAGAGGTTGTGGATCAGTTCCATGCGGTGCGCGCTCAGCCTGTCATGAACGTGGGCCAGACCTGGAACTGAAGGCTCAGGCCGATGATGAAAGTCAGATAGCTGCCAATCGCCAGGATCGTGGACAGAATCAGCGCGCCTCTGAGCGTGAAACGTGTGCCGGCAAGACTTGCAATCACGACCAGTGCGTAGATGGCGATCATCAAGCCCATCGCGGGGACGCCCATCGTCGGTAGGCCGCCAAGAAGGAGGCCGAACAC
Source organism: Variovorax sp. GrIS 2.14 (assembly GCF_046115955.1). Taxonomy (NCBI): domain Bacteria; kingdom Pseudomonadati; phylum Pseudomonadota; class Betaproteobacteria; order Burkholderiales; family Comamonadaceae; genus Variovorax; species Variovorax sp. GrIS 2.14. The sequence goes on from NZ_JBJXIA010000057.1 coordinate 6,558, forward strand.
CAGATTCGCACCGATAACCAGGATCAGCGGTTTCCATGCGATTCGCCCGACCGGATCACCACCAGGCGGACCCGCAGAAAAGGCACCCACCATGACCACCCCACCTCCGATCGCCAGCAGGATGCCAAGCACGAGTGGGAAGTAGCCAGGACCCATGCGGTCCCCGCTGCCGATGTTGTAGTTGGTCGCGCCAATGGCAAAGGCCAAGCCGACGCAACTGAACATGAGGCCGGACAGCAGGTCCTTCTGGCTCTTGATTTTCATGGATTCGGGGAGGTCTCGGAAAGAGGGTGAGGGACAGATCAGGCCGTCACTTGCGTGCGGCACTCAGTGACTTCCGAGGGGAAGCGCCAAGGCAAACTAAGTCGAAGACCAAAGCACAAACGCCTGGTCAGGTTGTGTTCAGAACTTTCATGCTAGGCCATTATTTTTGTCACAGTGTGAGTAATTACCCTTCGCCAGAGTCGCTGTCTTCCGCCCGCTGCTACATTCCCACAACTTTCAGAACACCCGCGATGACGAATACGCAAGGCGCAAAGGAAAAGCAGCGCTTCGAGGCGCTCTCAGATTTCCGATCTCGCTTGCGAAGCTTCCTGCGGTTCAGTGAAGACGCCGCACGCGGGGAAGGCATCACCGTTCTGCAGTACCAGTTGATGCTTCATTCGCAGGGTTTTCCGGGGCGAAAGTGGGCAACCATCGGCGAGATCGCCAAACGATTGCAGACATAGCCGCACGGTGTCGTCGCCCTGGTGACGCGCTGCGAGGAAGCCGGGCTCGTCAGACGCAGAGCCAGTGCAGTCGATCGGCGCCAGGTAGAGGTTCATCTCTTGACTGCAGGGCGCAAAAAACTGGCGCGGCTGGCCGAACTGCATGTCGACCAACTCTCGGAGTTAACCGGCGCAGTCGGATCGGTCGACCACACCACCGACCGAGCCGCATTGCCAACCTTGAGAGCTGGCCCCATTCGCTTGAACAGATTCCGAATCTTTTTAAGTGGATCCTGCGGTGTCAGGCTGCCTCGGCCGAAGGCCGTGGCAGCGAGTCGAAGTACACCACATCGGGTGTGCGGGCCTGCAGGCTCGAAT
>NZ_JBJXIA010000058.1:0-6928 GCF_046115955.1 Variovorax sp. GrIS 2.14
CCATGACAGAGGCGGAGATCCAAGACGTTGCGGCGTTCTACGCGCGAAAAGCAAGCGCCGGCGAAAAATAAACGATGCAGACGCCGTTGCTCAGCAACGCAGCGTGAAGTTCGCCCGTTTTAATCGGATGCGCGGCGGGACCTGTCAGGTTGTATGGAGGCCACTCGCTTGAAGCGCCGTTCGCCGCAAGTGACCCTGCAGTCCTGCAGCGTCTTGCCCCTCTGATGACCGTTGACCGCCAGTCCCCGCCCGCCGAGTTGCAGGGCGGGTGTTCTTACGAATCCGCCTTGTTCCGAAGCAAGGCGGATCTCTCAACCAGATGGACCATTTGCGCTGCAGCATGTATGGTCAGATGATGGGGAGTGTGGCCCGGACGGGGAGAAATGTTTGCCGCAATCTCGCGCGCTAGCTCGTGCGTCTGATCGGGTGCGTTGGCGAGAAGAGCGGTCACCAGGTTTTCGAGCGCGATCACGCGAATCTGTAGCTGCACCAACTCCGCATTTGTCAGGTGTACTTCTGCTTGCCTGTCACCGGCCGTCGATCCGTCCGCTGCGTGGTTAGGAACGGGGCCACTGTCGCTTTCCAGCCGCGAGTTTGGTTTGCCCAGCACTGGCTGGCAAACAGAATTGCCCGCTTTGGGCGGATGCGTCGACGACTTGTTTGCCATGTCCATCGAGTCCTCGTTGGTAAAAGGTTGCTTGCCCCATCAAAACCGGCCGCGGCATCCGCTACTTGGGTGTTTTCGGGTGATGCATTTGGAGCCCGCCTCCTTGTACCGGAATCCCTGACATCTTCAGCCTGATTTCTTCAATCGCGAGCGCTGGCTCCAACCCTTTGGGGCACACCTCGGAGCAGTTCATGATGGTGCGACAACGAAACAGACGGTAGGCATCGTTCAAATTGTCCAGGCGCTCTTTGGTTGCATGGTCGCGGCTGTCGACGATGAACCGGTAGGCCTGTATCAGGCCGGCTGGGCCAACAAACTTGTCGGGATTCCACCAGAAAGAGGGGCATTGGCTGCTGCAGCAGCCGCACATGATGCACTCGTAGGCGCCGTTCAGTTTCTCACGCTCCGCAGGCGACTGAAGCCTTTCCTTTTCCGGTGGAGGTTCCGCGTTGATCAGATACGGAGAGACCGAGTGATACTGCTTGAAGAAGTTGGTCATGTCGACCACCAGGTCCCGGATGATCGGAAAGCTCGGCAGCGGGCGCAGGACCACCGGTTCTTTCAGGCTGCGCACGGGTGTGATGCAAGCCAGACCGTTTCGTCCGTTGATGTTCATCGCGTCGGATCCGCAGACTCCCTCGCGGCAGGATTTTCTTAACGTCAATGTGTTGTCCTGGCGTTTAAGCCGCAGGATCACGTCCAGCAACATGTGATCGCCTTCTACGAGTTCAATCTCATAGTCCTGCATGTATGGCTTCTCGTCATGTTCAGGGTTGTAGCGGGAGATCGAAAGTTTCATGTGGGGCTCCAGTGGGCGCGCATGCCAGCGGGAAGAAATGTCAGATGTGTCGCAAAAAAATCCAGAGTACCCAAGCTGCGATACCGAAGAGCGCAGCACCGACGATGCGCAGAAGGAGAAGGCGCAGGCTTTCCGGCCGAGCGTAATCGATCAGCACATCTCGCAACCCGACCCACACGTGCGACAGCAATGCGGCATAAAAGGCCAGGATTGCAGTGGTCATGCCGGGATGACCGATCCAGCCTCTCCATTCGGTGTAAGAGTGTCGCGGATGAAGTAGCAAGGAGCCGAACAGAAACAGGATGAAGAGGAGCATGTAAATGGCGCTTGCGCGTTGCACCCACCACGCCGTCAGCCCTGTAGCTCGGAATCTCACAGCAGAACGCCTGCCGCAACAAGAGTGACGGCAATCGCACCCAGGTTCACGAACCAAGCGGTGCGGCGCGCTGTACGCAGCGGCGAGCCCAGGTTGAAGTCGGTCAGTAAATGGCGAACGCCGGCAAGCAGGTGGTGAGAAAGCGCCCAGAGCAGGATCACTGCGAGGCCCTTGACCGGCAACATCTTGAACATTGCGCTGACGTCCGCGAAGGCTTGCTCGCTCCGCATTGAACGATCCACTAGGTAGACGCTGAGCGGCAAGCCTGCAGCGAGGAGAATGCCGGTTATTCGATGGCCGAGGGACGTCCAGGCCCCCACCGGCATTTTTATCTGCAGAGGATTGAGGAATGCTTGGCGTGAGGGTTGAGGCATCTGGTGTCCTTTGAGCAACTAGGGAGGTCGGGGCCCGTTGATCGCCGACTGCTCAGGTCAGCGCGCACAGCGGGCGCGATGTTAGGGTCTGAGCCGCAGAGCCGAGGCAGCTCATCGCAAATACACGCCCGGGCCGCCGGAGGAGTCTTGCTTCAGGCTCGATGTTTTGTAGTTCGTCATCGATACCCGACACCCATAACGTAATCCCGCAAAAGGGCCTCTTCGTATTCTTCTTCCGCCAACAACGCTCGGAGCGCGTCTCGCGCATTCAAGACTCCCAATGGCCTGAAGTGCTCGTCGACGACGGGAATGTGTACAAAGCCGCACTTCCCCATCAACGACAAAACGTCGTGCAAACCGTCGCCCGGACGGCAGTAGGTGACATCCCGCGTCATCAGTTCAGCCGCCGCGCTCATACAGCCTGCTCCCTGGCAATGACCGATGCGCTGGACAATGTTCGTTTTGGTGATGATGCCAGCCATGGCCCCGTCAGGATCGCAGACGACGACGAGACTTATCTGGGTGTCGGAAAGAAGTTTGGCAACGTCGGAAACCAACGTATTGGGACCGACCGTGGCCAGTCGAGACCGCGATACCGCTTCGATGCCGCTGACCAGCTTTGTATTCATTTTGTGATCTTGCCACGCAAAGTCCAGTTCACACCCTGGAGTCCCCGATGGAATTCGCTGGTTGGTTCTTCATCATTCGTTGGCACAAGGATGCTTGGCACTTTCCGGATTGACCAACCCCAGTCTGATCTGTCTCGTCATCACCCATGGGTGTGAGGCGACACGACAAACTGCCCCCCCCCCCTGGGGGCAGTTACTGATGTCGCTTGACAATGGGCACGCATCGCTCTTGATCGCATATGCACCGCCGATAACACCGGCTTATCGGATGTTGAGCGGACCTGCGCCACTAGCCCGACTCTTGGCTCAGCCTCCAGATTGCTTGAGGTCGACCTGCGCTTGGACCTCGGCCGCAGCGACTTCAACTTTTTTCAGCTAGCCAGCGCCGAGGTGACGCACTTTTCTAGAACAAAGCGGTCGATGCATTCGGACGGATCGAGACTTGACTCCTGTCATCCACAAAACCAACCACGTCGGAAGACGAGAGTAATGCAGCTGTCGCGTTGTGACCAGCGAGGCCAACAGCGATCGTCTACCGACAAAATCCTTCCCGTGGAACCCTATATCGATTTGCCCGTACCGCGTTGAAAAGCGCCTTCCGAAAAGAGCCTTTCGAAGTCGGCAACAAGTCTCCACCGATTTAGTAGCATTTGCCACCCTCGCCTTTGCGCGTGTGCAAAACCCTCAACACATCAAGAAGAATTAATGAACACCGGTCGCACGCTAAAGCTCTTCCTGGTAGACGGAGCCGCCAACGGACTACTAACTGCCGAGATCATGAATTGGACGGGCCATGTGCTAGTCGGCCCTCGCAGTCGATTGGCGGAATTGATCCAGCGGCCAGAGAGTGGTCGGCCGGCTCTCTATATATTGGCCGGGCCGGATCTAGGTGCCAGCCTGCAGACCGAGATTTACATCGGTGAAACCAGTAAAGCCAGCCGCCGACTTATTCAACATAACAAGCCTGAAGAAGAAAATGGCAAGGACTTTTGGGAGCGAGCGTGCATCATCACCAGCAAAGACCCCAACCTCACCAGCGCGCACATATTTCACTTGCAAGGACGGCTGATCGAGCTAGGTCGACAAGCGTTGCGGGCCGTCGTGCAGAACGTAAAGGCAGACAAGGCAGACGCCCTCCCAGAACCCGATCTGGCAGACATGGAGTTTTTCCTTGCACAGGTGCTAACCATCTTGCCAGTGATCGGTATGGACTTTTTCCGCGCGCCGCCGAGCGTTGCTGCAGCCGGCTCGCAGACGGATCCTGTGGTTCCCGGATTTAGCGCGAGCGCAAGTGCAACGCCAGCCACCGTGTCACCTCTGTTCAATGGCGACCTCAAGACTGTTGGCATCACCGCGAAGGGGCGGCAGATCAACGGTGAGTTCGTAGTGTCCAAGGGCTCCATGGCGCGGCTCAACTGGGAGGGCGTCGAAGGCGGGTACACGGCCCTCTTCAAAGAGTTGGTCCAGGCTAGCGTGCTTGCACCGACGCCTGACGGCAGATTCAACATTTTCACTCGAGACTACGCATTCTCCAGCCCCAGCGCTGCAGCAGCTGTCGTGTCGGGACGCAACGCCAATGGACGTTTGCATTGGCACGAGGACGGCACCGATCGCACTTACGGCCAATGGTTGGAAGATCAGGTGAAGGCGTTGGCGCCCGAAGCCGCCGCGACCGACTTTGAAGACAGTACCGATGCTTCGTGACATGAGCCATTTCCGTCTATCCGATGCCGCCCGGACGGCGCAGGAGCTCTGGAAGACTGGTCGCTGAACGGAAGCTTCTCGTTGCGAAGGCAGCAGAAAGACCGATCGCAGAGAAATCTGTTGCCGATGCTTCGCCAACGCATGAAATGTTGTCGATCAAAATCGATACTTCCCTCTGTAGAGGGCTGCGGCTTGGGGTTGCTCTCCCCAAAATCCACTCGCCGCGTACGGAGGGTGGTTCTGCCGCCCCTGCCATGCCGCGATCTGGACACTACGTACTCTAGCGGACTGCGCGGCGGTGGGTAGGAGCAGGCGACTAGAGCCGCTGCGCCGCAGCGTCCGATGGCCCGGGGCTGGCCGATCCTGAAGCGACCCGATCCGACCTACCAGCCCAGCCGCGTATGGCTCCTAGCGGTCGAAAAGCACGAGGGCTGCCAATCAAAAGGTCGTAGCTGCTCGGAGATTTCTGCCGCGCCGACGAACTCGGGCGCACATACACTTCGCCAACAAAACCCGGAGGGGACGACGATGAGCCTAGAGCATCTACGAACGCCTTTTGAAAAGGCCAACTATTTGGCGAGCCTGCTCACCTCGCACGCGACCAGCAGCGGCAGCAACGCGGATGCGAACGAATACAAGGCGCTTAGGCACGAGCTTCTGAGCTTGCCCGACAGCGGCGATCTAGTCCCAACCTTCGTTAGAACGTGCCGCGACCTTTCAGGATTCTGGAATTTCATCCAGCCAAAGTTCAAGACCTATGCAGAGCGCCGAACGTATATCTCAGAGCAATTCACGCCTCTGCTCGATTTCTTGGAATTTGGCAATAAAGCGCCGGCGCCTAAGCCTCCACCATGGGCGGCTAAACCAGCCGCGTCACTTATTCCGTCTATTCTGGCCGACCTTGACGACGATGTGGAATTCGAGCCCAGTGAGCCGGTGACGCGGAACAAGCGCAAGGTTTTTATCGTCCATGGCCGAGATAACGAAGCGAAGCAGGAGGTGGCGCGCTTTATTTCGGACCGCGGCCTGGTGCCGATAATTCTTCACGAGCAGGCAAGCTCAGGCATGACGATCATTGAGAAGATCGAACACTATTCGAACGATTCGGATTTTGCGCTGGTCCTGTATACCGCCTGCGACGTTGGGCGCGGCGTTCATGAAACGAAGGTTCCGCCGAGAAACCGCGCCCGTCAAAACGTGGTCTTTGAACACGGATATCTAATGGCCAAGCTTGGCCGCGAAAACGTATGCGCGCTCGTCAAAGGCGAAATAGAAACGCCGAACGACATTAGCGGCGTCGTCTATGTGGGGCTTGATGGCTCTGGCGGCTGGAAGATCGAAGTGGCGAAAGAACTAAAAGCATGCGGCTATGTCCTTAAAGACTGGAGCTAGCCCGTGTTCAGATCGCCGCGCGCGCGCCTTTTAAAAAATAGCAAGGACACCGAGTGAAATTCGGAGAGCTCATCTCCTCGGAGATATCAAAGATCGGTTTTGTGCTTGAGCACGAAATTGCGCAGGCGCTCAAGTCAAAAGGTTGGACCGTCATCAGCGGCAAGTATTACATCGATGACAACGAAGAAACGCCGCGCGAAATGGATCTGCTCGCGTATCGCGTCACGCGTTTTGACAACGATGAGGTCGAGCTATACACGACACTCGTCATCAGCTGTAAGAAAAGCGAGGAAAACGCGTGGGCGCTACTTGCACGCGACATCAATCTTAAAGACCCAAACACCGACTATTGGCCGTTGCATGCATGGTCAAACGATCCAGCGGTCACGCATCAGCTCACTCAGCCGGGCAAAGCCAAGGCATATCACTCTGGCGTTCGATCGCTTGGCGTGAAAGAAGCCGCTGCCGATCCGCAGGTGGAGGTCTTCGCTTTCCAAGAGATGAGCAAATCTAGCGGCGCTCCAAAGAATGACAAGGCGATATTTAGCGCTCTGACATCGCTCGTCAAAGCTCAGGCCTATGAGCTCTCATCATTGCCAGCTCGCAAAAAGACCAAGGCCGTATATCAGTTCAACCTAATTTCAGTGGTCGGCTCCGACATGTATCGCTTGATGTTCGCTGCCAAGGGAAAGGACATCACTAGCACGAAGCTGGATTCGGATCAGTACATTGCGCGCTACATCGTCGCGAAGCGCGAAAGTTTTTCACGAATCAGATTCCTCACGTCGTCCTCGTTCGCTGGTGCGCTTGAGGACTACGGCCGGTTGCATGGTGCGAACGTTCAATGGTTCGAGGCAGAGCATAGAGCGTTCTATCTCGATATCGTGAAAGATGTCCGCGCCGAAGTAGAAGTGAGCCACCGCGCCAATTGAATCGTGAGCCAGGGGTGGAAGCCGACGCCGTGATGGTCGGCTGTGGATAAGTGTA
>NZ_JBJXIA010000059.1:0-6911 GCF_046115955.1 Variovorax sp. GrIS 2.14
GCGATCGCCGCGTTCTTCGTCTTCGTCTTGCTCGTCGGCATACATGCTCCTTGGGGTCATGCTATGCCTCGAACACAAAATTCAGGACAGGCTCATCGCCCTCGCAGATCAGTTTGCGAACTCAGTGCCTATCCGTCGGCCTTTTTACATCCATTCAAGTTCTTGAATGCTGTCAAGCGACTTTCCAGCCTCAGGAACGTACATAGATCCAATCCCAAGAGTGGCGTGCGACCCGATCTGCTTTGTGAACGAACTTGGATCTTGCTCCCACTGCTTACAAATTGGCGCCTCGGTGCAAAGCGTCGACTTCAATTCCCCCTCTGCAGTTTTGTATTCGAGTTGGCAGTAATCACCGCAGACCAATCGCGCCATGGTCGCATTCACCACCGTGTTTCTCTGAGCGGGCTTCGGCGCGCCACCACCGTTGATCGGCTTGGATGAAACCGATACCGCTGATGTCTTCGCTGGCTTCACTTGGGCGACCCCCACCGCGGCAGCCGCACGCTTGAATTCATCAGTACGCGCCATGGCCCCTGTGTCCCAAGCAAGCTGCTTGTGCCCTGCCATCTGCACCCATTGCTCTTTCTTGTCCGTCAACTGAGACGTGTACTCAATCGCGGCTGATGCCTTGTAGTTCGGCAGTTCGACGAGCAACGTGGCTTCGCAACTGATCTTGCCAACCTTTTCGTCGATCGCTGATGTACGGACCGCCTGATGCGTGATCTTGGCCACCTTCTTCACCGTCTCTAGCCAAACGGCCTCTCGTTGTGCGAGGTCGGCCGGAGAACGGGACCGCGGAACGTCCTCGAAAAAGATCTGTTCAACAAGGTCTTTCGTCTGCTGATCCGAACAAGTTGGCACTGATTCAGCACAGCCGACGATTGCAACCGTCGCCCCAACGAGCGCCAGCCATTTCATAACTTTGTTGGCGCTCATCGCTTTACTCCGATCAACACGGAAAGCGCAAGTGAAAGCAGAAAGCAGATCATCTGTTGGTGCGAGCCGACCGGAAAGAACAGCGCGTAGACGTAGTACGCAGACAAAATCAGAACCGACGTCTTGAAGTTCTTCGGAAGAGTTTTGACAACGCCCTTGCTTGCGTAGTACAGCTCCCCCGTCAAAGCGATCAGCGCGGCGATCGGTGCAATAGTGAGCAAACAGACGATCAAGAACCAGCGACGGCGGAACCATCGCACCTGGTAATAAGCACTTGGCAACGAGTCAGCGGCGACCGGACCTGCGGCGACGGCTATCGGCGCCGTTTGCGGAGCGCCGCATTTTGGGCACGCTAACGCGGTTTCGTGGATTTGGGCGCCGCAGCCGCGGCAAGCAACAAAAGCATTCATCGATTTTCCTAGTTGTTAGAGATGAGGCCTACCCGGCTTCGACAGCCGTTTTGGTAGCTACGTTATTCGTAGTATCCGAATCATACAAATATTACGAATCTCGTAGGCTTTCAAAGCGCTACGAATGTCAGAAGCTGATAGGCAGTGGGGAGCACGGTTAAAGCAAGCGCGCATCGCGGCGCAGCTTTCGCAAAAGCAGTTGGGCGTTCAGGCCGGGATCGACCAGTTCGTAGCCAGTACGCGGGTCAATCGATACGAGCTAGGCGTCCACAAGCCGGACTACCTAACGGCTCAGAATCTGGCCAAGGTTCTTGGCGTTTCCGCAGCGTTTTTGTACGCGCCTGAAGACGAGATCGCCGGTCTCTTGTTTCGATATGGCAGCGCCAGCAAGGCGGAGCGTGCGGCCGTACGCAAGATACTGGAAAGGCTACCAGGCCCGCCCGCGCTTTAGCGAAATCAAAACGCTTCATCTACGGCCGCAACTTTTCGGTGCCGCGCCGCAAGCTGCATGCACTCAACGCTCAGATCGCCAATCTCCGCCATCAACCATCCGAGCGCCTCCAAACTGTCGGCACCGATGGTCCCGTCCTCGATCACAGGCGCTGAGTGCGCCAGCAGATGACCTAGCGCAGCCATACCGTTCTGGCAGACAGCCATGACCGTCTCTGCGTTCTCGGCGATGGCTTGATGGCTCACGTCATCGCTTGGCGGCGTCGCCAGACTACGCAGCAGTTCTCGCATCGGATGTTCGGCAACCGACCGATGCTCATGGCGTCGAAGCGTCCGCTTTGCAGCCGTGGCGCTCGCGCTCATTTCGACACCCAGCCGATCGAACCGCGCTCTCGCGGGACCAACGAGATCGCCGACATCAAACGGACCGGCTCGCATGCCCCAAAGCTCGCATAGCTCCACTGGATTGACTTGCGGCGCTTCGACATTTGCAAGGTGTCGTCCATCGTCAAGATCGCGTTGCAGCAAGAAAACGGCAGCGCATCAATCGATGGATCGAGCACCAGCAGCGAGTCGATCGCCAAATCTCGTCCGTGCATGACGCCGCCGCAGCCGACGCCCAGCACGAAGTGACGGTGTCTTTCGCTGCAGCTGGCTTCGTACGCCAGCATCGTCAGCTGACCTCGCTTCAGCGAATTGATAGCGAACGCATCTGTGTCAGCGTCGAAGCCGTCAGCCCAACGCACACGCAATGGCAGCTCCATCGCCTCCAGTGCCTCCACGACCTCGGCCGCAAACACCCCTTGCAGCCACGTGTGACCCAACAGCTCATACAAGTCGGCAGCCACACCGTACTTGCGGTGCGTCATCGCCACAACCGCGGAGCGTTTCACCATGTTCAAGACAATGAGCGCCATCGCCACGCAGTGCAGCGCACACGCGGAATCAGCTGAAGACTGGCGCATGTGGACTTCCACGGCCTCTTGGCGCTGTGCATGGACAGTCAGCATGTCGCCTAGGTTCAGTGCAGGGTGGTAGCGCTGCACGCGACAACCGGTCGCCGTTGTTTGTGCCGGCATGTCAGCAGCACCGCGGCGTCATGACGGTGGTGCGCCACCGGTTCGCTTCGGTGATGACCCAGACAGTCGGTGAGCGACGACGCTCTTCTCTGGTCATTCGCGCGAGCACAGTCGGTTCCAGCAAACGGTACACGGAGACGATTCGTCCACCACGCTCCAGTGCCCGCTGGTTGGCAGCGGCATCGTCGACGTCTACGTCGCCCCAGTCACCGCTTTGATGCTGCGTAAGCAGCATCGACGGACCGCCTTTGTGCAAAGCCATCAGTGCCGTGGCTGCCGTTGTCAAGAATGGCCTACCGATCTGAAACAGAGGTGCAGCATTGCAAGGGGCCGCCGGCGCGCAGCGGACCGTTGGCAAATTGGTATTCAAGAGATCACACATCACGATGTCCTTTCAAATCGGTTTGTTTTTTAACGTGCGTCGGCCTCCGAATCAAGTCGGATACCCAAACGCTTTGAAGATTTGGTCGACGGGCTAGCAGGCCGTCGGGAAATTTATTAAAAAACCCTGAGCAATAAATACGACTTTAGGGTTGCGCAGATCAAGCTGATTAAATCGCTTGGTTGCACCTCTGTGGCAAGGCGTTCATTGCATAAGGAGCACGACGATGCTCGGCTGGTTCTTGCAGTTACCGCAGCGTATCGTAACTACTCGAAATGATGGCGCGTTGGCTCTGTGTTGCCCCAAAAGGCTGGACGGTCAAGCCAATTGTTGGCGCCATTTCCCCAATCACCCACGGCCGCGCCGCCGAGAAATAGATTGCCTCGAAGAACTGCCAGCGTCGCTCAAGAGGGTGCGTTTGAATAACCGGCTGATAGGGCATAAACGCAATCAGGGACAATGTATTTGCCCTCAATCAGCGCTTTGATCAGGCTTTGCAATTCATAAATTTAGCCAAAAACGAGCTTAAAAATCTCTACTTTTAAGCTAAAAACGACCATATTGCGCGTTTCGCCAAATTGTAGCATAATTAAAAACAACACGTTTTTTTGGCTTTTTCATCAATTCGTTGATGCAAGCTTGGACGAATTCTAAAGTATTGTTTCAACCATTTAATTGACGCGCTGAGCGAACGTGCTTTGCAAGCAAATATGCGGCGCTCGCCGCATTCTTTACCAAATCCCCCGCCACTTTGTTTGATCTCCTCGTGAGATCGAAACGGACGCGCACGCCTGTGCCCGAGACGCGGCATTCGTTCGTCCACTTGAAAGTCAACAATGAAATCTTCCATCGCTGGAGGTCGCTCTGCCGCGGGCGTTCGACCACTCTTTGCGCTCGGCCGAGTTGTCGCCACGCCGACAGCGCTGTACGCGCTCAAGCAGTGCGGCATCGATCCGATGCGGTTGCTGGAACGCCATGTGACCGGCGACTGGGGCGATCTGCATCCAGTGGACGTGCGACAGAACGAACTCGGCGCGCGGCTCGGTCTTCGCATCTTGTCGTCTTATCCGATGGGACCAGAAGACTTGCCGCCGGCAAGTCGGCCGCTGCTCTGGATCGTGACAGAAGCCAACCGCGGCACGACAACGTTCTTGTTGCCGGAGGATTACTGATGGCGCGGCCGAAGATGGCGCGGACCGAAGCCGGACGGCCGCACCGCCAAGCTCTCAGACCGCACGGTCCGGCCCGACGCGCATCCAGCGTGGCGGCGTACATCGCCAGCAGCTTGGCGCCGAACACGCAGCGCGCTTACGCGTCGGACCTACGGCACTTCAAGAAGTGGGGTGGCAGCATTCCAGCGACGCCGCTGCAGGTGGCCAAGTATTTGGCTGCACATGCCAAGAAGCTCAAGGTGAGCACGCTGATTCGTCGGCTTGCGGCCATCGCCAGCGCACATGCGGCCATCGGCCAGGTGTCGCCAACACAGTCCACTTTGATTCGCGCGACGCTGCGGGGAATCAAGCGAGTGCATGGGATGGCACAGGCGCAGGCCAAGCCCATCACGCTGGCAATGCTGCGGACATTGGTTCGTTCTTGCCCGGAGCACAGCGTGGTTCGCACGGCGCGCGATCGTGCGCTTTTGTTGGTCGGCTTCGCGGGTGGCTTCCGCCGCTCAGAACTCGTTCGGATTGCGCCAGCGGATCTGGTGTTTAGTCGGTCCGGCGTGACGGTGACGCTGCGCCGCTCGAAGACAGACCCTCACAGCCGCGGTCGAACGGTCGCCCTGCCCTATGGGCTTGGCACTCTTTGTGCGGTGAAGGCCTTAAAGAAGTGGTTGGACATTCTTCAGCGCGAGCGGGAGGACGCCGAGCTGCGGCCGATGTTCCGACGCGTAGACAGGTACGGACGCGTGGGGGGCGCGTTGGGTGACGCTGCTGTCGGCTCGATCCTTCGCGATCGGATGCTCGCGAGTGGTTTGAAAGCGGATGGCTTTTCGGCGCACAGTCTTCGAGCTGGATTGGTGACGGCAGCGGCACAAGCGGGAGCGACAACCTGGGCGATCCAGCGGCAGACGGGGCATAGGTCGGAATGTACGGTGCATCGCTATATCCGGGGCATCTCGCCGTTCAAGATGAACGCATCCAAAACGGCGCTCCGCTTCTAAGCCCGCGCCAACGAGCGATCTCCGGACATATAGCCAAAGCTGCGCAAAGCGGTGCCCAGCACTCGAAAGGCTTCGGCAGAGTCAATGCGGTCGTGCCTGCCGATCCGAAGGCGAGCCCGGCAGTCCGAATTGCTGCCAGGCACGGCGCAACTGGGCGTCTGAGCCGAATCCCGACCGCTCGGCTGCCCGTTACGTGGGCGCTCGATGCCAAGGTCAGCTGCGCATTGGCCAGGCGCAGGCGTCCCAAATAAGTGAGCGGTGCGACCCCGGCATGCGCCACAAAAGGCGCGTCAAATGTCGTGCCGAGGTGTGCGCGACCTCGGCCATGCGGGCAACGTTCCAGTCGTCGTGTGGCTGCTCGCTGACGGCGTCCTGCACGCGGTGCAGTGCGGCGTGCAGGTGATTGCGGTAGGCAAGAAACGGCGAAAGCTCAGGATCATTCGGCCCGCGGCGCAACGCCACGACCATCGTCTGTGCGACCTTCGCCACCGGAGGCTCGCCACACGCGTCGGCGATGAGCTGAAGCATCAGGTCGATGCCGGTCGTCACGCCGGCGCTTCTGTAGACGAGCGGGTCGAGTACGAAGACACGGTTGCCGATCACGTCGCATCGCGGTTCGGCACGGAGTGTGGACCGAAATGTGCAACACCACGAAAAACGCCGCCAGAAGGTCTGCCGGCAAGGCATTGAACAGTTTGGACCGTGCTTCGACGCCACCGGCGGACGCCCCTACAACCACGATGTTCCGCAACGGTACCTGTTGAATCGCCATGAATCACTGTAAGGCATTGCGGCGGGCGTTTTCGTGGGGCGCTGACGTCGCGGTCGCCACGCCAAATGCATGGCCCGACGGTCAAACCATGAGCATGGCGCCCACCACCAACGCCATGGCCGCCGTCGCGGCCCAGCCGAGGACCATGAGCCTGCGCGATGCGGTGAAGCGGCCCATGAGCCGCCTGTTGGACACCATCAGCATCATCACCACCATCACCGGCACGGCGATGACTCCGTTGAGCACCGCGCTCCAGAACAGTGCCTTGATCGGATCGAACGGCGTGAAGCCCAGCGCGATGCCCAGCAGCGTCGACACCACGATCACCGCATAGAACCCGCGCGCTCGCGCGGGCCTGTCTTCCAGGCTGGCGTTCCAGTCGAAGGTGCCCGCCAGTGCATAGGCCACGGAGCCGGCCAACACCGGTATCGCCAGCATGCCGGTGCCGATGATCCCCAGCGCAAACAGCCAGAAGGCGAGCGGACCGGCGATGGGCTTCAGCGCGGCGGCTGCCTGGGCCGAGGTCTGGATGCCGGTCACTTCCTTGGCATGAAGCGCCAGCGCCGCCGTCAGCACGATGAAGAAGGCAATCAGGTTGGACACGCCCATGCCAAAGAAGGTATGAACCCGTCGCATGTGCAAATCCTCGAAAACTGGATGCGCAGCTACAAGCCCGAAGAGCTGTTCGACGAGGCCGGCACGCTGCGCCCCGAGATCG
>NZ_JBJXIA010000060.1:0-6710 GCF_046115955.1 Variovorax sp. GrIS 2.14
CCGCGACCGTGGACAACGCGCCGCTGTGCGGCCTGCGTTGCCCACCGCCGCAGCCTTCGACCACATGCCCACAGCCTTCGATCATTGAATTGAACAGGGCAGATAGAGAGCCAAAACGACAACCGGCCGGCGGGTAACATTCCTTCGTGAGACAACACGCCGGACAAAGCAATCGTCGCCAACCAGTGAGCCCCTGTAAATTTACAAAGGCATAGGCGTCAAAAACAAAGTCTCGGGGTCAAACATGACCGGCGCCGCTGCGGAAGCTTTCACAGTGCGGCACTCACAGCTGGGTCAAATTCCGTCACCACTCGGTTTCTGCCGCCCCTTTTGGCTCGGTACAAAGCTCTGTCAGCGGCACCCAGTAGTTCATCGGCACCGGCATTGGGGCCAGGGAATACCTGCGCTGCCACGCCTGCGCTGATAGAGACGTAACCCAAAACACTGGAGACAAAGGGCAACTGCAGATTCGCCACCGTCAGGCAGATAGCCTCAGCCACCACGACCGCTCCTGCTGTATCCGTCTCGGGCAGGAGCACGGCTATTTCCTCACCCCCATAGCGCGCCACGAAGTCATGGGGCTGGCGCACTGCCGACGCGATGGCACAAGCCACCGCCTGTAGGCATCTGTCGCCCGCGGGATGGCCGTAGATGTCGTTGTAGAGTTTGAAGTGATCGACGTCGACCATGATGAGTGCCATTGGCCGGCCCGTTCTGCGGGCGTTCGCGAAATCCTGCATGAGGGTTTCGTCAAAGTAGCGACGGTTTGCCAGGCCGGTCAGCCCGTCATGGTGCGCCAGGTGGGTCAGCTGCGCGTTGGTCACAGTCAATTCGTTGCGCGCTTTGCGCAACATATTTTCGTCTCGCAGTCGGTCGCGCATCAAGCGGACCACCTTGTTGCCCAACAGGCCCACAAAGCTACATAGCAGCACGATCCAGACTGTCTGAACATACGTTGTGGTCCGCCAAGGTTGCAGCAGTTCCTGCTTGGATAGCGCCACGGTCACAAACAATGGGTTGTTCTTCAGGTATTGGTAGCTCACCACCCGTTCCACACCGTCGAGGGGCGAGACGAACTCAATCGTGCCGGACCGATGTTTTTGAAGCAGCAAAAACTGGGCAGTACCCGCTACGGTTTTGTCCATGTCGGACTCAGTAAACGGACGCCGCGTTAACAGACCTCCTTCGGACAGGCTCAGCGACAGCGCCCCGTACTGGCCAATCTCGTAGTCCGCCATCAACTGCTGGATATGGGCCACTTTGACGGTGGCAAGCACCACGCCGGTGAAATGGCCGTCCAAGTCGTTGAGGCGCCGCGAAACCGGAATGAGCCAGACGTTGCCAATCCGACTGAGATAAGGCTTGCCCAGATGGCGCGCCAGGCTCAGGCTGTCGCGGTGGTAAGTAAAATAGGCCCGCTGGGAATCGTTAGCAAGCGCATTGCCAGTTGATTCGGAACTGACGATCCGCTGGCCTTGGGCGTCCATTACAAAGAGGCTGTGGATCTGCTCAGTCGCCGCAGCATAGTTGACCAGCATGGGGTGCATGTGTTGGACAGCGATGGGGTCCCCGTCCACGCGCCCAAGTTCAAATGCCACCGTGTCCAGAATTCTGGCAGTTTCGGAAAAAAGGCTGTTCATCTGCTGGGCAATCGCCCGCGTCAGATTCATGTCGGCCAGCGTGGCCTGACGGATGGCTTCATCGCGCGCCTGAAGCGCCAGCCAGACATTGACCCCAAGCAGTGCCACGCACACGAATACCACGAACGCCGTGATCGCCATTACCGCTCGGCGAGGCGAGCTCGCACGAGTGTCAGGCTGTTTTAGGCTCGACTCAGGAACAGCGAGACTTTTATCTACAAGCATCTTGGTAAGCCAGAAAAAAGTGTGTTGCGGGAAGGCCCAGATAAAAACAACGTACGGCAATCCAAACTTTTCTCCCAACGCCATTAAATGTCACGCATGTCAGAATTTGTCACAGCGCTTCAAATTGTCAGATCAAATGTGAAATTTAACCCGTTAAAACGGAATGCAGTTTTCGGGACGTCGGGAGACGTGTAAACGGGCGCCTCCCGGATTGCAAGAACTCATGTTCGTGACGATTCAGGAGACAGGGCTGCAGTCTCATATCCAGCCTGTTGCTTGTTTCGTTGTTTTCATCTTCTTCGCCGTCTGTACGCGGCCAGCCACGCCTCGGGGCGTCAGGCTGGGCCGGGTGCCGGGGCCGCCCAGATCGTCCGCGCGAGCTTGTTCGCGACCGCGGCGACGGCCACGCTTGCGGCCGGCGCTGCAACAAGGCGGTCAGCCATGGCCATGTCGGACCATCCTTGGATCGGATCACGACGGCCCGGGTACCGTGCATCAGCAGCGTTCGCAGGTAAGCATCGCCGCGCTTGCTGATGCCCAGCTGCCGTACCCGTCCACCGGTGCCAGTCTGGCGCGGAAGCAGTCCGGCCCACGCTGCAAACTCCCGTGCATCCTTGAACGCAGTCAGCTCTCCCATGCTGGCGACGACCGCCGTCGCCGTAAGAAGACCAACGCCGGGAATTTCGGCAACAGCCTTGCAGGCCGGTATTTTGCGTTGGCGAAAAGCGGAAACTGCCGGGGTGCATACAAGGGTGTGCCCCCGCATTCTCAGGTGCTTTCCACTTGGGTGGCATGAGGAACAACCGCATCCAAACCAAGTGAAATAACAGCTCATGCTGGGTGACGATCCGCGTCAAGTGCAGGATCAAGGAACTAGTTCGTTCAACGACTCCTCTCGGCATAGTGCAAGGCTCCTGTGCGGTCCCAGCCGCGGTTTAAAATCAGCGTCGCCCCGACACGGCTTCGTCACTTCGTACCCCTGGTTAAAGTCAACTTCAGGGTGACAACGGGCCGTAGCAATCGCACAACTAAATGCGGTTCAGCGCGCGCAGCAAATGATGGGGCTTGACTGTTCGGCAATCTCATATCGCCGGTACTGCGACATGGTTACTGATCGTGGCCCCATCCCCGTGAAGCCAGCTTGTCGCCCTATCGGCCGCCATTGGTCGCGCGTAGAAATAGCCCTGCCCTTTGTCACAGCCGAGGGTCCGCAGCAACGCTGCTTGGCCAGCGGTCTCAATACCCTCTGCTACCGTGACCATGCCCAGACTTCGCGCGATGTGGACGATCGCCTCGATGAGTACGCGGTGGTGTGCACTGGCTTCGATCGGGGTGACAAAGGAGCGATCGATCTTGATGACGTCGACAGGAAGTTCGTGCAGGCTGGACAGCGACGAGTAGCCGGTCCCGAAATCGTCAAGCGCCAAGGTCAACCCGAGTCCCCTGAGCTCACTCAACCGGGCCTGAACCGCAGTGTCTTGTGCGGCCAGGCTCTCAGTGATTTCCAGCTGCAGACAGGCAGCCGGCAACCCGCTTGCCTCAAGCGCGTTAGCGACGCGCTCGACGATCTTCCGATCGGCAAGCTGCGCTCGCGACAGATTGACAGAGACCGTACGGGGTGCCCGGTCGCCCAGGAGCGCGCGCCATACGACAAGTTGGCGGCAGGTGTCGTTGATGATCCAGTCGCCCAACTCGCGGATTAGGCCGGTGGCTTCGGCCACCGCGATGAATTCGGCCGGCATGACCATGCCTCGTTGCGGATGGCGCCAGCGCACCAGTGCTTCCATTCCCACTACTGAGCCGTCCGCAAGGGCGACGATTGGCTGGTATTCGGTGCACAGTTGCCCCCCGGACAGCGCGGTGCGTAACCCTAGCTCCAGATCGCCGAGCTGTCGGGCGCGATCCATCATCTCCGACTCAAAAACGACGCGGCGTGCACCTCCTGCGCGCTTGGCATCGCGCATTGCCAGGCTGGCGAGCTCCAGCAGTCCTTCGGCATTGCCAGAACAGCCCTTGCCTGTCACCAAGCCCACGCTCGCCGACAGGTGCACAGTCTGCTCGCCGATGGCGTAAGGCTCCTGCAACATGCTGACCAACCGATCCGCTGCGCCGACCGCAGCGAGCACACTGCCTTCAAGCATATCGAGGAACAGCACGAATTCGTCTGCGCCCAGCCGTGCTGCGAGGGGCGATGGCGTGCCGGAGGAAAGAGAAGCGCCCAACTCGTGCGCGGCCGCGCTCACGCGGCGTCCCATGAGACACAGCACTTCGTCGCCGGTCGCGTGGCCGAGGGTCACGTTGATACGTTCGAATCGGTCTGCGTTGACGAGCATGAGCGCAAAGTCGTACGCAGGTTCTTCCTGTGCCCGACTTAGCGCCCGGTGAATTCGCTCCAGTACCGCCGTTCGGTTCGGCAAAGATGTCAACGCATCAACGCGCTTTTGCCCATGAAGCAGCGCCTGCAGCCGCTGCTGTTCGCGCTGCACCACCACGCTTATGTCCGTCACACAGGCCATCAACGTGGTGTCGTCCAGCCGCATCATGTGAAGTCCCAGAAATAGCGGCTCACCTCGCGTTGCGCCGAGCTGCCGGACCTGCAGTGGCAATGCGTCGCAAACGATATCGCCAGGCTGCGCATTCGCGTTTGCAAGATTGCGCAATCCGGGCGCCACGGTCTTCAATACTTCAAATAGGTTGTCCAGCGCTCCGTCGACCGCCAGCGGCATTAGCAACTGTGCCGACATCGGATTGATCAGAATGATCGTGCCGTCGAGTGTGGTTTGGATCAGGCCGATCGGTGCGCGATAGAGAAACTGGACGAGGGCTTCGTCGGCGGCGGCTTCAGCCATGAATGTGTTTGGCGAGATTGCGATCGCCATCGGCATCGGTCTTACCTACCCAGCGCTCAACGCGGTTGCGGCCTTTCGACTTGGCCAGGTACATTGCCGAGTCGGCGCGTTGCAGCAACTCGTCCACGCCGTCAATGCCTTCTTGCATCGTCGCAACCCCGGCGCTGATCGTGTAGCGGATGAAGGTGCCGTTAATCTCGACGGCTTGCGCTTCAATGCTGCGGCAAAGCCGTAGCGCAGCAGCTTCGGCGGCTTCGAGTGTGATCCCCGGCATCAGGACGGCAAACTCTTCTCCGCCCACCCGCGAGACGACGTCCATCGCATGAAAGCTAAACGACATGCCTGCGGCAAGATGCCGCAACACGGCGTCTCCTCCGGAATGCCCATGTTCATCATTGATTCCCTTGAAGTGGTCTGCGTCGATCATCACCACGGAGAGGGGCCTGGACATTCGCGTCCAGCGCTGGAGTTCGAGATTCGCTGCGTCAAAAAACGCGCGACGGTTGGCCAGTCCGGTGAGGTGGTCGCTCGAAACCGACTGCCGCAGCGCCTCGGTGGCGTCGCGCCGGTCGGATATGTCGCGAATGATCAGACTGTAGGCACGCTCCGTCTGCCGCTCGTCAGACGGGTCATCACCAGGCACGTGCAGCGGTGCGATCAGGCAGCTACCCCAATAGCGCGTCCCGTCGGCCCGCACTCGCCATCCCTCGTCGAGGCTCCAGCCGCTGTCGTCGGCCTCGTGCAGCCGGTCGAGCGCACGGTCGCCCGACATGCCGTCCAACGGATAGAACATTGCATAGGAGTGTCCGACCGTAGCTTCGCCAGCAAAGCCCGCAACACGCCCGATGCTCGGGTTCCAGCTCTGTGCGCAGCCGTTCGCATCCAACGCCACCAGCGCGTAGTCGGTCAGGCCGGTCACGATGGTGTTTATCCACGCCAGGCTCTGGCGCAGTTCGCGATCGCGCTTGACGGATTTGGTGACGTCGCTGAGCACGGCCATCAGTCGCCGGTCGTCCAGCTTGAGCAGGCTGAGCGACAGGATTTGTGCGTCTTTGTGGCCACGTCCCGCGTTGACTTGCAGGTGTAAGGCATCGCACACCATGCCATGACTGCCTTCAAAGGCGGCGGCCATGTGCCGAAGGTCTGGCGCCACACCTTCGAGCGCAGTGAACAGATTTGACAAACCGCCATCGCGCGACAACGGCATCAGCAGTTGGGCGCACAGCGGATTCACCATCACGATCTCGCCGTCGGTATGCGCCTGCACCAGTCCGATGGGTGCGATATACAAAAACTGCGTCAGCGCCTCGTAGTCTTCCTCAAGTGAAAAAGCCATGTGGGAGAGCTCAGCCCACGCGCTGGACAAGAACGTAGCGGAACAGCCCGCTGGGCGACGCGAGCAAACGCAATTGGACCTTGACAGGCCGCATGCGCAGGGTCAGCACGTATTCGATGACCTGGTCGAGGGTTGTACCGTGCTCTACGGCATCCTCGAAGCGCTGTGCAACCAGAAAGTTGTTCATGCACGGTGCAACAACGGTAAATAGGGGCTGGCTCAATACCCGCTGCGGGGAGAGTCCAGCCGCTTGTGACTCAAACGCGTTGTAGCGGCGCACCACACCACTTGCATCGAAGCCGATAACGCCAAAATCAAGCGCATCCAGTTGCGCGTCGGTGAACCCGTCCAGCGTGCCGAGAAGCTCCGGCGTAGCAAAGGCGGCGCATACGATAGGTGTCATTGAGAGTCCACAAATTAATGAGAGGCGGAGTGCATTTCGGCGGTCGTTCAGCTATGGGTGCGCTCCTCGTTGGAATAAGTATGAGCCCGACTGCCGTCGCCTCTTTGTTTTCGGCACTGTGGCCAAAAACTTAAGGCCGTAGGTCGAACCCGATGTCACCCTTCGCGGTGCCGTTCGCTGCGGTTGTCTCCAACAGCTGCTCTGCCAACAAGAATTGCGCGCCCCTCAATTCGATTGCGGCGGCGCTCGTCGTCTGG
>NZ_JBJXIA010000061.1:0-6003 GCF_046115955.1 Variovorax sp. GrIS 2.14
AATGCCGCTGAGTGCGTGCGGCGGGGTCTTCTGCTCATCTTTGCTCCAGTCTTCACAGGCGAGGTCCTCGCCAGCAGGAGCAGTTTCCACACTTATCGGGTTGTTCAGATTTCCGGGGCCAGCTCTCTGTCGCTGCTTGAATTGACCGGGCTGGCGCAGTTCAATTTTGAGTGTTTTCTGAAAGGGTTGTAAAACCGTTCGATGTAGTCGAAGACATCTGCTCTGGCCTGCTCGCTAGTTCTGTAGGCCCTGAAACCATATCGTTCCGTTTTCAAGGTCGAGAAGAAGCTCTCCATGGCTGCGTTGTCCCTGCATTTACAGTGCTGGCTCATGCTGCATGTAATGTTCTGGCTCTTCAACAACTGCTGGAATTCGTCACTGGTGTATTGAGCGGATTCAACCGGTTGAATCCGCCGTAATCACTGACCTGTTGCGTTACGACCGGGAGTCGCTCGATACCGACGACATCGACTGGGACGAGCTCACCCAGGAGTCACTCGCGATCTTCGACGCCTTGGCGGCGGAAGTCGCGCTGGATTTCGAGCGACCGCGCCTTCAAGCGCACATCCGCTCGCAAGCAAGCAACTGAGTTTTTCTATCGCCAAGCCGTTCGAGGCATTGCCATCCTCCGCATCCTGGAATCGTCACCAGCAGACATGTTTTCCTCGCCGGCCTTGTGATCGACTGCCGTTACCGCATCTTGTGGGAGCCGGCTGCACTAAAGCAACATGATCCCGACCGCGTCTTGCGGCAGAGACCGAACCCGCTTCAGACATGAAAGTAGGCCAGCGCGCCCACCACCAGCCCCAAGCCGCTCATCACGAAGACGGCTTTCTCCAGCCAGCGTCGCTTGGTCAGCAGCGCGATCGCGGCCATAGCGATGGCGATCTGCAGCGCCGTGGTGGCCTGGGCCCAGCGGTGATGCTGGTGCAGCTTGGCTTCGCTCATCTCGTCGAATTCGGTCGACTCCTTTTCGAGCTTTTCGGCGGCCAGCTTGATCTCGGCCTCCTCAGCAGCGTAGCGTTTGGCCTCGGCCTCGAAGAGCGGTCTGCGCGCCGCGTCGACAAGCTGCATCCCGAGTTCGCTCAGGTTCTGCTTGTTGCTCTTTGCCTGGTAGAAATTCCATTGGTTTGACGCCTCGGTCTTCCGGATAGCAGCATCGTTCTTGAATATGCCGGCGTCCGCCTGAGTGGCTCCCGCCATGTACGAGAACATCGCCCCGACCGTTGCGAGGATGGCCGTCATCACCGCTAACTGTCCTGCCATCCCCCTGGGCTCGCGCTCGGCCGCCGCGTCCATCAGGTCTTCGTGTGCCCCACGTATCTCGAACTCTTCAGACAAGTGCTTCTCCTAATATGGGGTCAATTGTCAACGACCGGAATAACCCACGACGTCAGAGTCCGATGGCGCGTGGTGGAAGGGCAGCTGTGATTGCCGCATGACTCATGAAGACTCTTCAAAAGACAAGAGACTCGCCTTCGGGGGGGGAAGGCAGACTTGCGAAGCTGCCCGTAACTCCGGTGCCCGAGTGGCTAAGAGACGTGTTTTCCGATCAGCCCGGCCATTTCGAACATCGTGACCTGCGGCTTGCCAAATACCTCGAGCAGCTTTGCGTCGGCGTTGATGTTGCGTTTATTGGCCTTGTCCTGGAGGTCATGCTCCTTGATGTAGACCCAGAGCAACTTCACGATCTCGGTGCGCGGCACCGGCGTAGGCCCAATCACCGCAGCCAGCGCCGGGCTCAGCGTGAGTGCTTTCGTGAACGAGCCGCTGGCCTTCTTTTTCGCTGGCGCCGCGGACGCAGTTGATTTTGCCGGAGCTTTTTTTGCAGTTGCCATGAGGTTTTGTTTTGTCGAGATAGTGAGAAAGAGCAATGGTACAAAAAAAGATATTCCACGCCATGGGAAGGCTGGCCGACCTTGGCGCTGATGCTGACTCTCCCCTCGCTCACCCTCCCTCTCCCTCGCCTCCTCTCCGCACGCTCGACGGCCGCCAAACCTGGCCAAACATCACGGCACCTTGAACGGCTGATGCACCCATCATCGCGCAGGCTTCACCAGCAGGCTTTCTGCTCTTGTTCTACGAAGTCGGTGAGCCGCGCCGATCGCCGCTGATTACTTCACAAAGTCAGCGAGCGCCTTGCCCGATTCGATCGCGGCCTTGAGCCAGCCGGGCTTTGGACCCATCCCGCTCCACGAATGGCCTGCGTCGTCGCCGTAGCTCACCCTGGCGCTCTTGGCGGTTGCAGCAGGTGTAGCCGCGGCACGTGTCGGTGCAGCGGGTGTGGATGCAGGAGATGCGGTTGCCGCAGCAATCGCAGCGCCCAACGGCACCGGCATCTTCTTTGCCTTCGCGCGCTTGCCGATGCGGAACTCATTGATGTCACGGCCAGCCTGCAGCGCCTCGCGAAGCCACGCCGGACGCGGGCCGCGGCCACCCCAGGAATTGCCGGACCCATCGCTGAATTGCGGTTTGCCTTGGACGGTAGTCTTGGTTGCTGCCTTGGGCGCCGGCTTTGCGGACGGCACGGGCAACTGTTTGGGTGCCGATGCAGCAGCGGCGGTGGAAATGATTGAGGAGGAGGTGGAGCTCTTCGCACCATCGAATCCGAGCTGCTCCGCCGTCAGGCCGTAGTGCTGGATTGCTTCTTTGATGCGAACGATGACACCCTTGGCTTCAACCGCCTGCAGCGCTTTCGCCTTGCTTTGCAGCTTCTCGATTTCCTGCTGGATCTGTTCGTATGTCTTTGCCATGAGTCTTGTTAAATAGAGTCGTAAGACTCTCGAGCTTACCGTTTTGAAAACAAGGCAACGCTGATCAAGTCCGGAGTTGGCACGCTGCCTGCATCACTCACTGCATGAAGCAACAGACTCTCGCCATGGCCGGTGACCAGAATGCGCAGCACGGACGGTCCAGAAGGCCTGAGCGCCGCATCGCTTTCCTGAGCATGATGGAGCGCATCGTTCCTTCGGAGGCTCTATGCGGCGTGATCTGTCATGTTCGACCGCCAAAATAAAACGATTGAGCGATCGCGGGCGCCTGATGTGCACAAAAGTCAACTCGAACCCGCAGTTTTCAATCGCTCCTGTACGACGCTCCGCAGGGCGCGCTTTCCCTCCGCATTCGATGCGTCCCATGCGCGCGCGGCGAGGTCGAGAAACTTCACTCTTGCATCGTTGGGCAACACCGCTTCATGCTCCATATCGAGCCAGCCGGCGGGTACGTTGCTGTGTGTCTCGATCTGCCGCGCCAGCACATCGCCGATCTGCCTGATGCCATTTTTTATCTGAGACCAGCGCGACGCGGAGATCTCGATCGATGCGGCGAAGGCGGCCTCGATCCCTTTGGCCGGGCCGCCGCCGGCGACGTACTTGCCTGTGAAGAGATGAAACAGGGCCAGCGTGTTCGCTCTTCTCTGGACGCTTGTGTTGACGGGTATTGATGCAGGCACGTAGGGAGAGAGCGGTAGGAGAAAACGATTAGAAAAAACGGCTGGTTGAGGCGGCATGCTGGTCGACCAGGCGCGGCGGGTAATCCATGCCAGGTGTTGTTCGTTGACTGCGATCTGGATGCCCCAACTGAATTATTTTCTCAGATCTTGACGGTATTTGTAAATCTAGATTACAGTACCTCCATCGAAACAGAACTCGCAGCAATTGGCAGCGAGTTCTGGATCGCGGACTAGCTGGTGATGCCTCACGGCCCGCCACCAATCGATTCCGGCAGACCGACATACCGACAGACCAACCGACCAACATATTTACCGAGAACACATCGTGACCAGACTGCAAGCCTCCCAACTGAACCAGCGACCCGCATCGGGCCGGCAGGTCATGGGTGCGTGCAGCTTTGAAGGCTCGGGCGCCAAGGCTCGAGGTACGACGTATCCGGCAATTCCAACAAACATGCATCAGGACTCAATGCTTTCGATCACCGCCAATTTGTGGCTTGGATCGAGCCAGGAGGATCAGATGCAACCGGGCGGAGGCAGCGCATAGCGCGACCTCCCAAGCTCTCTTCCAAGAGGCCCGGATTCCAGAAGTGGATCCGGGCCTTTTTGTTTTTCTCAACGCGCTGGCAACGGCGCATCGACCCGCAAGGCAAGCCTTGCCACGGCAGTCATCGTGCTGCCGTGAACTCACCCGCCGAGTGGCGCCGGTGGGTGATCATTAAAAATTCGCAGCAGGTTCGCGCTCCTCACTGGTGGGGCCACCGGACCTGCGAAAACGCAGATGTAGCTCAGTGGTAGAGCGCGACGTTGCCAACGTTGAGGCCGTGGGTCCGACCCCCACCATCTGCTCCATTTCGGGTGTGCCTACGCACTACCGCCGTGATCGCCCCAGGGAAGGGGTTGGCGGGATGTGCATGAGGTCTTGGCCCCATGTGCAGCGATCGCACCCAGGAGGCCCAGGCCTTCCTGTTCGCGTGTGGACACAACCGAAATGGCTTTTCTAGGATTTTTCAGTTGCCCCGATGGTGGAATCGGTAGACACGCTCGGCTCAGACCCGAGTCTCTGGGAGTTCGAGTCTCCCTTGGGGCACCACCAGATCCGATTCACTACACGAGTCAATAGCACAACTGGCAGTGCAGCGGTCTCCAAAACCGCAGGTTGCAGGTTCGAGTCCTGCTTGGCTCGCCAGCGTCAATGTTTTTCGCCTCAATAGCTCAGCCGGTAGAGCGTTTCCCCTGTAAGGAATTGGTCGTCCGTTCGAATCGTGACTTGAGGCTCCATCGTGCAACCAACGTGTAAGTGTCCCGTTCGACTTCTGGTGAGGTCATCACCCTTTCAAGGTGAGCAGATGGGTTCGAAACCCATACGGGATACCAATCTCATGCCGCCGTCACTCCGGAGTCGCTGTTTCGGCTTTTCGCCTTCGCGATCTCTGGCGCCGGGACTTCCCGTGCGAAGCCGCGTGCGCATCGCGTCTTGTTAACCAATTGGGGCTTCGCCAAGTGGACTAAGGCACCTGGTTTTGAACCAGGCATTTTCGATGGTTCGAATCCATCAGCCCTTGCCCAAACTTGTTCCTTTAGCTCAGAGGCAGAGCACTCGGTTGATAACCGATAGGTCGGAATTTCAAAATTTCCAAGGGACACCATTATTCGGATGGAAGATTTCTACGGTGCTTGGCGCAGTTGGTAGCGCGCTTGCTTTGGGAGCATGAGGTCGCAGGTTCGAGACCTGCAGCACCGACCACACAAAGAGCGGGACCGGGTGATGTAGATCTCCCTCCCGTGGAAACCGGACGCAACAATTGGGCGTCGCCGGAACCCGTGACCGGAAATTTCGTTGGATCGTTGGTCGAGAGGCCCATGACAACGGCTTGCTAAGCCGTGGCTGCGACAGCGGTCCGTGCGTTCGAATCGCACACGATCCGCTATGAATGCACCAATGCATCCGTCGGTCAATGGATACGCACTGCCACGTGTCTGCGCCGTCGTTAACTTTCCCGGGGATATAGCTCAATTGGAAGAGCGCCTGCATCGCACGCAGGAGGCCAACGGTTCGACCCCGTTTATCTCCACCACATTCTTACGTTTTTATTCCTCAGTAGCTCAGTTGGTAGAGCTCCCGGCTGTTAACCGGAGGGTCCGTGGTTCGAGCCCACGTTGAGGAGCCAACCTTTGATTTCTGGGGAGTGGTGCGAGCGGTCCAAGCCACCTGGTTCTGAGCCAGGAAATCCGTCGGTTCGAATCCGACCTCCCTTACCAGCGTTCGAGATTGTTCCGCTAACTCAGTGGCCAGAGTGCCTCCCTGAATCGCCCCGGGATTCGTGGAGGCTGATTGGTTTAAGTCAGGCCGCCACCGTGGTGGCTTGACTGGCGAGTTGCCGGTAGTAGTTTGCCTCAGCTTCTGCAGGCGGGATATACCCGATGGGTTCGAGCAGCCGTTGGTTGTTGAACCATGACACCCATTCGAGCGTCGCGAATTCCACGGCCTCCTTGGTCTTCCACGGTGCTCGGCGATGAATCAATTCGGCTTTGTAGAGCCCGTTGATGGT
>NZ_JBJXIA010000062.1:0-5841 GCF_046115955.1 Variovorax sp. GrIS 2.14
CGGGACTGGAAGGGCACGACCATCGAGCAGTTCATTGAAATGGTCGACTCGTACATCCGCTGGTACAACGAGAAGCGGATCAAGATCTCCCTGGGAGCCCTCAGCCCGATCGAATACAGGGTGAGTCTTGGACTTGCGGCATAAAACCAGTCCAAGTTTTTATCCGCACCCCCGGTGGGTCAAGTTGAGATCGGCGCCGACAAGCCTGGCCTTGGGCGAGTGGGTCCACAGCGGTCACGCCGTGCTGATTACCGGGCCGACTGGCGCGGGCAAAAGTTGGTTGGCCTGCGCATTGGCCCAGCATGCCTGCCGGCGCTGGTACAGCGCGCTGTACCAGCGCGTGCCGCGCCTGGAAGAAGAGCTGCGCATCCGGCATGCCAACGGCACCTTCACACGCTGGCTCGACATCCTGAAGAACACCGATGTCCTGCTGCTGGACGACTGGGGCATGGCTGCGATGGACCGCCAGACCCGGGCCGATCTGCTGGAGATCATCGATGACCGTGCAGGCCACCGCGCCACCATCATCACCAGCCAGCTGCCCATTGAGCACTGGCACGAGTGGATAGGAGATCAAACGACAGCCGATGCCATGCTCGACCGCATCATGCAAAGCCACCACCGCTTCACGCTTACGGGTGAATCGTTGCGCAAGAAGGCCCCGGCATCCAGAGTCAAAGGGGACAACTCAATTGGCAACGTCTGAGGAGCACAGTCATGCCGGGAGTGAATGAGACAGGAGCCGCTGCGCGGCTGCCAGGGCGCCTCCGGCGGCCTGGCAGGGGCCAATCAAATTAATTCAACTGACATCCAGAAAAGGCAAAACAGAAAAGGCAAAACGGCCGAAACACAGCTCGGCCATAAAATCAAATCGCGCAACACCACCCTGCGGTCACGTTCATCGGAAGCCCGGTCACGTTGCCGGAATCGACGGTCACGTTCACCGGAATACGCAGTCGTGCGCGGCCGATCGGCCGCTTAAGACGTATTGCAAGAAGCCTTCATCAGCATCTGGCGCGGCGCTGGCAACTACCAGAATGCACAGTGAGCTGGCTGACCACCTCAACTTCCCGATCGGGACGGTCAAGACATGGATACGACGCGGACTTATGAGCCGGCGGCTCTGTATGAAGGTCTGAGCTTAGTCGGCCCGGATCGGCCACAGCGCAGCGTGGGGCTGCGAGTCCGCTGACTCGAACGGCTTCACCGCAGCGTCGTTCATCCTCATTTCGATCTCGGTCAGCCTCTGACGAACGAGTTTGGCATCAAGTGGGGTGCCTTGCATCGCTGCTTCCATGATCCGGTGGTACTCATCGATCAAGGCTCTCAGCGCGGCGGAGGCGATATGAAAGTTTTCGAGGCTGCTTTGCACGCGTTCCTTTTGCTTGAGGTTGATAAACCCAAAAGAACTGTAGGAAAGCAGCAAGCGCAAGTCGGTGCGCTACCACACATTGTTTGCAAGGCAAGGCACAAACCTGCATCGCCATCTTCGCCGCCGCGCGTGATCACCTCTGTCTTCGGCGCCGCAGGCGTCGACAAGCGAGGTCACCCACTAAAGATGCGGCCACTTCACCAAACCGAGCGGGCGATTCAGCGCAGGTGAGCTGGTCGCGTAGACAGCCTCTGCGGTAAAGAAAAATGGCCCCGCGTTGTTGAGACGCGGGACCAAGGGCGCTGAACCGACTTTCACCGGAACCTCGACACGCGAGCAGCGGGCCCATCGAGGTTTTACCGTTACAAGAAGCGGTTTTCCATAGGCCGGGCGTCGTATGCCGGTTTGCTTGACTTGGCGACTTTGACGAACATGGTCATGTCAGATCTCCTCTATCAATGCCGGTGGCGGAACGATCGGACCGGCACCGAACACTTCGACAGGTGACGGCCGCAGCAACTGCTTCGCCTCTTCGACGGTGCCGGCCAGCCACTGGTCGACATCACCCGCCTCGATGGGGATCACGCTGCGCTTGTCCTGGGCGTCGAGCCCTGCTTTGGGATCGGGCTTGTGCATGTGGTGTATCAGCGCATGGTCGTCAGCGTTGAGCGTGAGCATCGTGTAGCTCTCGTGCACCTCACCTGTGTCTTTGTCGGTCCAGGCGTTCCACAGGCCCGCCAAACCCCACGGCGCCCCATCGGCGCGGCTGAACTGCCACCAGATGTTCTTTCCCGTCTCCCAGTTGGGTTTCGTCAAAGGACGCGGCCGGGATGATGCAGCGCTGGCCGCGTTTCCACGGGTCTTTGTAGCTGGCTTTTTCGGCCAGCTCTTCGCTGCGCGCATTGTTGGTGGGAAACTTGAGCTTCGGCTCTTTGGCGAACCAGGGGATCAGCGCCCACTGGCCGGTAACGAGCTCGCGCTCGTAGCCTGTCGAATGCCGGGCGCGCCGGATGAAAGGCCCTCGTGATCGAGGAAACACCTGGCGCGGGAAGAGCGGTGGTTTGTTCGTCGGGCCGAAGTGCCAGAAGCGTTCCATTTCGGCTTCGTCGGGGGCGACGTATTGATTGCACATGGGCGGCTTCGGGTTGGAGGTTGACTGCTCAGGATCTTGACTTGAATCGTTCTGACGGCACGGCGTCCTGTCGCCCGACCTTCACCAAGTCGGAAGATCGGACGCCGGGTTCGTAGATGCTATCGGCCTTCTTCGCGACCAAGCCTTCCAGTTCAAGCGGCAGCAACTCGGCCTTGAACAGCAGATCACGGTCCGATTCAAAGTGCCCGACGTACAGGATGCCGGGCAAAGACGGCTGGAACAGGCGCTGCAGCCGTTCGTTGCGCTCAAGGTAGGGGATAGCGGCCTGGTCGGCGCCATTTGCCAGCAGCAAGTCGAAGACGCAGAAAGTGACCGGGCCGCTGCCGCCGTACCAGCTTCGGCGTTTGGCGCGCGCGTGCAGGCGGTCGAAGTCGCTGCGGCCTTGCGTATCGATCACACAAAATTCACCGTCAACCACGTACGGCCCTTCCGGAAACAGTTTGATGTTGGACAGCGGTCGGGTGATCTCCGGGAACCAGCCGGTTGCGTTGGCCCCGTTGCGCGTCTTCAGGACGCACTTGCCCTGTCCAAACTCCGCCATTAGGCGATAGCCGTCGAATTTGATCTCATAAGCCCAGCCTGGCGCGTGCAGGTCAAAGGGTCGCTCATCAAGGAGCATGGGCTTGATATGCTGAAGGAACGCCATGCAAATCAGCTTGTGCTTCGGCGAGGTGGCGCCCTGTCATCAAATGGCCAAAGATGCGCCGCCGAAACATCTGGAGCGAACGATGTCGATAGAAATCGAAGTCTTGGAGGAGCGATTGAGGGATGCGGCGACGGCGCTGCTGAATGCAACAGGCCCAGCATCTTGTTGCTTGGCGATCGATGGAAGAATCCCGCCCCGCTACGTTGCAGCTGGCGAGTCAAGCCAAATCCGGTGGCTCTTGCCAGACGCGGCGGCAAACGACCCGGCAACTTAGACGCGACGCATGCCTTCAATGCAGCGTCTGGCGTTGCTTCCAGCTACGGCGATTGCAGCGGCTTCAGTCG
This sequence comes from Variovorax sp. GrIS 2.14, assembly GCF_046115955.1. Lineage (NCBI taxonomy): Bacteria > Pseudomonadati > Pseudomonadota > Betaproteobacteria > Burkholderiales > Comamonadaceae > Variovorax > Variovorax sp. GrIS 2.14. Next base: position 3,516 of record NZ_JBJXIA010000062.1, read on the forward strand.
GGTGGCCTTCATCGAAGACCATCACCGGTAGACCGCCATCAATCTCATAGGACCACAGCCAGCCTGCCTGAATCTGCGCTGTGAAGACCACGACACGCCAGCCCTGATAGTGAAATTCGCGCGCTTGCTGCATTTGGTTGCCGAACCCTTACTGAGCCTTCTCACACAAAGCAGCGGTCTCAGACTTTGGTAGCGTCATGGTGAACTTGACGCGCTGCGATGAACACTCGCCGTGCACATCGCCGCCGTGGATCTTTGCAATTTGCCTAACGATGAACAAGCCAAGGCCAAGGTTCGAGTGGTCCGACCCTTGCCCTTTAGCCGCCCCCCGGCGCAGCGGCTCGAAGAGCTGTTCCATCTCGTTGGGACCGATGCTGTGAGCTGCGGCGTTTTCAACACTCATCCGGACGGAAAGCTTGTCGCCCTCGATGGTGACGATGACAGGCTCGTCGGGAACGCCATGTTTGACGGCGTTCGTGACAAGGTTGCCCAACGCTTCGCGCAGCCGCGACCCGTCAAATTCACCCCGCATGTCACCTTTTGTCACCAGTTCGATCTGGGCGCCCGGCAACGCGGCGCACTGTATTTCAATTTCTTCGGCGGCGGCGGCGGCAAGATCTATCGGTGCGCGCTCAATCGGCATGCCGCCGCTCAACCCAGCCATGTTGTACGCAAGAAGCGAGTCCATCAGCGTGGCCATCCGACGCGTGCTCCGCGACAACATTGTCGTTGGGAGATGAAGCTCCTTCGGGGCCTTGGCGGCAATGATTTGAGCGGTCAGTGCAATGGCGTTCAAAGGCCCCCGCAGGTCGTGGCCCAATACACCAAGAAAGATCTGCTGCCACCGCTCGACCTCGGCCGCGTACGTCTGAACCGACTCTGCCAGTGCCTGGTCGATCGCTTCGTTGAAGCGGCCGACGTCTCGCACCGCATCAGGGCCGTGTGGGGCTTCATCGGCCCAAAGGCGCAAGACGCTGGACCGCAGCGCGCGGTATTCGGCGAACACCTGTTCTATGCGCAAGCCGCTGCGCGCCCGCAAAAGGCCATGGATTTCAGCGGCCGTCTCAGGCTGGCCGTCGGCAGCGTGTGAGAGACCATGAGATCGGTCAATCGACTCCGTCCTACTCTGTGAGCTCCTCAAGTCGGTTGAGATGGCTTCCAAGACTAGGGGCAAATGGTCACGGAGGACAGCTTCGTCTTCATCCTTCAACCGCAGGATTGTCCTGGCGTATGCGATGGACTCGGACAGGATGGGCTCTTTGGCGATTTCAAGAAACTCAGCGATCTGCATGGCAACTCTCCAAGTTGGATCGGGCAGATGCCGAGCATCCGCTCTGTGCAAAATTCTCTAAAAAAGAAAATCGAATGACACGCCCTTTAGAAGTTCTGATTCTCGACGATGAGCGTGAAGCCGCCGACATGTTGGCCGAGCTACTTGCGGTGTACTTTCCGGATGCACGATTTCGGGTTGCTAACGCCGGCGAAGATGCATTGCAGCTCGGTGCAGCGCGTCAACCGGACGTCGCGATCATGGATCTGGAAATGCCTGGCTTGGGAGGCGAAGCTGCAGCCTACGCCTTGCGCGCGGATTTTTCAGGAAGCGCTGTCAAGCTGATCGCTCTATCCGGCAACGTCTTGCGTCTGGCTGCTCTTCGAGAAGCCGGCCCCTTTGACCACCTGTTGAGCAAGCCAGTTGACCTGCAAGCCTTGGTTGAACTGCTTGGGCGCAACGATCACCATGTTTGAACGTGTTGAGCGGTGGTGGGGCGGCAGCTTTCAAAGCACGCGTAGCAACGGCGTCGTGGTCGGTTGCTGGCGAAGACCTTGGCCCCGTCGACTGTTAGATCGTGCCGTTGGATCGTTGACCAGAAGTAACCGGCTAAGCAGCAAAGGCCGGAGGTGACCGCGTTGCCCGAGCGGCATTCTGCGCAACTGATAGGTGTGAACAAACGCTCAGATGGACCGCCGGTTTGATCGCAGCTCTGCCCGATCATTCGTAAGCCGCGCCCGGGTGTGTCCGCTCGCGTTGCCGCCGGACTCTGCATCACAGTAGCCGCCTGCGATGCGGGCGCACGGGTCCGCGACACCGATCGCAAATTCGAGGATCTTCGTGTCAAGTTTATCGCCTGGCGTAACCAGGCCATGCTTCGCAGCAAGCTCAGTGAACATAGCGCGCGGATCTTGATTTGGCGCGCCAACCGGGTCGCCGCCTTCATTCTCAATGGATTTTCCCCAGTGCAAGCAGCGGCGTTCGTTTGCGGTCCTATACCGTCAATTCCTTGAAATTCTAGATTCAAGCTTAACGATGGATCGTCGAAAACTAGCC
>NZ_JBJXIA010000063.1:0-5688 GCF_046115955.1 Variovorax sp. GrIS 2.14
GGCAAGTCCGCTTTCGAGCGCCAAATGACCCAGCCCACACCCAGCGGCGCCAAACCGTACTTGTGTCCAGAGGCATTTATGGACTTCACGCGTTCAATGCAGAAGTCCCATTCGATATCCTGCTGGATGAACGGTGCCACGAAGCCGCCGCTGGCTGCGTCGACGTGAATGGGGATGTCCAGGCCCAGGTCGCGCTGCATGTCGTCCAGCGCAGCGGACAGTGCTGCTACGGGTTCGTAGATGCCGGTGAAGGTCACGCCCAGCGTTGCGACCACCCCGATCGTGTTCTCGTCGCAGAACTCACGCAGGTCCGCCGGCTCCAGTCCAAGCGCGTTGCCGCGCAGAGGAACCTCGCGAATCTCGACATCAAAATAGCGCGCGAATTTCTTCCAGCAGATCTGAACTGGCCCGCACACAAAGTTCGGCTTGTCGGTCGGCAAGCCTGCGGCCTCGCGCATCTTCTTCCATCGCCACTTGAGGGCCAGGCCGCCCAGCATCGCCGCTTCGCTGGAACCCGTGGTCGAGCACCCCAGCGCATCCCACGACTTGGGCGCATGCCACAGGTCCGCAATGATGTGGACGCACCGGTTCTCGATCTCCGCTGTCTGTGGATACTCGTCCTTGTCGATCATGTTTTTGTCGAGCGCGTCGGCCATGAGCTTCTGCACCTCGGGCTCGACCCAGGTGGTACAGAAGGTGGCAAGGTTCTGACGGGAATTGCCATCCAGCAGGAGCTCGTCGCGCACCAGGTTGTAGGCGGTCGATGGCTCGGTGGAGTGCTCGGGCAGCCTGTACTTGGGAAGACAGCGTTCCGAAGCACCCGAGGAGTAGATGTCCTCAATGGAGCCGTTGTGGTTTTCAATGGTCTGATGAAGTGCCATGGGGTTTTTCGATAGAGAGGAGAGGCCTGCACGTGCGCCCGGCGCTGCGTGATTTAGGGGGCGATTTGAGGAACAGATCGAGGGCTAAAAAGTGTCGGGAGTGACTGTCCGATCGGATCGCAGTTTGCCGTCGCAAGATGACCGGCCTGCAGCCTTATCTCAGTCGTAGGTTCCACCCCTAGAGAGCACGAGATAGTCAAAACAACGCGGAGGTAGCGACGTCGAGATCAAAGCTTCACCTGCAAAACGGGCACATCGCAGCAGTGCACGATTTCATCGGCGTTGCTGCCGAATGCCATGCGCGGCAGGCCGCTTCGGGCATGCGTGCCGAGGACCACGATGTCAGCAGACCAACTTCTGGCCTCCAACGCGATCTCTTGGTATACGACGCCGGCGACGCCCTTTCGGAGCACAACATCGCCTTCAACTCCGCTTCGTTCCACCGCGCCGAGACATTCGGCGAGAAGCTTCACACCGCGTTCCGTGACAGGAGATGGCTCACTGAACTCCCCCACGGTTGAATCGTTGTTTGATTCAACCCGTAGTTCATCGTCGACGTGAACGAGACGTATGCGTCCCTTGGACATCTGCGCAAGCTGGATGGCCTCTTGCAGGCCTCGGCGGGCTGTGGTGCTGTCATCAACAGGCACCAGGATTCTTTGATACATCGCGACCCTTATGCGTGTTGTTGACAGACCAAGAGCCGGGATCGCGATGAAACGACGAGTTCGCCGGCTGTCGCTCTCTTAGGAATTTGGATGTCGGACCGAAAGGGATCCGCATCGCGGCGTGGTTTCATGCTATGCCAGACTAAGCGATCACTGTGTCCTAGACGCCGCTCCAAAGACGATTACTTTGACAATTCGCAAGAAACGCAAAACTCGAACCGCATCTGCAGGCCGGTCCGTCCACTAGCTCTTGATGACGTGCAGGCGGTCGATCTCATGTTCCCATTGCACGATGGCAATGGCGAGTGCCTTATCGGAAGGGAGAGGGTCGACCGAAGTCGCGATACATGAGCGCGATGGTCTTGGTGGGAACGTGACCTTCAAGAATTTGAGCACAAGCAGTTTTTGACCCACATTCAGACTTCCATGCATTCCTGTGTCCTTCAAACAATAAAAATCAACCTTAGGCCCCGCATCTATGGATAGGTGTCAGGCATAACGATCCTTACGTCTTGATTTGTCGCGCAACAGCGGCGAATCACACTGGTCTTGGTGTGCAGATGCAGAACTACGACTACCGTTTAAGGCAATGAGTGACGCGGCAAGCTGATTGTGAAGACGCACCCTGAGCCGGGCACGTCGCGAACCGTCAAAGTTCCGTAATCCGCTTCGACGCTCTGACGGGCGATGGAAAGCCCAAGTCCCAGGCCGGCCCGACTGTCTTCGTTGGGTTTGAATGGGATGAACATTTTGGCGACCCCGTCGGGCGGTAAGCCGCCGCAGTGGTCTTCAACGTCGATCAGGACATGCTCCCCAAAAGCGTAAGCGCTCAGCGACACCGTTGAGTTCTCCCGAGTGAACTTAAAAGCGTTCTGCAGCAGGTTGACCAGCGCAGCATGCAACAGTTCGCGATTGGTAAGGACTGCAAGCAACGGGTCGACCGCAGCCACTTCAAGGACCAAAAGTTTTAGATTGATATCCAGCCGGGCCGCAAGGCCCACGTCCGAAACGAAAGATGCGACCGAGAACGTCTGACGCTGATCCGACCCTTCGCCGCGGACTTCGGCTGTGGCTCGGCTGATCAGCAATCCAAGGGTTGAAAGGCCGCGCTTGAGAACCGCACCCGTTGCGCCGCCAATGCCCAGATTGCCCACCTCCAATGCGCGCACCGCCAGCGTGGTCGTGCCGAGCGAATTACGCAACTCGTGAACCAGAAAGCCTAGCCGCTGCTTTTCCGCTGCAAGCTGATCTATAGAGAGTTGGGCGTCGCGCTGAAAGCTGAACTCGGTGACGGCGTCGGCAATGGCATTGTCTAGACAGCGATTCAGCGTACGAAATTCGGCGACGGCAAACGGCGCATCGCGCTCGAAAGGTCTGTGATGGCCTGGCAGAGATCACCGTAATCATGAACAACCTGGTCCACGGTGTAGCCCAGTTGCAGTAAATCTTTGCCGTGTGCAGTGGCGCTCACACCAATTTCGGAAAGAGCCAGCCGATCGCCACCAGAGGGACCGGAAATTACCACACTCATCTCTGGTCTATCGTCCTCTTCTGCGGCCAGCGTCCGCGTAAGCTGGTCGAGGAACATGGGCACACCATGCGCAAGTTGTTGCTCGGTCGCTGCCCGTTGCGGTCGCTCTGCCACCTTCGCCTTGCAGCGCGCAACCAAGTCATCGCGATTGTTGGAAAGAAAACGGTGCAACGCGAGGCATCCTCAGTTGTCAGGCCGACACAACTTCAACCTGGCTGTCGATATCACGACGGAGCATCTCTGACAGGGTCGGAGTCAGTCCAATGCCGAGACACGCCTCAGCCATCCAAACGGCGGCGGCAAACAGGTATTCGTCCATCTGAAGGCCATCTAGATAAGCTCGTACTACAACCTGGGCCGCAAGGGTTGATGTAGGCATCTCCGGCTCCTGTCCGGAAAAGGAAGGAAATTACACGGTAGCGGAGATGCGCTGATTGTGCTGTTCGGCAGCGAACATAGAGCCCACGCATTCGGCTGGCGCTCTTCCCTAGAAAATGACATCAGGCCAGTCGGGTCAACCTGCTGAAAGAACAGCGCGTTTATGCATCCTTGCCATCTCAGTGATGTCGGTCACGCGCATCACTTCGGATCTGGAGTCCGCTTGCCGCCGGTCGAATCGGCAGGCATCGAATTCTTCTCCATCGGGGTCCTGCTCATTTTGTCCTTGGACATCTTGTCCTTGGTCATGCCGCCGTTCGACATCTTGTCATCGCTCATCGGTTCCTTGTTCATATTGCCTTTGCGCATGGACTGACCATTGGACATGCTGCCACCTGCCGTACCGCCGTCGCTTGAACCGCTGCTCGTTGCAGAGCCACCGTTCAGGCCCCCACCACCGCCGCCGCTACCACCTGCGCCGCCGCCTGAACCCTGCGCAACGGCCGCTGCGGAGCCGAGAACCAAGCAAGTGGAAATAAGGATTGTCGAAAACTTTGACATTGCGAACCTTTGAAGTATTGAAAGAACATCACTTCACACCTCAAGCCGACGCAGCCGCGTGCTCCGCGGCGCCCACACTGTGTGAGGGATGCCCTACCCCAGAATACATTTTTTGTGCGCTATAGACCGCGTAGCGCATCAATCATGGAAGCACAAAAACGCAAGTTTTTGTCCTATCAGCATGCAGTTAAGATTTGGGAACTTCCATGCAAATGGAACCATTGCGCATCGGACCAAAGGCCCACACGGAACGCGACGAGCAACTGGTCCATCTCGTTCATCAAGTGGCGGCGGGGGACATGCAGGCCTTCCGTGATCTCTACGAGCTTTCGCGTGTGTCGCTGTACTACTGCGCGCTCAAAATCGTTCGCAGACGCGAACTCGCAGAGGACGTAATGCAGGAGGCATTCCTTACGATTTGGCGGTTGGCGCCAGAGTTCGCGGCCGATCGGGGCTCCGTCCTGGCTTGGATGATGGTGATCACGCGCAGTCGAGCCATCGACAGCCTTCGTGGCCGAATTACAAGCCGGGAAAGCATGACGTTTGCTTTTGAGGCGAACTATGAGGAAACCATCCCGTCTGATCAGCCTTATCTTGCCAGCGCACTGGATGTCAAGAGGCTGTCAGAAGCTGCGCGTCGGCATGTCAGCGAACTCAAGACCACTGAGCGCACTGTGCTCAGGCTGGCTTTCCTCAGTGATATGAGCCATAGCGAAGTGGCTTTGCACACGGCAATGCCCATCGGCACGGTGAAGAGAGCTGGCCCCGGAAATCTGAACAACCCGGTAAGTGTGGAAACTGCTCCTGCTGGCGAGGACCTCGCCTGTGAAGACTGGAGCAAAGATGAGCAGAAGACCCCGCCGCACGCACTCAGCGGCATTCAAAGCCAAGGTGGCGTTAGCCGCTGTTCGAGGCGACAAGACGCTGGCCGAATTGGCGCATCAGCATGACGTGCACCCCAACCAGATCACCGACTGGAAAAACCAGTTGCTCACGCGAGCGGCCGACGTGTTTGGCGGCGAGCCATCGGCAGCAGAGCCGGCGATCGACCTGAAGGCGCTGCACGCGAAGATCGGCCAGCTGGCGCTGGAGAATGATTTTTTGGAAGGCGCGCTCATCAAGGCCGGCATGCTGAGCGCAAAGCGATGATCGATCGAGGCCACGATCTGCGAATCCGGCGCCAAGCCGCACTGGTGAACATCAGCCGCGGCTCGGCGTACTACACGGCCAGGCCGGTGAGCGATGGCGACCTGAAGTTAATGCGCCGCATCGACGAGTCGCACCTCGAACTGCCGTTCGCTGGAGCGCGCATGCTTCGCGACCTGCTTCGAGGAGAGGGCGTCGTCGTGGGCCGCAAGCACATGACCACGCTGATGCGGCGCATGGGCATCACCGCGCTTTACAAGAAGCCCAACACCAGCAAGAAGACACCCGGGCGCACGATCTACCCGTACCTGCTGCGCACGCTGCCAGCCACCCGCGCCAATCAGGTCTGGGCCATGGACATCAGCTACATCTCGATGGCCAGGGGCTTCGTCTACCTGGCGGCGGTGATCGACTGGTACAGCCGAAGAGTGCTGGCCTGGCGGGTGTCGATCTCGATGGACACCGAGTTCTGCATCGAGGCCGTCGAGGAAGCGATCATGAAGCACGGAACTCCCGAGATCTT
>NZ_JBJXIA010000064.1:0-4958 GCF_046115955.1 Variovorax sp. GrIS 2.14
CTGCGTTGGTTCATGTCCGTTGCCCTCGTAATCTGGTCCTCTCGTGCATGCACGAGGCGTGCCGGGATCGATCAATTGATCAGCGTCTCCCTAGAGCGCACTTCACTAGGTAGTCAAATGAAGCGCCAATGTCGAGAGTGCTATCGAAATCGCGGCTTGTTCAACATTGCCTTAACTTTTTTGACTCCACCAGCGTTCCCTTCATTACGTCATTGACATAGACCAGTTTGTCGCTCGGCGTGAGGTCGCTTTCGAACAGATCGATGACTTTGAAAGGCGGTCCAGCCGGCACAATCTTGACTTCATGCTGCACCTCGCCCAAGTCACCATCGTTCGATGGCTCGATCTTGACCTGTTCGCCCTTGTCAAGATTTAAGTCTGGACCGCCAATGTTCTTGATCGCGTAGGCCGTCAGCCGTAGCGCCGCAAGATCCACGTCCTCGCAACTACGACCGAAACTCGGTAAGGGGTACAGCAACCGGAAGAAGATCGGGCTCCGTATCGAAACAGCGACCTTGGCCATGGGAGCCGTTGTCCGACAACACACGCCGCGGCTATCCCACCAGACGTCCCGCACGCGAACCTAAGGTTTGTCCTTTGCACAGGGACAACGAAATGATTAAAGCGCACGGTTATGCCACGCACCACTCCTTCAGTCGCCTCAAGCTGTTGGACTTCGAACGCGAGGAAGCCGGTCCGCGCGAACTCGAGATCGATGTTCTCTTTTGCGGCGTATGCCACTCTGACGTGCACCAGGCCAAAAACGAATGGTCTAACACCGTGTACCCGTGCATGCCAGGCCATGAGGTGGTCGGCAAGGTCCGCAAGGTTGGTCCTGGTGTAACGCGCTTTAAGGTTGGCGACGTCGTTGGCGTGGGCTGCATGATCGATAGCTGCCGGGTGTGCGCGCCGTGCAAGGCCGGCGACGAGAACTATTGCGAAGGTCCCAATAGCTGGCTGGCCACTTACAACGGTCCGATGGTATCGGCCGAGATGGCACCGACTAAGAAAAACATGTACGGGCGCGACAACACTTACGGCGGCTATTCGGACGTGCTGGTCGTCAAAGAAGATTTCGCGCTCCGAATACCCGACGCACTCAAGCCCGAAGTGGCTGCGCCGATATTGTGTGCCGGCGTCACCACCTATTCTCCGATGAAGCACTGGAAGGTCGCTCCGGGCCAGAAGGTGGGCATCATCGGCTTCGGTGGGTTGGGAAATTTGGCCGCGAAGATTGCCAAGGCCATGGGCGCCCAGGTGACGGTATTCACCACAACCGAAGAAAAAATAGACGAGGCAAAGCGACTCGGCGTCGATGGCGTGAAGGAGGACGACAAGAAAGCGCTTGCGGCACTAAAATTGAGCTTCGACTTTATGCTCTCGACCATCCCCGAAAAGCACAACGTAAATCCGTTTATTGCATTGCTGAAACGCGATTGCACTCTTATAGTGGTTGGAGCGCTTGAGCCTTTGTCACCTGTCAATAATCAGGAAGTCGCCTTCCATCGGAAGTCCGTGGCCGGCTCGCTCATCGGCAGCCTCGCAGACACGCAGGAGGTGCTGGACTTTTGCGCTAAGCACGGCATCGGACCTGATATCGAAATCATCTCCATCCAGGAGGTAAACGATGCGTACAAGAAAATCGAGGACGGTGACGTACGTTTTCGCTACGTGATCGATATGGCCTCGCTTAAAACCGAATCCGCAACCTAATCCTTAAGATCAAGTGCGACGGCTGACCTCGCCCCCGAAAAACGTTCCCCTTGCTGGAAGCTCACCGAAGCTAACAGCAAGGCCGCGAGCGCAGAGCAGATGGAAATTAGCCGGCTGCGAGCCGAGCCGGCTACAAAGAGCAGGTACAACGCGTCAACTTTTGGGGAAGTTGGCGGCCGACGCTGAAGGTGTTACGGCCGTACTGGCAGCGTCCTTAACAGGGTGTGGAAATACTCCTCTCTAAAGCGAGTCATTTTTTCCGGCAAGACTCGCTTTTCACATAGTGCAGTGAGCAGCGATTCCGGAAGCGGTTCACGCCGATTTTGGGGTGTTTTGCGATCCTCTGATTGCCTCAGAGCCCCTGGGGACGGACTTGTCCTAACGAACGCATGGCGTCAGGTTGTAGGCCGTCGTCGTCAGCACGAACAGCTGGTCCACGCGCTTGAGTCCACGCACCATCACCTGACGAATTCCACCCACCGTCTTGGCCCAGCCAAAGCCCTGCTCGATGAGCTTGCGCTGCGACAGCGCATAACCCTCGCTCGCCGCGATGGCATCGGGCACGGCTGAGCGCCGCCCGGAAGTGTTCTGTGCCACGTGGGGGATCACGCCCATGTCCCGGCATGCCTGGACGAACTCCTGCGCGTCGTAGCCTTTGTCCGCACCGAGCGTGACTTCAACATCCGGACTTGCGGTAGCTTGACGGGCATCCCTGATCATGACCTTGGCCGCTTCGCGTTCGGCAAAGCCGTCGGCTTGTGTGACCATCACGTTGGCGATCAGGCCGTGGCGGTTGTCCGAGAGGGTGTGGCCCATGTAGCGCATCTGGCTGGCGGTCTTGCCCTTGCGGTACAGCCTCGCATCTCCATCGGTGCGCGATGTGTGGGTGTCGTTGCTGCGGGTCTGACCCTTGAAGCTGGTGCTACCGGTCGCGTTGTCGCCGGCATCATCAGCGTCGCCGCCATCCTTGCGCGCGAAGCTGCGGTGGCTGGCCCACGCTTGGATGAGAGTGCCATCGACGCTGAAGTGCTCGCCCGACAGCCAGCCCTTGCCATCGGCCGTCTCCAGGATGTGGTTGAACAACTCGATGACCGCATCGTGCGCAATGAGCCGCTCGCGGTTCTTCGTAAAGACGCTGGGAACCCAGACCGCATCGTCCATGGCGACGCCGACAAACCAGCGATAAAGCAGGTTGTATTGGGTCTGCTCCATGAGTTGGCGCTCCGAGCGCACGCTGAAGAAGACCTGCAGCAGCATCGTTCGCAGCAGCTTCTCTGGAGCGATGCTGGGGCGCTCGCCCTTGATGTCAGCCTCGTATATGCCGGCAAACAAGTCATCCATCTTGATCAGCGCTTCGTTGACCATCGAGCGGATCGGGTGCAGCGGATGGTCTGCCGCAACGAAGTCCTCAAGCTTGCGCATGGTGAACAGACTCTCGGTGAAGGTATCGGCGCCGCGCATGGTCTTGGGTCTGTTCTCGAGTGAGGAAACGATCACTGATCAACGTTCGAGGAACAGCGGATGTCGACAACGGGCGGAGAGTATTTCAGCAGCCTGTTAGACGAAGCTCTGGGACAACGGTGCGGCAATCCAATTGAGGTTGACGACGAATCTGGCGGTCGCCGAAACAGTTGTGGCGTTTTCTTCAGGAGCGCACCGCATCAAGCTGCCGGAACGCACAAGCAGCCCGTCCACCGAGGATCTTGTTGCCCGCCCCCTTGATGAAGTTCCCGCCCCAATGGCCAAACATCACACGGTCGTAGATCTGGGCCGCGTGCACGTGGATGCTGACTATCTCGGGGAGCTGGTTGCGCCTGTCAAAGCCGCGCGTGCACGGCAAGCGTGGAAGCCGGGAACTAAGTCACTGATGAGGCACCGTTGGCGCTATTTGCTCTTGCGAACAGCTCACTGCAGTCAGATACTCCAGCTCAGGATATTTCTTTTGAAAAGCCGTGGTCGCATGAAGCTTCACCAACACGCCGCAGCCGCAGCCGCAGCCGCCAATGAAGATAAGCGGTCTTCGACCGATTTGGAGCTCGACGCACTGCGGTCGCAGAATCTGGCGATGCGACAAGAGCTCGATCTTTTACGCGACGCCTTCGAGCGAATTCCGCACGGCATGTGCGCCTTTGACAGCAACGACACTCTCGTGCTGGCCAACGCCCACTACCGCAAGATTTGGAACCTGCCGCCGGAGGTAGTGCGCCCGGGTGTAACCTTTCGCCAGATCATGGACGCGACGCCGGGCCGGGAATCGATCGCAAGCCTCCAGCGGCCGCAGCCCCTTGCAGGCAGCGAAGGCATGCGTTGGCGCGAGTGGCAACTCGAGGACGGCCGCATCGTCGAGATCGCCGTCTCACGCTTGGCAGACGGCAGTTGCGTCGCGCTTCATGAAGACGTGACTGATCAGCGAAAGGCCCAAGAGCGCATCAGCTTTATGGCCCGGCACGATCTGCTCACCGGTCTGCCAAACCGCGGCGTGCTTCGGGAGGAACTGGAGCGCGGACTTGCCGCCACCTGTTGCGGCGGTACGGTGGCGTTGCTGTGCCTCGACCTGGACCGTTTCAAGCCGGTCAACGACACTTTTGGCCATGGTGCGGGCGATGCGCTGCTCAAACAGGTGGCCGAGCGGCTGCGCGAGTGCGTGGGCGAGACCGATATTGTGGCGCGGGTGGGCGGTGACGAATTCGCCGTAGTGCAGCGCGACGCCGTTCAGCCCAAAGGCTCCGACCACCTAGCTCGACGGATCATTGACGTGCTGACTCGGCCCTTCGATGTGGAGGGCCACGTGGTTCATATCGGCACAAGCGTGGGCATTGCGGTGGTGCCAGGCGATGGCGAGGACAGCGAAACCCTGTTGCGCCAAGGGGACCTGGCCTTGTATCGGGCTAAATCCGATGGCCGCGGCCAGATGAGATATTTCGAGGCGAGCATGAATGAGGGTTCTGTCGCGGTAAGCCGCTGCAGCTAAGCTGAGGCGAGACTGACAACGGGATGAAGGCGATGATCAAGGCGTTGCGCAAGGTAATCAAGCGGGCGCACTATCCGCTTGAAATCATGCTGACCTGTGTGCGCTGGTACGCGGCTTACCCGCTGAGCTTGCGCCCCATTGAGGAGATCATGGCCGAACGCGGAGTCGTCGTTGATCACGCCACCGTGCACCGCTGGGCGATCAAAATCCTGCCCGTGCTGGCCGCCGTGTTCCGACGGCACAAACGCCCTGTTGGCACGAGCTGGCGGATGGA
>NZ_JBJXIA010000065.1:0-4914 GCF_046115955.1 Variovorax sp. GrIS 2.14
GCCTAGTTTGATGAAGAGCTCGACTGCTCGGATTCGATCTTCGTAGGAATACATGAACTACTTTCAGGTAGTCCAACTTTTTGTCCGCACCCCCGATAGGTCAAGATTCAACCGGCGCAGACGGGCTCAAGCTTTATTCGCGCTGGATGCGAATTGGCGCAGCCGACGCTCGTGCTGCTCCAGGAGGCTCGCGAACGCGTCGGCGGACACCGGTCGGCTGAAAAAGTAGCCCTGCGTGCGGTCGCATTTGTGCTGGCGCAGGAGTCGCTCTTGCTCAAAGGTTTCAACGCCTTCGGCCACCACGGTGAGCCCCAGGCTCTTGCCCATGGCGATGATCGCCTGCGTGATCGCTGTGTCCTGCGAGCTAGTGACAATTTCGTCGATGAAGGAACGGTCGATCTTGAGCGTGTCGATGGGAAAGGCTTTGAGCTGCGCAAGCGAGGAGTAGCCGGTGCCAAAATCGTCGATTGCCAAACGCACCCCCATCGCCTTGATCGCACGCAGCAACTGCACCGCCGCGTCGGGGTTTTGCACCACCATGCCTTCGGTGATCTCCAGTTCCAGCAGGTGCGGTGGCAGGCCTGTTTCCCGAATTACTGCGGCCAGATCGGACAGGAACAACTCGTCCTGCAATTGCCGCGCAGATAGGTTTACTGCCATGCAGACCATGGGCAGCCCGGCACGTTGCCAAGCCATGTTCTGCCGGCACGCTTCGCGCAGCACCCATTTGCCGATGGGCACGATCAGCCCGGTCTCCTCCGCAATGCCGATGAAGCGTAGGGGCACGACCGACCCCAGTTCCGGATGGTCCCAGCGAAGCAGCGCTTCCACGCCCACGATGGCGTCAGTTGCGAGGTCAATCTGGGGCTGGTAGTGAAGGCTAAGTTCGTTACGCTCAAGTGCACTGCGCAGTTGGCTCTCGATGGCGAAGCGCTCGGTCGAGCGCGCGCGCATGTCTTCTGAGTAAAACTGCAGGTTGTTTTTGCCGGCGTCTTTGGCAAAGTACATCGCAGTGTCCGCATTCTTCATCAGGGTGCGTTCGTCCTGGCCGTGCAACGGGTACTGTGCCACGCCAATGCTGGCGCTCACGCGGCATTCCTGCCCCTGCAAGACCAGCGGCTGCAGCGCGGCGGTTAGCAGCCGGGCGGCCACCGCATCGATGGCGGTGCGCCCCTGGCCGTCTTGCAGCAACGCCACGAACTCGTCACCGCCCAGCCGAGCCAACACATGCGCCGGTCCCAACGCATCGCAGAAGCGCCCAGCGATCTCCTGCAATAGGGTATCGCCGACGTCGTGGCCCAAAGTGTCGTTAACAAATTTAAAGCGGTCGAGGTCGATGAACAGCAAAGCGAAGCAGGCACCGTCACGCTGAGCGCTGCGGATTGCACCGGTGAGCAGCTGGCCGAACATCAGGCGGTTGGGCAGGCCGGTGAGCGCATCGTGGGTCGCCAAAAACTGGACGCGGCTCTCGGCAAGCTTCTCCTTGGTGATCTCGCGCGAGATGCCGCGGTACCCTGCGAATGCGCCGTCGCTGAATACTGGCTCGCCGCTCACGCTCAGAAAATACGGGCGGCCGTTGTCGAGCGTGCGAAACATGACGACGTCGCGGAACGCCTCACGTGCTTCCATCTCGGTACGCACCATCGCCCACGTGCGTGGGGCCTCGATCGCTAGAGCCGTTTCCCATATCAACTGGCCGACGAACTTGTCGCGCGTAGCCGGCACCACGCCGCCACGCCCGGCCAGCGTTCGGTAGCGAAGATCGGCGTCCAGCTCCCAGAACCAATCGGTCGAAAGATGGGCCAACGCCCTAAAACGTTGCTCGCTTTGATGGAGCGCCTGCTCGACACGCCGGCGTTCTGTAACGTCGCGCAGCGTACCTCGAAAGCCCAGCACCCGGTCATGCTCGTCGAAGACAGGCTGCACCTGACCTTCGCCCATCACAGTTCGGCCGTTCCGGTGCAGCATCTCCCAGTCAAAGCTGGGCACCGTGCGACGCGTATCGAATACCGAGCGGAACACCTGAAGCACCTGATCGGCCGCGGCCTTGGTCTGAAGCTCCCGGTGGCTGCGACCGACGAGATCCTCCATTGGTCGCCCCAACATCGCGCCGAAGGCCGGATTGACTGACGTGAGACGACCGTGCAAGTCGACCTCGAAGTAAGAGTCGCCCATTGACTGGACGATGGTGCGGTACTTTTCCTCGCTTGTTCGCAGCGCAAGCTCGATGCGCGTGCGTGCAGTAATGTCGCGCAGCATTCCGAAGAACCCGATGCACTCTCCAGTGGGTCCGCGCAGCAGACTGACGGATCCCTCCACCCGCACGACATTGCCGTTCTTGTGCACGTACTCCCAAGATTGGGTTTTTCGGTGCTCGCCGGTTCGGTACACCTCTTTGAAGGTCGCGGCCACTTCGCTGGCCATCTCGGGCGTCTGGTGCGCGCGGTTGTCGAGGCCGTCAAGTTCTTGCGCGTTGTAGCCAAGCAGCCGCACGAAGGCCTCGTTGACGTAGCGGTAGCGGCCGTGCAGGTCGACCTCGTAGTAGCCGTCCTCCATGCCCTCAAGCAGGCTGCGAACGCGCTGCTCACTCGCTCGCAGCAGGTCCTCAGCCTGCCGCCGGCGGACATCGCGCTCCAAATCGTCCAGGTCGAAGCCGACGTTATGCGCCATAGGGTCGATCAGGGCCACGTCCTGCACGTTGAATCACCGCGTCCCGCACAGTAAAGCGCAAGCACGCGGATCGCGCGACATTGGCAGCGAAGTAGCATGGCGGCAATTGCGGCATGACCAACCTCTCGGACTGGCTATACCAAGGCGCGGACTGCACGTTTTGGTGAAAGTCGTTGCCGCCGACAGGCGAGCTGCTGCGATAGGCTTGACTGATCAGGCTCCGGCCCAGAGCATTCGTCAAGAACATACTGACAAAGACATCTGGGTCAACATTTCGTCGCTGATGTGCCCGCGATGGTGACAATCTCGATCCCCCGGTGACCGCGTCGGGCCTGCACACGGCTACCATCTGGAAATTGCCGCTCTCAATGTCTGCGCTGCACAGCCGCTGAAACAAGGCTTCGATCGTTGTCGCGCGCAGCACGGCCTCGTTGGTGCGCTGAGCGCAGCGAAGATCGATGAGGCAAGCAGCGTCGCACAGCGGCCAACCGTCCTTGGGCCCGCCGTGAACGCAATTTCCGCACCGCCAACTGTCCAAATTTTTCACTCGTGCAAGCATGGTGGAAATCGCACACAAAGACCATCAGGCACGGCCCGATGCCGGTGACGAATTTAACGAAAACGTCCGTGTTGACGTCGACAGATCAAGCTTGGGAAGCTGCGCCCTATCGAATACGTGGCACCCCTGCCCTCGTCCATGCACGCCTTCACCCGGTTCCAGTTCAGCTCCAATCCTTGGCAGAAAGAAGTCCGGGCGCATTTTCAGCGGACGCTTCCGTCGTCACGGGTCAAATCCAAATCGCCACATCTCGAAGAACGCCTCGGTCTGAGGCGTCTCCTCATCGCTCAGCACGGCCGCGGCAGGTTCGGCCACCTCGCTGGCCGCCGCGGCATCTTCGGCGCATCGGAAAACAAGTGCTCGCATGCCTCGCGCGCGAGGTGCGCGAAGTCTCCCATCAGCCTGGCGCTCACTCCACGGCTACGCTTGAAGTACTGAGGCTTTCTCTTTCAAGAGCGACCAGACGAGGGATCGGCTAGCGCCAAAGCTGCGCGGTACGCAGCGCCTCCCGCAATCCTTGTGTCGGCCGCCAATTGCGTCCACAGACGCGCCTGCTCAATCGGCGAAAGTCGTTTTTCCGGCTGCAATAGTCGCAACGTGATCCCGAGCAGCGCGACGATCGAAGTCAAACAGAAATGCATTGCATTTGACTTCGGCGTCATAAGTGGGCGCGCCGCGTCAGTCGACGCCTCGGACCGAAGTGCTGGACTTTCGAAGGGCATCATTGTTGCTACGTCGCCCAAATTCGGCACCGAGCTCACTTGGGCCAAGGCAAAGAGGCGTTGCATGGCGCCATCGACATTCGAAAGCGCATTCTGGACAAGTTCTTGCACATCGCGGGCCT
This sequence comes from Variovorax sp. GrIS 2.14, assembly GCF_046115955.1. Lineage (NCBI taxonomy): Bacteria > Pseudomonadati > Pseudomonadota > Betaproteobacteria > Burkholderiales > Comamonadaceae > Variovorax > Variovorax sp. GrIS 2.14. The sequence continues at coordinate 4,074 of NZ_JBJXIA010000065.1, forward strand.
GATCGGCAGCAGCCAGCAACCTCAGCCGCTGCACCGCCGCTCTGCCTTGAAGTGCCGTCACGACCGCGAACGCAAGTCGCTTCAAAGCAATGCGCTGAGCGTCGTCGAGTCGGCGTGGATGCGAGTCGATGACGCACAGCGTGCCTATCCGCACGTTGTCCGGCAATATCAGGGGTGCGCCCGCGTAGAAGCGAATATGGGGGGCGCCCACGACAAGAGGATGTTCGCAAAAACGAGGGTCTTGGGCGGCATCTTCAACGACAAATAGAGCGTCGCCAAGGACCGCATGGGCGCAAAAGCTCAGCTCACGGGACGTCTGCGGCGGCCCGTCAAAGCCAACACTGGCCTTGAACCATTGTCGATCGATGTCAACGAGAGTCACCAATGCGGTCGGGGTTTGACAGACGTTCGCAGCGGCATGCGCGAGCGCATCGAACTCAGGCTCAGGTGCGCTGTCCAGAACATTCAGGGCTTGTAGCACCTGCAGACTTTTCAACTCGTTGTTTCGCCAGGGTGCCGTTTTCAACATGTCGCGCCTCACATTTTTACTTTAACAATCAAACACCGGATCACATGCGGCGAGAAGATCGCCCGTGTCATTTCGGGAATCAAACATCAGGAAACGTAGACATTAAATAGACTCGGCTTTCAATGGCTCTTTGCATCATGGAAGCAAACTCCGGTCGTCACCTTTGATTCAGCGCCTGAAACCATGTATGCAAGGGACGCCTTCGGTTTTCCAAGATGGGGGTGCGGACAAAAAGTTGGACTACCTGAAAGTAGTTCATGTATTCCTACGAAGATCGAATCCGAGCAGTCGAGCTCTTCATCAAACTAGGCA
>NZ_JBJXIA010000066.1:0-4322 GCF_046115955.1 Variovorax sp. GrIS 2.14
GATGGGAACCTCGTCAGCGAAAACCATCAGGGCCAGCAGGCATATCAGCTTGCACAACAGGCCGGATATAAGACTGCAGCCCTGCCTCCTGAATCGTCACACACACGAGTTCTTGCAATCCGGGAGGCGCCCATATAAGCGTCTCCCTAAGGCTCGAACGGCTGCTCAGCGTCTGCGCTCGTTCAGGAGAAAGAGCGGTGTCCAATCCCCAGGTAGTCGACCAACTGTCGGCATACAGCCATGAAACGAAGTTCGCGGGCGATCGCACGAACGCCTGGAATCTGAGGAAGACCTGGCGGCGCACACTGAGTCTGCCGATGCGTGACACGGACTTCTTGTGTGGGAGCATCTCTGCATTGAGCGACCGCCTACACAGATCGCAGCAGGAAGTTCTCGATGACCCGATTCACCGCGTCGGGGTCGGTGATCGGCCCCATATGCCCTAGGCCGGCAAGATTCACGCAGGAGACGTTCGGGAGTGCCTTCAACAGTCGACGTGCCACGCCGTGGGCAGACTGAGTTGACCGCCCGCCTGTGAGGTATAGCACCGGCATTTGGAGTCGGCCAAACTCCGAAATCGGCGTGGGTTCGGTGAACAGCGCATGAGCCCACCGTCGAACATTCACGACGGAGTCGGCGATGGCGACCTTGCGGTTTTCCGCGGTAGTGGCCCAGCTCCCCGGCCCCATCCAGTAGTCGATGAAGCAGCGGGCCGCCTCAAACCGATCTCCGCCGTCCAGTGCCGTAGCCGCCGCGGCCACCGCATTCCGGATCCCGTCCGCATCGTTCGGGGCAGGGCCTTCCATCTCGATCAGCGAGAACAGGGTTGGCTCATAGATCACCAGCGCTCGCACTCTGGTCGGGTGCTGGACAGCCGTGCGCAGGGCCACTGCAGCTCCGTACGAATGACCGACGAGCCCGAACGGATCGCCTGCCCTTCGCAACACCGGCTCTATCAGATCGACTTCGTCCTGTAAGGTAATGGTGCTGTCGGAGGGCCAGTCCGGACTCCGACCTGACCCGTACAAGTCGGGTGCGAGCATCCAATAGCGGTCCGCCAGACGCGTCATCAGCGTGCGCCACTGCCCGGACACACTGGCGTTCGAATGCAAGCAGACGATCGCAGGGCCGGAGCCGGCCTCGCGCCAATAGGGTATCGCGGCGCTCATTTGGTTTCTCGACTGCTCATGTGAAGCCTCCGGGAGGGAGACCTTAAAGCCGCCCAACTTTATCGGCAAGAGGGCCACTGGGCGCTCTTTCTTCGGGTCAGCGCCGCGTGACGACCGCCTCCAAGTACGCGCTGGGCACCACCAGAGATGCGCTGCCGGCGCGGTTTTCCTTGGTCAGCAGTTCGATCATGTCTGACTCCAACGCCGCCGCCTTGTCGGTCGGCAGCGCGGTAAAGGCCTTGTGGGTGGGGCCGTACCAGGTGCGGAAGACTTCGACGAAGTGGGCGGCAGAGCGATAGCGGAAATTAAATAACCGTGGCGTGGTGAAGATCGTCGCCTGGGCGGGAGGGAACAGCTCTATCAGGCGCGCTTCGGTGCCCCAGGCCGAGGGTGGTTTGACGCCGGCCGGCGGCGCCACGTAGCGGCCGAGCGTCTTGAAGAGCTGGCCAATGAAGCCGTCGGGCGTCCAGTTCGCCAGGCCGATGCGACCGCCAGGTCGGCAGACGCGAAGCAGCTCGGCTGCGGCCTTGTCCTGATCCGGCGTGAACATCACGCCGAAGGTGGAGAGCACCGCATCGAACGCGTTCGCTGCGAAGGGCAGCGCCTCGGCGTCCGCGGTCTGGAAGCTCACCTCGAGGCGTTCGGCCTGCGCGCGCTCGGCGCCGCGATCAAGCAGCGTGCTCACATAGTCGGTCGAGGTCACCTTGCAGCCGCGCCGCGCAGCCGCGAGCGTGGCATTACCGTTGCCGGCTGCGACATCGAGCACCTTTTCGTCGGTGCGCAGGTCGCAGGACTCGGCCAGCAGCTCGCCAACGAGCTGGAGCGTGGTGCCAACGATCGCGTAGTCGCCGGAGGACCAGGCCGCCTGCTGTCGACCCTTGACGGCCGCGAGATCGGCGGTTGTGCTGGCGGAGGTGGGCGAAGATAATGGGGACATGACGGGCTCCTTGCAGGTTGGGGATCGAAGCCTCCTTCACTTGCGGGAGACAGAGGCCAACTGTGTGCTTCGGGCGTGGCATTGAGCGCTGCAATCCGCGTGGAATTGAGCGTGGCAACGACTGTTGAATTCACTGCCTCGTCCTCCGAATTCGAGCTCCGCCTGCTCGGTCCGATGGCGATGCTGCGGCGCGGGCAGGCGCTCATCCTGCCCCCATCACGCAAGGCTCGGGCGCTACTAGCTTTGCTTGCGCTGGCCCCGCGCCCCATGTCCCGCGACCAACTTTGCGAGATGCTTTGGGACCGGCCTTCGGATCCTCGCGCCGAGTTGCGTAGCGCCCTGTCGAAGCTGCGTGCCCTTCTCGACGAGCCGCTGCGCAAGCGCGTGCTGGCTAACGCGCAAGGCGTGCATCTGGATTTGGGCGACGGAATAATCGACGTACGCGAGCTGGAGTCGCAGGTCCGCAGCCGCAACGATTCCAGCGCAACGCTGGCGTCGTCCATCCACGCGGCGGGCTTCGACGGCGAATTTCTGGCGGGCCTCGACATCGACGGTGCGCCTATCTACGCTCACTGGGTGATGGCGGAGCGGCGTCGCTGGCGCAGCCTTTACATTGCCCTGCTGGAGCGCATGGCCGACCACTTTCCGCCCCAATCCGCCGAGGCATTGGACTGCCTGAGCCGGTGGCTGCGCCTGTTGCCGCATGACCGCCGCGCGCACGAGCGCCTGCTCGACGCGCTTGCGCGGCGCGGCCAGCTTCGCGAAGGCGATGCCCATCTCGCGACCGCCGTCCGACTCTTCGACTGCGAAGGCCAGGACGCAACAGACCTTGTGCAAGCGTGGCGTCTGGCGCGTGAGCGCCACGGCGGCTCGGCGGTCCGCGCTGTGGTGCAGGAACCGCCGCCCTCCGCCAGTGAGCCACCCCACCTGCGTCGCGGGTCGGTCGCCGTCATGCCCTTCGAGGAGTTGCCATACGGCAGTTCGAGTGGCTTCGGTCGCTACTTGGCCTACGACGTCACAACGAGGTTGGCCAAACTGCGCAGCCTGTTCGTCATCGCCCCGGCCAGCACTAGCGCACTTGAGGCGCGGGGCATGGGAGCGGAAGCCGCTGCGCGCGTGCTCGATGTCGACTACGTGGCCACCGGTCTTTTGCGCCGAGGCTGCGGGCAGATCGCCCTGTCGACCCAGCTCATCCATACCCGTAGCGCACGCGTAGTCTGGGCCGACAGCCTGAGCGCCGCCGAGTCGGAACCGTTCGACGTGCTGGACGAATTGTGCAACCAGCTGGTGGCCGCCATCGCAGACCAGGTCGAGCTCGCCGAACGTCAACGCGCCGTGCTCAAACCCCCAGGGTCGCTCGATGCGTGGGAAGCCCACCACCGGGGCCTGGGGCACATGTACCGCTTCCGACGCGAAGAAAATGAACTAGCCCGCCACTGGTTCGAAACCGCCACACGCCTGGAGCCGGGGTTCTCGCGCCCGCACGCGGGCCTCTCATTCACGCATTGGCAGAACGCCTTCCAAGGTTGGGGCGACCGGGCGCGCGAAACAGAACTCGCCTGGCGCCATGCCAACGAAGGCCTCATCGCTGACGACCAGGATCCAGCGATCCACTGGGCCCTGGGCCGTGCTCACTGGCTGCGCGGACAGGTGGCTGAGTCACTCGCCGAACTGAACCAGTCGGTCCTGCTCAGTCCTAACTTCTCGCAGGGCCATTACGCGCTAGCTTTCGTGCACTCGCAGTCGGGCGATGCCCATGCGGCCATTGCTTCGGCCGACCACGCCCGCGAGCTGAGCCCGTTCGATCCGATGCTATTTGCCATGTTGGCTACGCGGGCGATGGCGCTGATGCGCCAGGGTCGGATGGACCAGGCCGCCGACTGGGCCGTGCGGGCGAGCGCGCGACCCAACGCACACCAGCACATCCGCGGCATCGAGGCGCATTGCCTCGAATTGGCGGGCCGCCACGACGAGGCCCTGCAGGCGGTTGCAGCCCTGCGTCGCGAGCACCCGGGCTACAGCGTGACCGACTTCCTGCGGGCCTTTCACTTTGCTGACGACGGCGAGAGCCTGATTCGGCGCGCGGCGGTGGGAATAGGCCTCGCATGAACCATTCTGGGCTGTCCGCGCCGACGCGAATTTGAGCCAGGCGCCGATATTTGAATGAGCCGGGAGATTTGAGCCGAAAGCCAAGCCTAGCGACAATTCCAGTGCCA
>NZ_JBJXIA010000067.1:0-4027 GCF_046115955.1 Variovorax sp. GrIS 2.14
GCATGCACACGGCTATCGGATACCTCGCACCGGTTACGAGGGAACGCAGCCTTCTGGCTGCATGACTTGGTGTACGTGGAAACGAGGCAGGATCACTTTACCTACCGAGAAATCAACTCAACTGTTCGGCATGCTTTTTCTCCGTTTGAGTCGATGGTCAAACACGCGCCGACTGAGAATCTTGATGACGCGTCCAAATGGCTGGATCTACGCTGGCTCGATAAGGCGATACGCCTTAAGAATCGCGAAGTCCATCATGGCACGCGCAGGCAACTCGTCTTGCTCTCACAGAGTCGGTGCTACGTTCTCTTCCATGTATCTTTAATTCGTGCTTTATGTACGCTCGAGAAATGAATGACCAAGAAAATCAGGTCACTTCCTTCCCTCAACCTGAACGAACGGGTTACGCTGCCGTGCAACAACAAAAGGAGCTGAGGATGGCAATGGAAGACGTGAAGCAAATCAAAGAAACCAACGGTTCGGATCGTACGAACGCGTACCTTGAACAGGGTTGGGTGCCGTTGGCTACCTCCCAACGACAGGAGGGCAACGATCAGTGGGTTGTCTACAGCCTTGGCTGGAAGGGCGACCTACCGGCCAAGATGCCGGCGGATATGTGGCTCTGAGGCTTGCGGTCCTTGTTGGTGCACTACTACTGCTGTGTGGTGGTGCGCTCGCCGCTGACGCCGCCGTACCTGGCTGGGGCACGTCCTCCTGTGGTCAGTGGACGAACTGCACAAGGGCTCGGATCCGGTTTCGATATCTGAGCAGATCGGTCAAGGGCACTGGGCTTGGGGTTACATGAGCGGCCAGAACATGGTGCTCGTAATGGCCGACAAAAAATCGGTCGAACTGGCTGACTGGACCACCATGTCGGCGTACTTCGACACGCAGTGCGCAATCGACCCACTTCAGTCGATGTTCATGGTCACGATGCGGCTGTACAGCGAACTTGCGCGTCGGCAGGGCGTCAAGACGCCTTAGGCCACTCGGTTATCGACAGCCATGTTCGCGTTAGGTCAGAGTACTGGATGCGAAGGCAGCACACGGCCTCCCAGTGCTCCATGTACTCGCGATCCAGGTACTTGCTGGCCTGCGTCGTCATGCGCAGCGCGACTCCACGCGTCAGCATCTGCACAAGCTTGACATCGAACCCCTTTCGCATCTTGTCCACCGGATCGGGCGTTCGTTCTTGACGTACAAAAATACAGTGCAGATGGTCTCTTTTCATAGAGACCATTAGATAGCCACCTAGCAAACCGCGCCACTGACAACGCTGTGGATAAGTGCAGGAGAATGTGGTGCCGGGGCGGGCATAAGCTCGCAATGACCGCGCAGAGGCCGCGAAACAGCGAGGTGCCGCCGAATCCTGCAAATACGTCTACGGGGGGAACTGCCCACGATCGGGCACCGTCGTTACGATTACGGGAAGCTGACGCGACGTCCAAGATCGCCACCACGATGTCGATAGTGAAGGATGGTGGTGCGCAAGACATCTTCGCGCTAAGGCATCACATTGCGATCAGTCGCGCGCATCGCCGCAAAAGCACCAACCTTGAGCTACTTCGGCTTGGCAGCCCGTATGCGCTTGACGCCCGGCTTTGACTTCGCTGTGAGCACTTCAGCAAGTAATCCATGCGTGAGTTCGTGCGCCTTTTTCTCCTCCAGCAGCGCCTTGTGCAGATCATCCAGCCGCTGCTGCAGCGCCTCGCCTTGCGATCGCGCCTGCACGAGTGATGTCGACTGGCTTGCGAGCTGCTCCCGAAGCTCGCGCTCCAGCTGCTGGGCGGCCTGCTGCGTCTCGCGCAGCATCCGGCGGCCGGCCTCCAAGGTCTGCGCCGCGGCTTCCTCACTCTGAATGCGCTGCTGACGCTCACGGGCGAGGGCGGTCTCGGCCTGCTTGTGAGATTGCCGGGCCCGATCGACTTCTTCCAGCATCCGCCGCTCCTGCGCGGTATGGCGGTCGATCGCATCACGCAGGTCCTGGTCGCGGACGGCGAGTGCCGAAGAATGTTCTTGCCGCAATCTTTCCGCAATGCCTTGTGCATCGACTAACAGAGCATTGAGTCTCGCCATTTCCCTGGCAGCCGCCTCGCGCTGCCTCAGTCCTTCAGACGCCAATGCCGTCACCTGATGTTCGAGTGCCTCCCGCGCCTGCTGCGAAGAGGCGAGGGCATGGTCCAGACTGGCGCGTGTCTGCGCGAACGCATCCTCTCGCTGAGTAAGCTCAAGTCGCTTGCCTTCGAGTTCATCCTCTCGAGCTTTGAGTTCATTGCGGACTTTCTCGAGCACTGCATCCTGGACTTGCTCGGCTTCCTTGCGCGCCGTCTCCCAGAGCAGCCGCGTCGCATTGCGCACGCTCACAGGCACGCCATCCGCGTCATTGCCCGCGGCCAGATTCGCAGTCCCGGAGACTCCGACGGCCAGCCTGGACCCGAGTGCTTTGAACCAGGCCTCGATCATTGGACCGACCGTGTTTGGCGAACCTTTTCCGAGTCTCTGCCGCACACGATCGACCGTGGGCCGAAGGCCTTCGTGCATCAGCGCATCGGCCGCAGCCCAGACCTCGTGTTCCTGCGTTCCGCGTCGAGCCTTCGTGAATTCCATGATTCCAGACCCTCGTACTTTTCAGTTTCCAACCGCCCTGCCGCCCCATCTTTTACCCTCGATAAGCGTCAGTTATCGTGATCTATTTATGTATGATGTACCAAATCATACATGCGACATAAGATTAAAGCCATGAATCCGTCCACCACGAATCAGCCGCCGCTGGCAAGCCTGCTGGCGTTGTCGGAACGCCGGCCGGTGCTGGATCCCGCAGTGCTGACGGAAACGGCTGAACGGGCTGCGCATGCTTTGCTTCGGCAAGGCGAATCGGCGAACACACGGTTGTCCTATGGCTCGGCGATGCGCTACTGGGCCGCCTGGTATGCAGCGCGCTTTGGTGACTCGCTGAGCACGCCGGTGCCGGTGCCCGTGGTGATCCAGTTCATCGTCGACCATGCATCGAGGACCAACGAAGACGGCGGCACGCTGGTGAGTGAACTGCCGGCGGACGTGGATGCGGCGCTGGTCGCGGCGCGCTACAAGGCAAGACTCGGTGTACCGGCCCTGAATACGCTGTCGCACCGGCTTGCGGTGCTGTCCAAGGCGCACCAGCTGGCCAGGGTGGCGAATCCGTGTGCGGACGCGGTAGTGCGGGAGTTGTTAGCCCGGACACGTCGGGCTTACGCGCAGCGTGGCGTCCGGACCCACAAGCAGCGGGCACTGACCAAGGATCCGCTACAGCTGGTGCTGGCGACCTGCGATGACACCCTCAGGGGGAAACGCGATCGCGCCCTCCTCCTGTTTGCCTGGGCTTCCGGCGGACGGCGGCGTTCCGAGGTGGCATCGGCCGACATGGAGAACCTGGTGCGGGTAGATGCGACGTCCTATCTCTACACGCTGGGACACTCGAAGACGAACCAGACGGGAAAACTCCGGCCAGAGGATGTGAAGCCGCTGGTGGGGAGTGCTGCTGTGGCCATGACGGACTGGCTGGAGGCGAGTCGGATCACCGAGGGGAAGATCTTCAGAAGCATCCGCAAGGGCGGGCATCTTGCCGAGCCGCTGGCGCCTGCTGCGGTGCGGGACATTGTGAAGGCGCGGTGTCTGCTGGCGGGAGTTGAGGGGGACTTCAGCGCGCATTCGTTGCGGGCCGGGTTCGTGACGGAGGCCGGGCGTCAGAACATGTCGCTGCCCGAGACGATGGCCATGACGGGGCATCAGAGCGTCACCGTGGTGATGGGGTATTTCAGGGCAGAGAGTGCGCTGGGGAGCAAGGTCGGGAGGATGATGGATGAGAGTTAACGTCAAACGGTGACGCTTCGGGACTTCACTGCCCTCGCACACGCCATTCGACAGGAATGTACATGATGGTAATATACAAATCATGGTAGACCTGAGCCGTGTGACGGGGTTCGACTGGGACAAAGGCAATGCCCGCAAGAATGAAAAGCATGGTGTTTCCATGGCTGAATCGGAGCAA
>NZ_JBJXIA010000068.1:0-3840 GCF_046115955.1 Variovorax sp. GrIS 2.14
GATCAAGATGTCCTTGGGCGCGCGCAGTCCCGTCGACTACCGAAGAAGCTTGGGCCTCACGGCATAAACAGTCCAAGTTTTTAGCCGCATCCCCGGTGCCTGCACAGAAAAGTATTTCTGAACACAGCGCGGTCCGAGTAATCGTGACGCACTGATGAAAGAGTTACGCGGGGGATGACACGTCTCAAGCGGAGACTGCGATGGCTGAAACGGCGTTGACCAAGACCCGTTGCTGACGAAAGCCTCGACTTCTTCGACACTTTCCTCACCGCCCTGCGGTGCGCAAAACGACAGCAACCAGGCGATCCCGTCGACCACGGCAAACGCCAGTCACACCGCACCAGAAAACCGTCACGTTCGCCCAGGCGCTCGTCTACCAACTCAAGCTTGGCTTCATCAACTTTGGAGGTCCAGCCGGGCAGCGGCGGTGCGGCCTTGTCTCTTAGCTGCAGTGCCGTGTTCCCCCCGAAAGCGTCCGAAGCTGCGGCCCAGACCGGTGACAAATCCGACGTTGGGTTGTTAGGTTGTCCCGAAACTCTGTCTGAGGTTATGCACTGCCGTCGGCCATCTGGTCAAAATCGGATTTAATTGTGGATCGATATGCAAAGAGCGACCGCCTGGATTGAAGGTAATGACAATAAAGTCACGGCGATCGCGACCGAATTCGGGCCTCGAGTTAATGCGAATTGGGAGTGTGCACCGTTCACCTTCGCGGAAGCTGACTTTTCGCTATGAGGCGCCAATAGTGTTTATCAATTGGAAACAGGTAGAGTCGGCACTCTTCCAACCTCAGATTCGAAGACTCATGGCAAAGACCTACGAACAGATCCAACAGCAAATCGAAAAGCTTAGCGCCAGGCCACTGCCTTCAGGCCGTCGAAGCCAAGGGCGTTATCGTTCGGATCGAAGCTATCAAGCACCACGGCCTGACGGCCGAGCAGCTTGGATTCTCTGGCGCGACGCCTTCTGTGTAAGCGGCTGGCCGTCCCACATTGACGACGGTCGGCGAATCCCGGTATGCGCTGCGCTGATCAGCCGCCGGGCTGCCAGTTGTGTGGGAGCAGTTCGTCGATGCGGCTGTTCAGATGCGCGGGCAGCCGAGTGAGTACGTCCTTGAGGTAAGCCCACGGATCGTGCTCGTTGAGCTTGGCCGACCGCACGAGGCTCATCACGATCGCAGCACGCTGACCCGCAAGCTCGCTTCCGCAGGAGAGCCATGCCCGCCTGCCCATCGCCCAGAGACTAATCAGATTTTCGCAATGGTTGTTGTCAACGGGCACTTGGCCATCGAGCTGGTTGCGCGTGAGCGCCTCCCAGGCATTCAAACTGTAGTTCAGGGCCTTGGCCGTCGCACAGCCGTCAGGCACCCGGCCTCGCTCTAGCCGCAGCCATGTATGCAGCTGCTCCGACAGGGGCCGAGCAATGTTCATTCTTCCGGCCAAGCGCTCTTCGGTGGGCATCTCCGCCAGCTCGCGCTCGGTCTTGTAGATCTGGGCAATGCGCTGCAACGCTTCGACCGCGACGGCGCTCTTGCCAGGGTCGCGCAGCAACTCGTCAAACTTGCGTCTGGCATGCGCAAGACAGCCCGCCGCAACACGCCCGGGCTGCGCAACCAGCAAGCGTTCATAGGCCGTGTATTCATCGCGCACCAATGTGCCGCGCCAACTCTCCCTGCGACCGTCGTCTGTCGGGCCGAGGAATGCAATGGGGAACCATGCGCCTCGCCCGACGCAGAAGTCATAGATCACATCGCGCACCGGATCGAAGGCGCCTCGTGGGTAGGCCCAGACGTAAGCCCGCTTGGTTTTGCCCGCGCCCGGGTCGAGCATGGCCACCGGGGTCTCATCGGCTTGCAGCACCTGGGCCGACAGCACGAAGGGTTTGTGCGCGTCGTACAGCGGCTCGAGCGCCGCGCCACCGCGGCCTGACCAACTGCCCAGCGTCGAGCGTCGAGCGCGGGGTGTGCACGCCCGAGCGGGAGTTGATCGCCTCCTGCCGGTAGTAAGGCAGGTGGTACACGAAGCGACTGATTGTCCGCGCCGCCGTGGATTTGGGCCAGGCGCCGATGTTTGAATGATCCGTGACGGTTGGGCCGAGAATTAAGCCTAGCGCCAATTCCAGCGCCAAGGAAGTGGCTCACTGCGGCGCCAGAAGGTGGCTAAACTCGGCGTTGACGCAACAGACGTAATGCTAAACGGTTAGCCGGCTCGTCCGTGACCAGGAGCTGCTTCTATGACTCGAGATTGTTGGCCCCGCACCCGAACGTCAGCTGGGAATGCCCCAGCCAAAATTCTGGCTTGCTGCCTCTTCGTGGCAGCGATGATCGTCTGTCATCAGGACGCTACCGCTCAGACCGATCCCGAAAAGCTGGCCGCGGCGCTAAGGGGCGAAGACCGCTCGGCCGCTGACAAGAATCCGCAATGCAAGCTGTTCACGCCGGGCGAGCTCTCGAAGTTTGTCGGCATGCCGCTTGCGCCTGGACGCGTTGCGGCAATGGGGTCTGGGTGCCAATGGGTAGCAAGCTCCGGAGAAGGCAGCGCGCTGATCCAAGTGGTTCCCGCGAGGTATCACGAACCGCACAGTGGCGCTCCGGAGTTTAAGAAACTGTCAGACATCGGCACTCGCGGTTTCGTGGAAAACGACATGGGGTGGAATGCCGGCGCAATCATTGGCTCCGAGTCCGTCGTGGTATCGGTCACGGGTCCAGCGGCAAATGCAGCGACCGCCATTGCGTTGTTAAAAGAAACGATCACGCGAAAAACCAAGTGACGGAACCTTGTCCTGGTCTAATGAATTCGCACACTCGGATGGGGGGAAATCAGTTGGACAGTAAACGTGACGAAATCAACCCGAAGAGCCTTTGACGCGAGCTTCAAGTTGCAAGTCGTTCTGATGATCCGCGTCCAGGGGCTCAATATCGGCCAAGTGTGCCGGGACATGCGATTGGGCGAGACGGCTGTGAGGCGCTGGCTGGCACAGGCCGATGCCGAACAACTCGGTCAGCCTGGAATAGGCAAGCCCTTGACCGCCGAGCATCAGCGCATCCGTCAGTTCCAAGCCGAGAACAGGCAACTGCGAGGCGATGTGGATACGTTAAAAAAAGCCTCGGCCTTCTTTGCCCTCGAACTGCGATGAGCTTCCAACTCATCGAGCAGCTGCAACACAAGGACAACGCCGTGCCGGTGGAGCAACTCTGCCGGGTGCTGGAGGTCAGCCGCTCAGGCTACTACGCGGCACGCAAACGCAGGCAGATCCCGCCTGCAGTATGCCAAGCCAGCGTGCATTTAAAAGCTGCATTCGCCGCCAGTGGTGGTGCTTACGGAAGCCGTCGTCTGCGGGCGGCAGTGGCCTTGCGAGGCGTCGTAATGGACCGCTATCGCGTGCGCAGTTTGATGCGCTAGGATGACTTGCGCTCGGCGTGGAAGCGCAAGTTCGTACACACCACCGACAGCCGACATGCATTGCCGATCTGGCCCAACGTGCTGGATCGACAGTTCAATCCGACGCGGTCCAACCAAGCGTGGGTCGCTGACATCACATACCAGAACGCGCAGCGGCTGGCTGTATCTGGCAGTGGTGCTCGACCTGTTTGCGCGCAAGGTCGTGGGCTGGGCAATGGCCACAGACATGCGGGCGACGCTGGTGTGTCAGGCGCTGCAGTTGGCCATCGCACAGCGTCAACCGGCCCCAGGCCTAATCGTACATTCGGACCGTGGAAGTCAAGGCGGATTCAACCGGTTGTCGAAACACCGGGTTGTCGAACGGATTTTACATACTCGTTCAAGGTCTCAGCCGGTGTCTTCCAACCCAGCGTTTTGCGTGGCCTGTTGTTCAAGGTCC
>NZ_JBJXIA010000069.1:0-3292 GCF_046115955.1 Variovorax sp. GrIS 2.14
CTCAAGCACTCAAGCGCACAGGTACAGCATGGTTGGCAGCGTAAGTCACAAAGAAATTGTTGGGACGGTTCGGTCATGGAGCGCTTCTCCTTGAACTTGAAGATGGTGTGCGACTGGCAGCACAACTACGCCAACCATGCAGAGGCCATGAGCGACATTGCCTTCCACTTCGTCGGCAGAGTGTGATGCGGACTTCACTGCCTAAAATCACGTAACAAAACGTTCGGGACTATGCATCCCGAAGGCATAATCCGAAGATTATCACCCTGGCAAGGCAGCATATGAAGGGCATTGTTTTTAATTTGCTTGAGGAAGCCGTCAGCAACGATTTCGGCGAAGCGACCTGGGACAAGCTGCTCGATGAAGCGGACTTGTCGGGCGCCTACACTTCTCTCGGCAACTATCCCGACAGCGAAGTCGTAGCCCTGGTCGACGCGGCATCTAAAGCGCTGAACCTGCCAACCCAGGACGTGCTGCGCTGGTTCGGCCAGCGCGCCATACCCTCGATGGTTGCTCGCTACCCCGTTTTTTTCAGCAGTCATACCGAAACGCGCAGTTTCCTGCTCACCTTGAACAACGTCATTCATCCTGAGGTTCATAAGTTGTATCCTGGCGCGAACACGCCGATGTTCGATTTCGGCGCCGGCGACGATGGCGGCTTGATCATTGGCTATAGCTCGCCGCGCAAGCTGTGCGCGTTGGCGGAAGGCTTCATGCAGGGCGCCGCCAAACACTTCCAGGAGCAAGCCGACATCACGCAGTCACAGTGCATGCATGAAGGAGCTTCCAAGTGCGTATTACATGTCCGATTCCATCAATGACGCTGAGTCTGCGGTTGCCGACGCCGAAATCGCACGCCTGACCCGACGCCTGCGGCGCGAGTCTGCCGCGCGCCACGAAGCCGAAGCGATCGCTGAACACGGCCTGCGCGACCTGTTCCAGCGGCAGCAGGAAATCGGCCTGCTCGAATCGATTGCTGCGGCATCGAACGAGGCTGACAGCGTTGAAGACGCTATGCGCCATGCCCTCGCCGCAGTATGTAAGTTCGCTGACTGGCCGTTAGGCCATTTACTGCTGGTCGACGGCGACGCCAGATCGACGTTCGATTCCACCATGATCTGGCATGACGAAAGCAGCGGCCGCTACGACGCGCTGCGCGCACTGACCGAATCTATCGCATTTGGACGCAGTATCGGATTACCGGGCAGGGTATGGGAAAGCAGCGCGCCAGCATGGGTCAACTCCAACAGTCTCGATGCGAATGCTCATCCGCGTCTGCCGGAAGCGGAGCGTGCCGGTCTGCGCTCCCTGTTTGCATTCCCGGTCATGATCGGCACTGAAGTGGTGGCAGTGCTCGAGTTCTTCAGCATGAAACATCAGACGCCCGACGAGGCGCTGCTGCGCCTGATGGGCCAGATCGGTATGACGCTCGGGCGCGTCGTCGAGCGCAGGCGCACCAAGGACAGGTTGATGCACGACGCGCTGCACGACCCACTGACCCAGCTGGGAAACCGCAAGCTGTTCCTTGACCGCCTGCAACAAGCCCACTTACGCGCCCAGCGCGTGCCGGGCTACCAGTTCAGCGTGTTGTTCATCGACCTTGACCGTTTTAAAGGCGTCAACGACGGCCTGGGGCATCAAGCCGGTGACCAGCTGATCATCGCCACCGCCAACCGCATGACCAACTCGCTGCGCCACATCGACATGATGTCGCGCGGTGAGGGCGATGTTGGCGGCGCCGATTTCGTGGCGCGCATGGGTGGCGACGAATTCACCATCCTGCTCGACAATATCAGCAACCAGTGGGTCCCCGTGCGCATGGCCGAAAGGCTTATGAGTGTCATGGCCGAGCCGTTCGTGCTGGACGAGCAGCAGGTCATCGTCACGGCCAGTATCGGCATTGCCCTGAGCGCGAGCGGCTACACCGACGTGCATAACATGCTGCGCGACGCCGACACTGCCATGTACTACGCCAAGCAGAAGGGCCGCGCGCGCTGGGTCATGTTCGATACCGCCATGCAGGACAACGCTTTGCGCCGCCTGAAGCTCGAATCGGAATTGCGATTGGCGCAGGGTCGTGGCGAACTCTGGCTGGCCTATCAGCCGATCGTCACCCCCCGCGACGGCCAAATACGCGGTTTCGAGGCACTGCTGCGCTGGGATCATCCAGTGTATGGCGCGGTCGGCCCGGCTGAATTCATACCAGTGGCCGAAGAAATCGGCCTGATCGTCGGGATGGGTGGTTGGATACTTCGGAATGCCTGCAACCAACTGCGGACCTGGCAGCAAGACAGCGGGCAGCCGCTGACGATGAGTGTAAATCTGTCGGCGATGCAGCTGTCCGATGATCGCCTGGTCGCGCTGGTCGCGCAGACCTTGAACGAGAGCGGTATTCTCGCTGGCACGCTAAAACTGGAATTGACCGAAAGCGCGGTCATGGCCGACCCTGATCACGCACTCGATATTTTTCGGCAGTTGAGGGAATTGGGCGTCAAGTTATGCCTCGACGATTTCGGCACCGGCTACTCTTCGCTCAGCCAATTGCGGCGCCTGCCGCTCGACACCCTAAAAATCGACCGCTCCTTCGTGACCCAAATGGATCGTCAAGATGACAAGCGACAGATTGCCGAAGTGGTCGTGATGCTGGCACACACCCTGGGCCTGGACGTGGTGGCCGAGGGCGCCGAGACGGCCGCCGAGGTAGCGCTGCTGCAGGGAATGGGAGCCGATTTCGTGCAGGGCTACTACTACTACAAGCCCATGAAAGCTGATGCAGCCGGCGCGGCTTGGCGCGAACAAGGTGTGCTGCGATAAAAGAAGTGATCGACATTATTCTGGTGCACAAGTACGCGCCTTTGGGCACGACTAGGTGCCGACCGACTACGCCATGACGGAAGCAGCCCGCCATTTTTGCATCACACCCGCCGCCCGAAGTACTGTCCAACTGATTGCCAGCTATCGCAGTGTGCGACTTCATTAGACCAGGACACGTGCAGCAGGGCGCGGATGTTGCGCTGGCAACTCATGCGATGTTGGCGCCGGCGCGTTTTTGACCCTGACGCCGACACTGGGCTGACCCAGACCGTCACCTCCCAACCCAAGTGCTGGCGGTGATTTCTAATGCCGGCCAATGGATCAATGTGTTGCCGCCGACGCCGATTTGAGCCATCTTCCGGCGCCGCAGTGAGCCACTTCCTTGGCACTGGAATTGTCGCTAGGCTTGGCTTTCGGCTCAAATCTCCCGGCTCATTCAAATATCGGCGCCTGGCTCAAATTCGCGTCGGCGCGGACA
>NZ_JBJXIA010000070.1:0-3040 GCF_046115955.1 Variovorax sp. GrIS 2.14
GGCCGGCACCCGAAGTTCATCTGCCGGCGCGCGAGCTGAAGG
The DNA here is from genome assembly GCF_046115955.1 of Variovorax sp. GrIS 2.14. Taxonomy (NCBI): domain Bacteria; kingdom Pseudomonadati; phylum Pseudomonadota; class Betaproteobacteria; order Burkholderiales; family Comamonadaceae; genus Variovorax; species Variovorax sp. GrIS 2.14. The sequence goes on from NZ_JBJXIA010000070.1 coordinate 43, forward strand.
CAGGTGCCGCATGAGCGCCCTGACCGTTCACGCGGACACACACGGGCCCTCCGGCGAAGAGGTGCCCGCGTCCGGGCGCGGCCCCGCTTCGGCGAGGGTGGTGGTGACCTACGGCTTCTGGCTCTTTTTGTTGAGCAACATCATGATGTTCGGGGCCTTCTTCGCAAGCTATTCGGTGCTGCACGGCCACACGGCCGGCGGCCCTTCGGGCCATGAGCTCTTCCATCGCGCCAAGCTGCCGGTCGGAACGGCCTGCCTGCTGTTCTTGAGTAATCACCGGGCAAACCCATCTTGACGCCAAACGCTGGTGCGCGTCAGCGCGGTACTGATTCAGTTCGTGCCCGGATTCCAACGGTGCGGCAGCAGCATCCTCGATTCAGCTCATCGGCTGCGTCGGCAGTCGCGTGAAGACGTCCTTCAGATACGCGTACGGGTCGTGTCCGTTGAGCCGTGCCGACTGGATCAGACTTATGATCACTGCGGCTTGCTGACCCGCACGCAAGCTGCCGGCAAACAACCAGTTCAAGCGCCCCACGGCCACCGACCGAATCTGGTTCTCGATCCAATTGTTCTCTGCCGGCAGTCGACCATCATCGATATAGCGCGTCAGCGCAAATTCGAACGCCTCACCTTACTTTGCGCGCAAATTCTGAGACGACCCTTGAAGAACAGTCTCTGCAAGCGCTTTGCCAGAGTCATTTATAGGTCGGCTTTTGGCCGCTTCCCGTCCGTGGCCGGCACGGAGCAGGCGGCTACGCGACGAGCAAAGCCCACACCCAATACGCCCCAATACCAATCTGCGCCAGAAACGCAAGAAATCGAGCATTGACCGCGGGCACGCTCAATGACGACAGATGGACGCTCGACTGGAACACGCGAGCGATTAAAAACCAGGGCGCGAGCCCATCGGTCACGCTGGTTCGGTTGGTAGCCAAAGCGATAAGCAAGAGGCCGCCAAATACAGGGATGCCCTCGAGGCAGTTGGCGTGCGCTCTGCTGAGCCGTTGCATGAACGGTGACAGATTCGAGTTGTCGGGCTGGAACTCATTCGCCGCGACCGCCCTTTGCATGACCAGTCGGGTACGAAGAGCTTCCATGAGGACAAGCAGAATCAGCGACCAAGCGATGAAGCTGGTCAGGACGAATGCAGACATGCTCGGCATGGTTCCATCTCCTCAGGATTCAACGAAGTCCGCAGAATACCCGGCGGTGGCGACCTGTCGGGCTGCGGCGCGCAAAAGTCCGCTTCTGGCCCGACTGTAGCCGGTTGGCGCCTTCGCGCGCCCTACGGTTCAGCCGTCGAGAGTTGATATCTCGCAAACGAAGTGGCTCCTATCGTGACAACGCTGTGCAAGTCGAAGCCGAAGCTTTCATAGAGGCTTCGTAGCCCGTGGCGGTCCGCGACGCAGTCCAGGCGAAGGTGAGCACGCCCAAGCTCTTGGGCTCGAGTCCGCGCATAGGACAGCAGCTCGGTCGAGACTCCCTTCTTCGCCCACGCTCGGCGAACGGCGAGCTTGTGAACGAAGGCCGAGGTGCCAATATGCCGGTAATGTGGTTGACTCATGGGCTGGCATTGGTAATCATTGCCAGCATTGGGTTTGAATCGCCCTGAATCGCCCCAGGATTGAACTGACCCCCAGAAGTTGGACGAACTTCAAGGAGTCCCATGGAGAAGTACGAGACAGAGTTCAAGCTCCAGGTCGTCAATAGCTTTCTAGAAGGTGAAGGCGGCGCAAAGCTGTTGGCGCGGCGGTGGAAAGTGCCCGAGGAAAAAATCCGTGCCTGGGTGAGCCACTACCGCCTCCACGGCATCGACGGTCTACGCCCCAAGCGCAGCGCCTACAGTTCGGAATTCAAGCTGCAGGTTCTGTTACATCAGGACCGCGAACGACTGTCCAGCCGTCGGGTCGCCGCCATCTATGACATCCGCAATCCGAACCAGGTTGTGGTCTGGCGACGCGACATTGCTGAGGGCGACGCGCAAGCTCTGGGGAACACCATGCCAAAGCCAGATACAAAGCCAGATACAAAGCCAGAACGACGTTGCTCAGAGACACCGCCCGAGGCCATCCCCGATTCGGCGGACACCCTGCGCGAAGAGAACGAGCGACTGCGCGCTGAGGTCGCGTACTTGAAAATAGTGCACGCCTTGATCCGAGCGAAGAGATCACTTGCGCCGACAAAGCGCGCTTGATACTCGGATTGAGGCATCACCACAAATTGACGGACCTGCTGCGGGCAGCAGGGCTTGCGCGCAGCACTTTCTACTACCAGTGCAAGGCGTCCAGCGTATCGAGCCAAGCGGCTTGGAGGCAAAGGTTCGCGCCGTTTACGGTGAACATAAAGGCCGCTACGGCTACCGAAAAATCACGGCAGCGCTGCGCAATTCGCTGGGGGTGTCCGTCAACCACAAGTGCGTCCAGCGCCTCATGAAGGAGATGGGATTGCGCACGCTGATTCGGGCGAGGAAGCGCTCTCGGCACGTCCCTGAAATCAGCGATGTGCACGTGCCAAACGTCCTGAAGCGAGACTTCTTCGCGAAGACTCCCAATGAGAAATGGGCAACCGACATCACCGAGTTCAACGTGAACCGGCAGAAGCTCTATCTGTCGGCCTGCATGGACTTGTACAACGGCGAGATCATTGCGCACCGCATGGCCAGGCGCCCTGTCTTCGACTTGGTCTCCGGTACGTTGGATGTGGCACTTGCGCGGGCCAAACACGTCGCTGGACTGACCGTACATTCAGACCAAGGCTGGCATTACAAAATGCAGCCATACCGGGCGATGCTTGCGCATCGCGGGGTAACGCAAAGCATGAGCCGAAGAGGCAATTGCTTTGACTGTGCTGTGATCGAAAGCTTCTTTGGCACCCTCAAGGCGGAGTACTTCCACCTTGAAAAACTTGGCGACGTTGATGAGCTCGAAGCGGGCGTGAATGAATACATCCACTACTACAACCACGAGCGCATCAAGCTGCGATTGAAAGGGCTTAGCCC
>NZ_JBJXIA010000071.1:0-2890 GCF_046115955.1 Variovorax sp. GrIS 2.14
GAACGCGTGAAGTCCATAAATGCCTCTGGACACAAGTACGGTTTGGCGCCGCTGGGTGTGGGCTGGGTCATTTGGCGCTCGAAAGCGGACTTGCCGGAAGACCTGATTTTCTACGTTGACTATCTCGGCGGCAATATGGCGACTTTTGCATTGAACTTCAGCCGACCGGGCGGCGAGATCATCGCGCAGTATTACAACTTCCTGCGTCTGGGTCGCGATGGGTACACCCGTATCCAGCAGGCGTGCTCCGATACGGCGCAATGGCTGGCGCAAGAGATCACAAAGATCGAACCCCTGGAGCTTGTCTATGACGGAAAGGGAGGTCTTCCGGCAGTCTGCTACAAGTTGAAAGACGGCGCTCAGCCGGGCTTCACGCTTTACGACCTTTCTGAACGCGTGCGCGCCCGCGGCTGGCAAATCGCTTCTTATCCGCTGCCGTCTGACCGTCAGAACGTTGTAGTGCAACGCGTGCTGATTCGGCACGGCGTCAGTCGCGATCTGATTGCGTTACTGCTGGATGACCTGCGGCGCGCTGTCGCTTATCTGCATCTCAATCCGGTGCAGCATTCGAGTGCGGGGCCGAGCTTCAGCCACGGTGCTGTCACCGACACACCGGTGGACAAAGCAGTCGCCACGCAATCGCCAGAAGCTCAACTCGCTCTGGGTTTGCCGTCATGAAGCGTCGCGCATGATCGCCTTCCTGAGCTTCCTGCAAAAGAATTCTTACGTTCTTCTGTTCCTGGTCGTGGGCCTGTCGGTCTGGGCTGGCCGCTGGACCGTAAAGGGATACGGGCTGGGTCCCGTCGCCGCAGCGATCGTCATCGGCTGCGGCATCGCGACATGGGGCGCTGCTTACGGCGTGCGCTTCGAACTCGACAACTTCACCAAGAGCCTTTTCTACTACCTGTTCATGTACGGCGTGGGACTGCGCGTCGGACCGTCGTTCATCAACAGCCTGAAAGGCGATGGCCTCAAGTTCACGGTGTTGGCCATCCTCTCCTCGTTTCTCGGCCTGGGCATCGTGGTGCTCGGCGTGCGCTGGCTCTCGTTGCCGGTGGGCGCTGCCGGCGGCATTCTTGCGGGCTCCCAGACCATGTCTGCCGCGATTGGATCTGCGGAACAGGCAATCACTTCCGGTGTTGTGCCGATCCCGGCAGGATCAACGGCGGCCGACGCCACCGCAATGATTGCGCTGTCGTACGGCATCACGTACATCTGGGGTACGGTCGGCATCATTCTGATCTGCAAGTACCTGCCGCGCTGGTGGCGTGTGGATGCGCGCAAGGCGGCGAAAGAGTACGAGGTCGCCCATGGTGTGCCAAACGTCGATGATGCCGGGCTAAGCGGTTACCGGCCCTTCGATCTGCGGGCCTATCGGCTGGTTAATCCGGAACTCGACGGCCACACCATCGCGCAACTGCGGGAGCGCTTTGCGGAATACCAGATCGAGAATGTGGAACGCGGCGACAAGCTGCTTGGTGCCGATCCCACGTTGACGCTGCAATTGGGTGATGTGATCGCGCTGGGCGGCAGCTTGGCGTCGCTAACCGAGCACATGGGCGTGATCGGTCCGGAAGTGCCTGATGCCCGAGCGCTGAACATTCCGCTCGACCAGGCCGAGATCGTGGTGACCCACAAGGGTGCGATCGGGCGTGCGCTCAAGGACTTCAGCCACTCGCCTATCGCAGGACAGGTGCAACTCGTCAGCATGGAGCGCGGCGGTGCACCGCTGCCGGTAGGCCTTGAGACAAAGCTGCAGCGCATGGACATCCTGCATCTCGTCGGACTGCGAAGTGCCATCGACAAGGCAACCGCCCTGCTCGGAAAGGCCGCGAGGCCGAGCACGGCCACCGACCTGCTCACGTTGTCCCTGGGGATGATCCTCGGCTTCCTGATCGGATTGATCCAGGTCCCCGCCTTCGGCGCCTCGGTCGGACTTGGCAACGCCGGAGGTTTGCTGGTGTCGGGGATCATCGTGTCCTCTCTGGTCTCCAGGGTGCGCTTCTTTGGCAACACCCCGAACGCCGCGCGCAATATTTTGGAAGACATGGGTCTGATCTTCTTTGTCGCCATCGTCGGCGTGAATGCGGGCGCCAATCTGCTGTCTCAGTTGAACGGCACGGTGGCGCTGCAGATTTTCGGACTTGGCTTTGTCGCTTGCACCATCCCTCCCTTCATCGTCTGGGCGGTGGGATTTCACATCTTCAAGATCAATCCGGCCGTGCTAATGGGCGGTGTCGCGGGTGCACGCAGCCACTCGGGCCCTGCTCGCGAGGCGTCCAAGGAAATCGACAGCACCGTGCCCTGGATCGGGTTTCCCGTGGCGTACGCCGTGTCCGGGATTCTGCTGACGGTCTTTGGCTACTTTGCAATGGTCCTCGCGAAATGAGCGTCTCTCTCGGCCTCTGTTGCTTGGAATCTTTCTGACCACTCGCAGTCGATTGGCAAATGCGGTCCAAACAACCGATATTTCAGGAGCCCAGCCAATGAGTGAGACATACAGCATCGTGGTGGTTGCCGCCAGGATGGGCGGTATTTCCGCCTTGGGCAGCCTGCTTCAACACCTTCCGGCGAACTACAACGGCGCCATCCTGATCGCACTGAGGTTCGAAGGACAGTCACCCAACACCGTTCTTGAAATTCTTCAAAGCTACTCGTCCGTTCCTTTGGGTTATGCGCGTGATGGCGTTCATCTGAAGCCTAGGATGGTTTTTCTGGCGCCCCTGAGCCAACATTTGCTTATAAAAGCGCCCAATGTGCTTAGCTTAGAACCGGGAGGCTCGGGCAACAACCTGGTTCCATCGGCAGACCATCTGTTCGCCTCTGCCGCAGCCGTCTATGGGCTGCGGGTTGTAGGCGTGTTGCTTTCGGGCAGGTCACACGATGGCAC
>NZ_JBJXIA010000072.1:0-2858 GCF_046115955.1 Variovorax sp. GrIS 2.14
TGGCACTGGAATTGTCGCTAGGCTTGGCTTTCGGCTCAAATCTCCCGGCTCATTCAAATATCGGCGCCTGGCTCAAATTCGCGTCGGCGCGGACACCTGCGTTCCCGCAGCAATCGCAGTGCTGCCGGGCGAAATCGCAATGCTCACGACCTTTGCCGGGGTCACAGTGACGCTAGTGGTTCCACTTTGACCGGCCAGGCTGGCGGTCACCATTGCCTTGCCAGTGGCCACGCCAGTCGTGAGGCCTGTGGTTTGTGCGACCGTTGCCACCGTCGCATCCGACGATGCCCAGGCGACCTGCGCAGTCACATCGGCGTGAGTGCTGTCGCTGTAAATTGCAGTTGCGGCGAGTTTTGACGAAGTGCCTGCTGCGACGATCGGATTGACCGGGTTGATTTCAATGGCCGTCAGCGTGACCGTTGTTGGTGCATTGGGCGTAGCGGGCAGAATCGGCAAAAAAGCACCACCCCCGCTGCCACCCCCACCACAGCCGCTCAACGCGACGAAACCTGCCAGAGCGATGCCCTTGACGTAGCCCAAAAAACCTTTTTGGAAACCCGTAGCCATTCATGATCCTGTCTGGGATCGATTGGCGCTATCTACAGCGCCATCGAAAGTTGCTTTATTTGTTTTTTTGTCCGGCTATGCGTTTGAAGCGGTTGCCCGACCGCGCACTGTCACAACAAGTATCTAAACGCAACGAAGGAAAAAACATGGTGTTGCGGAAACGCCTAAGCCCGAATATGGCGACCGCGATGCCAAAGATTTAGCGCTCAGAATTCGGATCGCAAAGAACGGTAAACGGTCTTTGGACCCGAGTTTGAGATCGATCGTCAGAGAATTTTTCGCAGCGCCGGCACTCGCAGCAGCCATCCAGCGAAGATGAAGCACAGTGCGCAGGTCACCGTGCCCGTCACCGCAAACTTCACCAAGCCATTGGTCGGAACGCCGCGCCACGCCAAAGCCACCGCCACCAACACAGGCGGATGAATGATGAAGATCGTATATGCGCGGCGCACCAAAGATTTCCACAGACCGTCCAAGACGGTGAATTTCCGTTGGAACTCCCAGAGCAATTTCAAAATCACTCCCCAGGCAACGATCGGCTCCCAAAAGGCATAAACGTAGCCCAATACCGGTTCGCGGAGCCCCGGCACAGCGCGACCAAGGAAATAGACGATTGGCAGTGTCGGCAACGCGAGGAGCGCCACGCGCCACCAGGTGCGCACCTTGTCTGCCGGCAAGAACTCAAGCCAATGGTGCCGTGCCGCAAAGCAACCGAAGGCGAACAGAACCACGTAGCTCGAAAAATACCCGAGTTGCAAGCCCCAGACGTTCACACCGACTGGCCAGAATACGCGCAATACCAGCGCGACTGCCCCGGTGACTGTTGCCGCTCCGAGCATCGCGACATTTGAAGGCCAGGGCGCTATTTCGCCCTGGCCCGGCCACAGTTGTTGGAGACGCGGCGTCAGTTTCAACCAGAGCATCGCGACACAAGCGAAGATGAGTAATGCCTGTGCGAACCACAGTGGGCCATTCTCAAATGTCCCGTCGCGCAACAGCTTCACCAAGGTATCGGCGAACGCGTGGCCGCGAGCCGTTTGTGCCATTGCGATCGTTACGGGTCCGAGGAGCCAGCCAAAAAACAGGAGCGGCAAGCCGAGCCGCTTAAACCTATCTATTGCGTAGCGACGCGTCCCGTGTCGCTCCACAGCACCGGGCGTGAGATACCCCGCAAGCAGAAAGAACAGGCCCATGAAGAAAGCCTGATTGACCGTGCAGAAATAGACCAGCAGGGTGGAGGACAGGGAGCGGTCGGTGGACACTTCGCGATAGAACCAGCCACCGATCGCCCCGTAGGTAATGGCGGTGTGATGCATCACCACCAGAAGCGTCAGACTGGCACGGAGGGCATCCAAGCCCACGTTGCGGGCGCCCGCACTTGCGAGTTGCGGGCTTGCCACCCAGGCCTGCTTACTCACCGATTGTTGAGCTTCAAACTCCTGGGCGGGTTTTATGGTGACCGCCGTTGGCAAGTGCGGTTGCATAAAAATGTCCGGCCTTAGACATTCCGCGAGACTGATCGGCGGCGGCGTAACTCTTCGGGATCCACGAACTGAGCCTTGATGACGCGCAGCCCGCATAGGGCGACCCCGAACACGAGAATCCACCTAGACCAAGTGACGCTACCCGTCTCATAGACGTCGAACCCGACCAGCAGGCCGACGATGACCAGGAACCGCAGCAAGCGGTAGTACAGGTAGGAGAGCTTTTTTACAGGGACAGGCTGATTGGAAGAGGCCGCCACCGGTACACCCTGGACGGGCGAGGAAGGAGGAGGTTCAGCGGTCGCAGGACCGGTCGGCTTGAGACTCTCCAACTCGACCCCGAAAGCGCTCGCGAGCGACATTCTTGTCTCTGCGGACGCGTTGGCGTCAGATTCAACGCGCTGGACCGTACGCAAGCTCAGGCCTGCTACCGCGGCAAGTTGCTCCTGAGACCACGCCCGCTCCTCGCGCAGTTTTCGCACTAGTTCCGGGTCAACTTTCATCATTTCCATTATGCGGTTCCCTGTGAATGAAACGGGTTGAGATTGGCCAGGCAGCAGACGTCGCCGACTCTCGCATCGATGCGTGTGGCCCACCACGCCAGGAAGCCGCCACGTGACGACAGTTGGCCGCCATCCCCGTAGTGGCGGCTCTGTTGCGCAAAGGCACCGCGTATCCGTCATCTCCGGTTGTCGATTTAAGCTGTACCGCAACTAGGGAGACGCTTATATGGGCGCCTCCCGGATTGCAAGAACTCGTATGTGTGAAGATTCAGGAGGCAGGGCTGCAGTCTTATATCCGGCCTGT
>NZ_JBJXIA010000073.1:0-2855 GCF_046115955.1 Variovorax sp. GrIS 2.14
AACAGTTTGGAAAGACTGGCCATAGCGGGTGATAGCCCCGTACGTGAAATGACCTGTGTGGTACTAAGTTAACGACAAGTAGGGCGGGACACGAGAAATCCTGTCTGAACATGGGGGGACCATCCTCCAAGGCTAAATACTCATCATTGACCGATAGTGAACTAGTACCGTGAGGGAAAGGCGAAAAGAACCCCGGGAGGGGAGTGAAATAGATCCTGAAACCGCGTGCTTACAAAAAGTAGGAGCCTCGCAAGGGGTGACTGCGTACCTTTTGTATAATGGGTCAGCGACTTACATTCAGTGGCAAGGTTAACCGAATAGGGAAGCCGTAGAGAAATCGAGTCCGAATAGGGCGATCAGTCGCTGGGTGTAGACCCGAAACCAAGTGATCTATCCATGGCCAGGATGAAGGTGCCGTAACAGGTACTGGAGGTCCGAACCGACTAGTGTTGCAAAACTAGCGGATGAGCTGTGGATAGGGGTGAAAGGCTAAACAAACTTGGAAATAGCTGGTTCTCTCCGAAAACTATTTAGGTAGTGCCTCAAGTATTACCGTCGGGGGTAGAGCACTGTTTTGGCTAGGGGATCATGGCGATTTACCAAACCAAGGCAAACTCCGAATACCGACGAGTACAGCTTGGGAGACAGAGCACCGGGTGCTAACGTCCGGACTCAAGAGGGAAACAACCCAGACCGCCAGCTAAGGTCCCTAAAATTGGCTAAGTGGGAAACGAAGTGGGAAGGCTAAAACAGTCAGGATGTTGGCTTAGAAGCAGCCATCATTTAAAGAAAGCGTAATAGCTCACTGATCGAGTCGTCCTGCGCGGAAGATGTAACGGGGCTAAGCCAGTTACCGAAGCTGCGGATTTGCAATTTATTGCAAGTGGTAGGAGAGCGTTCTGTAAGCCTGTGAAGGTGTGTTGTAAAGCACGCTGGAGGTATCAGAAGTGCGAATGCTGACATGAGTAGCGTTAAAGGGGGTGAAAAGCCCCCTCGCCGTAAGCGCAAGGTTTTCTACGCAACGTTCATCGGCGTAGAGTGAGTCGGCCCCTAAGGCGAGGCAGAGATGCGTAGCTGATGGGAAACAGGTCAATATTCCTGTACCGATTGTTAGTGCGATGTGGGGACGGATCTTAATAGGTTATCCGACTGTTGGATATGTCGGTTTAGATGGATGTAGGCGTGCATTAGGCAAATCCGGTGCACATATACCGAGGCCATTGATCGAGCGGGCTTGCCCGTGAAGTAACTGAACGAGGTTCCAGGAAAAGCCACTAAGCTTCAGCTAACAACGACCGTACCGCAAACCGACACTGGTGCGCGAGATGAGTATTCTAAGGCGCTTGAGAGAACTCAGGAGAAGGAACTCGGCAAATTGACACCGTAACTTCGGAAGAAGGTGTGCCCTATTAGTGTGTAGTGAACAACGAAGCATGAATGGGTTGCAAAAAATCGGTGGCTGCGACTGTTTATTAAAAACACAGCACTCTGCAAACACGAAAGTGGACGTATAGGGTGTGACGCCTGCCCGGTGCTGGAAGATTAAATGATGGGGTGCAAGCTCTTGATTGAAGTCCCAGTAAACGGCGGCCGTAACTATAACGGTCCTAAGGTAGCGAAATTCCTTGTCGGGTAAGTTCCGACCTGCACGAATGGCGTAACGATGGCCACACTGTCTCCTCCTGAGACTCAGCGAAGTTGAAATGTTTGTGATGATGCAATCTCCCCGCGGAAAGACGGAAAGACCCCATGAACCTTTACTGTAGCTTTGTATTGGACTTTGAACAGATCTGTGTAGGATAGGTGGGAGGCTTTGAAGCAGGGTCGCTAGATCTTGTGGAGCCAACGTTGAAATACCACCCTGGTGTGTTTGAGGTTCTAACCTAGGTCCATTATCTGGATCGGGGACAGTGCATGGTAGGCAGTTTGACTGGGGCGGTCTCCTCCCAAAGCGTAACGGAGGAGTTCGAAGGTACGCTAGTTACGGTCGGACATCGTGACGATAGTGCAATGGCATAAGCGTGCTTAACTGCGAGACTGACAAGTCGAGCAGATGCGAAAGCAGGACATAGTGATCCGGTGGTTCTGTATGGAAGGGCCATCGCTCAACGGATAAAAGGTACTCTGGGGATAACAGGCTGATACCGCCCAAGAGTTCATATCGACGGCGGTGTTTGGCACCTCGATGTCGGCTCATCTCATCCTGGGGCTGTAGCCGGTCCCAAGGGTATGGCTGTTCGCCATTTAAAGAGGTACGTGAGCTGGGTTTAAAACGTCGTGAGACAGTTTGGTCCCTATCTTCCGTGGGCGCTGCAGATTTGAGGAAGCCTGCTCCTAGTACGAGAGGACCGGAGTGGACACACCTCTGGTGTATCGGTTGTCACGCCAGTGGCATTGCCGAGTAGCTAAGTGTGGAAGAGATAACCGCTGAAAGCATCTAAGCGGGAAACTCGTTTCAAGATGAGATCTGCCGGGGCCTTGAGCCCCCTAAAGAGTCGTTCAAGACCAGGACGTTGATAGGTCAGGTGTGGAAGCGCAGTAATGCGTTAAGCTAACTGATACTAATTGCTCGTGCGGCTTGACCCTATAACTTTGATCTAATCGATCAGGGTGTTATGCCAAGTTGACGCATTCAAAATAAGCTCAAGCTGATTCCAAACTCTATGAATTCGTTGTCTTGATTCGTCAAGACGGCAACCAGTTATGCCTGATGACCATAGCGACGTGGTACCACTCCTTCCCATCCCGAACAGGAAAGTGAAACGCGTCAGCGCCGATGATAGTGCGGGTTCCCGTGTGAAAGTAGGTCATTGTCAGGCTCTTACAGCCTAAAAAAGCCCAACCGAAAGGTTGGG
>NZ_JBJXIA010000074.1:0-2841 GCF_046115955.1 Variovorax sp. GrIS 2.14
ACTACCTTTGGAGGTAGTTCATGTATTCATACGAAGATCGCGTACGGGCCGTCGAGCTCTACGTCAAGCTGGGGAAGCGCACCGGCGCGACGATCCGCCAGTTGGGATATCCGACGAAGAACTCATTGAAAAGCTGGCATGAGGAGTACGAGGGGCGTCTCGGCCTGTCGTCTGGCTACGTGCGCTCAAACCCGAAGTATTCCAAAAATCAGAAGCAGAGGGCTGTCGAGCACTACGCCGAGCACGGGTGCTGCATCGCTTCCACAATTAAGACGTTGAGCTATCCGGGCCGAGATTCGCTGCGTGCCTGGATTGGTGAGTTCCAACCCGACTCCCGGCAGCACGTTGTCCGCAGTGCCGTCAGTTCGCCTCGGCCGCCGGAATTGAAGAAGCTGGCGGTCCTTGAACTCTGCACTCGTGAAGGAAGTGCGCAGGTGGTTGCTCAGAAGCTTGGCGTGAGCAGGCCGACGTTTTACAACTGGAAGAACACACTCGCCGGTCCGGAGGTTCCAGCATCAATGAAACGCCGTAAAGATTTGACACCAGAGCCGCAGCCCGAGGAGCGGAGCTGGAGCGCCAAGTCGAATCGCTTCGTCGCGACATCCGACATCTGCAGGTCGAACACGACATCTTGAAGAAGGCCAGTGAAATCATAAAAAAAGGCCTGGGCGTCAGCCTGCAGCTCCTGACCAACCGGGTGAAGACGCTGCTGGTTGACGCCCTCAAACAGACCCATGCGCTGTCGGATCTCTTGACCGAGTTAGGCCTTGCCCGCAGCTCGTACTTCTATCATCGCGCGCGCCTGCAGATCGCGGACAAATATGCGGGCGCACGCCGAGCGATTGCCGACATCTTCCAACTCAATCACCGGTGCTACGGTTACCGCCGGATCCAGGCGATGCTGAGCAGGCAATGCGTGCGCTTGTCAGAAAAGGTGGTGCAGCGCCTGATGAAGCAGGAGTGCCTGGTCGTTGCAAAGCCGAAGCGGCGCCGATACGGCTCCTACCTCGGAGAGATCAGCCCAGCGCCAGAGAACCTCGTCAAACGCGACTTCACGGCTGCTGCGCCGAATGAGAAGTGGCTCACCGACATCTCGGAGTTCCAGATCGCCGCCGGCAAGGTGTATCTGTCACCAATGATCGACTGCTTCGATGGTCAGGTCGTGAGCTGGACGATCGGCACGCGACCGGACGCTGAGCTCGTGAACACGATGCTGGACGCAGCCATCGAGACGATTCCCGCCGACAGCGAACGCCCTGTCGTGCACTCCGATCGCGGAGCCCACTACCGCTGGCCTGGATGGCTGTCGCGCATCGCGGATGCCAAGCTGATTCGGTCGATGTCACGCAAGGGCTGCTCGCCTGACAACGCAGCTTGCGAAGGCTTCTCCGGTCGATTAAAAACGGAGATGTTCTATCGTCGCGACTGGCGGGCAACAGGCATAGACCAGTTCACCCATGCTCTGGACTCATACATCCGCTGATACACCGAGAAGCGGATCAAGATCTCCCTCGGCGGTCTCAGTCCAGTTGAATACCGCACAAGCCTGATGATCGCGGCATAACCCAGTCCAAGAAATCCGCCGCACCCCCATTGGCGGCTCTGGTACGCGACCGGCTGCACTCGACACTTGCCTATGTAGCCCGATGCAGTTCGAGCGAGACTGGCCTGCCAATCAACCGCAGCAAGCCAACTCATGAACCGGGCTAAGGATACGGATTCCAGGGGCAAGCTGAGACGTAAGTCTTGACCGTACCGATCGGCATGCCGGTGTGCGACGCGACTTTGCAGTGCGTCATTTCTCTGAGGAACGCAAGGCTGAGCACACAGCGCTCGTGAAGGCAATTGTGGCGATTGAGCCGAACGGACCGCCGATTGAATCGTCCCCGGTTACTGGGAGCCGCCAGCAACTTGCTTGAGGCATCGCAGACATACCAATTTCGTATGCGCCGGCTATAGCGGACGCGGAGGAGCTGCAATTTAAAAAGCAAACCGCGCCCGAGGCGCAGGGTCTCATTGCCTGCTGGGAGCAGAAAGCTCCCGCACGCCAACTCGTGAATCTTCAGGGAGTGCCGATCCTGATCCTGGTGGGCGAAACCTCGTATCACGCACAGTACGACCATGGCACCTCACAGTGGCTGCGCCAAGCCGGCGTGCAGCACGACTTCGTACGCCTGCAAGACATTGGTATCCGCGGCAACGGTCACATGATGATGCTGGAAAAAAACAATATCGAGATTGCCTCAGTGGTGAACGACTGGGTACAAGAGACCTGCGCGGCACAGGCGTGACGAATCCCGAAGAGTTACTAGATATGAGAACAAACCCGAAAGCCGCCTGCGCTTTAAAGGACAGCCACTTGCGTGATGGGTTGGGCTACCAGCCCGACGCCGTCAGGAGGCACATGTCTCCTCGAAGCAGCGGCTACATCCAAGCGCGTTGGCAGCGTCGATCTGCCACGACAACGAGGTTTTCAAAGACTCGCGCACGTTGCGCGTTCATGATGTCTTCCGACAACGTTGCGCGCTATCTCCTGTATCACGTCGAGGTAATTTAACTGCTGAAGCTACGATTCCCCTTGTCTAAAGGCAACCGCGCAAGCAAGGCCGCGATTTGCGGGACCGGTAGGCAGTAGTTCGGATGGTCGTTCCTGATCGCCGCAGAAGGCATTTTCGGGCTTCCTGTAGTCTCGGGCTGCTGCACGATGCCAACACCACCGGCGGCCTCGATGTCTTCCAGCCCTTGAGTGCCATCGTGTGACCTGCCCGAAAGCAACACGCCTACAACCCGCAGCCCATAGACGGCTGCGGCAGAGGCGAACAGATGGTCTGCCGATGGAAC
>NZ_JBJXIA010000075.1:0-2841 GCF_046115955.1 Variovorax sp. GrIS 2.14
GGGCAAAGCGGACAGGGCACAAGCAACGGCTACTTCCCCCGCATCGCCGGCAAACCGGCCGGCTACCTGTACAACCAACTGGTCGCTTTTCGGGATGGCACACGGCACTACCCCCCGATGAATTATCTGGTGGCCTACTTGCCCGACCCTTACTTGCGCGAAATCGCAGAGCATTTCGCCAAGCAGCGCCCCCCCTTTGCGACCGTCGAGCCAATAACAGTCGATTCCGAGACTCTGAAGCGCGGCCAGCTTCTCGTCGCGACGGGAGATGCGCAGCGGGGTGTGCCGGCCTGCGTGACTTGCCATGGCACCGGGCTCACCGGCATGAATCCGGGCATCCCTGGCCTCGTCGGCCTGCGTCCCACTTATATCGCTGCGCAGCTGATTCGTTGGCGCGTCGGCGATCGACATGCTGTCGAACCCGATTGCATGAAGCGGATCGCCACGCGTCTCCTGGACACCGACGTGACGGCGGTATCAACCTGGCTCGGACAACAGGCGCCACCGGCAGATCCGACGCCCGAATCGTCCAACCTCATACGCATGCCGATTGCCTGCGGCAGTCAACGGTAAATGCGATGAAAACGCGCTCGATCGTCTTCTCTGTTCTCCTCTTGATTCTTCTCGCCGTGGGCACGGTTGCTTATCTGCTCTACCCGCGCGCCATGCCGCTGACGGGGCACTCGGGTGCCGTCAACGCGACCACCCAGGTCATCACCAAGGGGGAATATCTCGCGCGCGCGGGTGACTGCGTGGCCTGTCACACCACGGCTGGCGGCAAGGTGTTCGCAGGCGGACGCTCGATGCCCACGCCCTTTGGCGCCTTCTACGTGCCCAACATCACGCCCGATGAGGAGACGGGCATCGGCGAGTGGAATTCGGCCGACTTCTACCGGATGTTGCACACCGGCGTGTCGCGCAATGGCGCCTTGATGTATCCAGTGATGCCGTTCGCCTCGTACACCAAAGTGACGCGCGAGGATTCGGATGCGATCTTCGCCTATCTCATGTCAGTGCCGCCCGTGCGGCAGCAGAACCGGCCTCATGAGTTGAACTTTCCGTATAACAACCGCGAACTGCTGCTGGGATGGCGCACCCTGTATTTCAAGCAGGGTGAATACGTGGCAGAACCGAAGCAATCAGCTGAGTGGAATCGCGGTGCCTATCTTGTGCAGGGGCTTGGCCATTGCGCGATGTGTCACACGGCCATCAACGCGCTTGGTGGTTCGAGCGAGTCGAAAGCATTTGAAGGGGCCATGATTCCCAACCAGAATTGGTATGCACCGTCGCTCACGTCCAATCGCGAAGCCGGCCTTGGAAACTGGACCATCAAGGAAATCTCCGACTTGTTGCAGGCCGGTGTGTCTCACCGCGGCACGGTGTACGGGCCCATGGCCGAGGTGGTCTACAACAGCCTGCAGTATTTGAACGACGAAGACGTGGCGGCGATGGCCACCTACCTGAAGGCCTTGCCACAGCGCGATGCGGAGCCACCACCGACCAGCCAGGCTCGCCTTGTGAATCCGGGGACGATGGAGCTTGGCCGGCGCGTCTACGCCAACCAGTGCGCGATGTGTCATGGCGACGAGGGCAAGGGACAGCCGCCTGCGTATCCGCCACTGGCAGGCAACCAGTCGATCACCATGTCGTCCCCGGTCAATTCGATCAGGATGGTCCTCAACGGAGGCTACCCTCCGGGGACCAAGAAGAATCCGCGCC
Source organism: Variovorax sp. GrIS 2.14 (assembly GCF_046115955.1). Taxonomy (NCBI): domain Bacteria; kingdom Pseudomonadati; phylum Pseudomonadota; class Betaproteobacteria; order Burkholderiales; family Comamonadaceae; genus Variovorax; species Variovorax sp. GrIS 2.14. Next base: position 1,720 of record NZ_JBJXIA010000075.1, read on the forward strand.
CGCACGGCATGCCGCCGTTCAATCACATCCTGAACGACGAAGAGGTCGCGGCTGTTGTGACTTACATCCGGGTTGCGTGGGAGAACAGTGGCACACCGGTCACTGCAGCCCAATCCAATGAACTGCGCAAGGTACTGCCTGAATGAACGAAGAAGCAATGATGGGTGAGCGTGATGCAGCAGCGTTCGCGGCGTCGGAGGACGCACGGGTGGACCAGATTGTGGGCCAGGGGCCATCCGGGACGTTTGCCGTCGCCGGAGTGGCCACGGCTGTCGTCATAGCGATCTATTTCGCGTTCTATTTCTTCGCCTATCTGCCAAGGGGTGCCGTGCAGTGAGCGCAATAGACTCCCCTTCCTCTTCTCCTTCCCTTTCCCCGTCGCCTCACGGGTCCGAAGCTGTCGCAATCGCTGCCGAACGCCGCTGGGCCATCATCGTCGGGGTGATCATCGCGATGCTGGTAGCAATGATGATCGTGACCGGACTGCACTGGGTCTCGATGCCTCCATCCCGGGTAGAGACGGTGGACGTGAAGACGTTGCACCTTAGCGGCGAGTTCGTCGAAGGAAATCTGGGTACAACCTTGGCCGACGGGAAGGTTACCGTGCGCCTGATTGCCCAGCAGTATTCGTTTGTGCCCCAGTGCATCGTCGTGCCGGCAGAAATGCCGGTGACGTTCCGCGGCACGTCGACGGACGCGATTCATGGATTCGTGATTGGACGAACCAACGCCAACACCATGCTCGTCCCGGGTTTTGTTGCGACCTTCACGACGACATTCTCCGGAACCGGTGAGAAGCTCATGCCGTGCCACGAGTACTGCGGCACCGGCCACGAAGCGATGTGGGGCCGTGTTCAAGTCATTCCGCCGGAGGAGTTCCTGTCCAGGGCCCGCGGCGGAGAAAGGCTTAGCTGTGTTCCACGCTAAAAAGCTCGTCCTTGCGCACTTCTGGGTGGCCTTTGTGGCTTTCCTAGGCGCCATTTTTCTGGGCGAATGGCAGATGTTCGTGCGCAGCCCGCTCGCTGCCTGGGTCAACAACCCGGAGCACTATTACCGCTCTGTCACCGCACACGGCACTGTCATGGCTTACGTGATGCCGACCCTTGTTGCAATGGGCTTTGG
>NZ_JBJXIA010000076.1:0-2759 GCF_046115955.1 Variovorax sp. GrIS 2.14
ACTGGCCTACGTCAGCCCGATGCAGTTCGAGCAGGACTGGCTTGCCAATCAGCCACAGCAAGCCAATTCATGAGTTCGGCTATGGGGTACGGATTACAGGGGCAAGGTCAATGGTCAAGCAGATGACGCTGGAAGGCTTGGATGCTATGCGAGCTGCGGCCCTGCACGGCGTCACTGCGCAAACGGCCAGGAAGTAGCTCGGTCGCTACCTGGCAGGCGCACAAGCTGCCTTGGCAGATGCCTCTTCCACGCCCGTACGCTCGCCCAGGACCATTGATGCCGCCAAGGCATTGCTCATCGTCGAGCTGTGCGCAAACGTCGAATGCTGCAGGCTCGCATCGCACGCAGCGTGGGGGTCTCGGAGTCCACGGTCAGCCGCGTTCTGGCGCGGAAGGGCATGTCCAAGTTGAGCGACCTGGAGCCGCTCGGGCCGTCGTGCGCTACGAGAACGAGGCGCCCGGCGATCTGCTGCACACCGACACCAAGAAGCTCGGGCGCATCGTGCGGCCCAGCCACCGCTTCACAGGCAACCGACGCGACTCGGTCGATGGGCCAGGCTGGGAGACGCTGTTCGTGGCCATCGATGACCGCGCAAGATTGGCGTTCACCGCCATGCATCCTGACGAGAAGCAGGCACAGGCAGTCCTGTTTCTGCGCAATGCGGTGGCCTGTTACGCCCGCCTAGGCATCACCTTGCAGCCACTGCTGACGGATAACGGCTCAGCGTTCCGCTCGCGTGAGTTCAAGGAAACCTGCATCGAGCTGGGCATCAAGCACAGCTTCACGCGGCCTTACCGACCGCCCACCAACGGCAAGGCCGAGAGGTTCATCCAGTCCGCCTTGCGTGTGTGGGCCTACAGCTGCACGAACCAGAACTCAGCCCATCGAACCGATGCCCTGGCAAGCTGGCAGCACCACTACAACTGGCATCGCCCGCACAGCGGCATCGGCGGTGTCGCGCCTATGTCCAGACTCGACTCATCAAGAAATAACCTCTTGACGCTTCACATCTAGGGGCGTTTGATCAGTTCACCAGAGGCATTGGCGAATACCGGCAGTTCACCCGCATCTTGGTGCTGCCCATCGGCTGCGTCCATGTCGACCGGCGCAACACCACCGCGTGACCGCCGAGCAGTGCCGAATTGGAGGAGCGCATCAGCAAGGATTCCGCATGTCGCAAAAATGGAGCGGCTCCTTCAATGTCAAACGTTACGGCATCAGGGTATGCAGCGACCACGTCGATAGCAATACAGCCCTGGAACCTACTGACGGATGGGACGGAAAGCACGGGCGTTGAATCAAGCGTCATGTGGAAGGATTTGTGAACATCTCTGGGCGATCTTGATGTCTGGGGGTTGAGACCCTACTGCAGGGTCGGAGACGAATGGCAAGCAGGCGTGAATTTGGTTGCCATACAACGCAGCGGCAGACCGGAGCCAACACTCCAAAGCCGTACCTATACGGCGCACCTAGTGGGCAAATGTTGAGCCGAAATGGTCATGGATGCAATGGCCTCTTTGCGTGCGCTGCGACTTATCTCGATGTTCGTCGTGTCCATCTGCGGTTTGGTCAAGTGGCAGGCGGTCTTGCGCCGGGAAATAGGCGCAATCAAACGCGTTCACAGCCATCACTCTGTTGGCGCCGATCGTAAATTGAGCCACGGGGATGCGGACAAGAACTTGGACCACGTGAAAAAGGTTCATGTATTCCTATGAAGCTCGAATCCGAGCAGTCGAGCTTCACATCAAACTTGGCAAGCGAGTCGCCGAGACCATTTACCAGTTGGGTTACCCAACAGAGAACGCTCACAAGAGCTGGCACCGGGCGTGTGAGCAGCGCCCTGATCCGGGGCTGCCGATAGACACTGTTCACTACCCGCGAACACATTTGTGCGACACAAACAAAGAGGCCCTGTGTTTTCAAAGCACAGGGCCAGGTACTGAACCGAACAACGTTCGGAACCTCGACACGCGAGCAACGGACCCATCGCGTTTTTAACGGCTAAGGGCGCACCGCCATACATGTCGTGCGGCGTACACCTGTTGTAGAGATCTGGCCAGACGGGTCCATTAAGACGAAAAGAAGCGAGTATCTTCGGCACTCGGACGCTTCGCCGCGCGCTCCGTGGTTTGCGACATTCGTCGCCCAGAGTCTGGAGGCGGCCAGGGACGCGCGGGCCGATTCGCTGCACGACGATGGCGCCTTGGCCACCGACATCGAAGAACATGGTCCGCAGCGTCCGCGCGGTTGAGGCTGAATCACCACCGGTCCGATCTTCCGGCGCGCGCTGGCGGGCGACCGCATGGGCGCGCCACTGGGCGCCGAAGGCGTGCGGTTCATCGTGAAGGCGCGTTGCGCGGCGGCGGGTCTGGAAGGCCGGTTTTCGGCGCACTCGCTGCGATCGGACTTTGTGACCGAGGCGGACCTGCGCGACATGCCCATCGGGGAAATGGCGGCCACGAGCGGGCTGCCGCAATCGACGTGCTGCCGAATGCTGTAGCGGCTGGAGATCGAGGGGCTCGTCGACCGGGATCCGCTCACGCGCAAGTACTTTCCTGGGCCACTGCTGCACGAGCTGGGCCTGCTCGCCCGCGCGCGCTACCAGCTCAGTGAGCTGTGCGATAACGCTCTCCATCGGCTGGCTGATCTAATGCAGGATACCGTTGCGTATTTCGGAGGAGCGTGACCGGTGGTTTCGGCATCGTGACCGATGATTTCGGGAACGTGACCGGCAATTCCGGTGACGTGACCGAAGAGGT
>NZ_JBJXIA010000077.1:0-2694 GCF_046115955.1 Variovorax sp. GrIS 2.14
TGCGTATTTCGGAGGAGCGTGACCGGTGGTTTCGGCATCGTGACCGATGATTTCGGGAACGTGACCGGCAATTCCGGTGACGTGACCGAAGAGGTTTCGAGCCAGATCTGACCGGTTGCACGGTCGGTGCTGACGTTGCGTATGAACCACCCGCTGGGCATAGCCTCGCGCCCTTTGAGGGCCGCGCCTGATGCCACAGCAACGCATGGACATACGCATGATCAAGGACATACTCAGACTCAAGTACCAGGGCGGCCTGTCGCACGAGCGCATCGCCCAGAGCCTCTCGATCTCCAAGGGAGCCGTTGCCAAGTACCTCAGCCTGGCCGGCGCGGCCGGGCTCGATTGGCCGTCAACCGCTGAACTGGACGAGGCCTCGCTGGAACGTCGGTTGATGGGCGGCGGCATGGCGCTCAGCCGCGTGGTCGAGCCCAACTACGCGCACGTACACATCGAGCTGCGCCGCAAGGGCGTGACGCTCATGCTCTTGTGGGGCGAGTACCGCGCGGCCAACGAGGGTAGAAGAACCTGGGCGTACACCCAGTTCTGCGGCCACTACAAGGCCTTCGCCAGGACCCTCAAGCGCTCGATGCGCCAGCAACGTCGCGCGGGCGAGAAGCTCTTCATCGACTACGCCGGGCCGACCCTGGCGCTGGCAGATGGGACGCGGGCGCAGGTCTTCGTGGCCGCCATGGGGGCGTCGAGCTACACCTTCGCCTGCGCCACCGCCGACCAGAGCATGCGCTCCTGGCTCGGCGCGATGGCACGCGCGCTCGCGTTCTATGGCGGTGTGCCGCAGTTGATCGTGCCGGACAACCCGCGCGCACTCGTGAGCCACGCCTGTCGCTACGAGCCCAGGCTCAACGAGACCGTGCACGACTTCGCGCGCCACTACGGCGTCTCGATCCTGCCGGCGCGCCCGTACTCGCCCAAGGACAAGGCCAGCGCCGAGTCGGCGGTGCAGGTCGTGGAGCGTTGGCTGATGGCTCGGCTGCGACATACGGTGCTGGCTGATGTGCATGCCGCCGACGCGGCCCTGTGCGCATTGCTGCCTTCGCTCAACGAGCGCCGGTTCCAGAAGATCGAAGGCAGTCGCCGGAGCCTGTTCGCCTCGCTGGATGCGCCAACCCTGTCGGCCTTGCCGGCGCAACACTGGCAGTGGGCGACCTTCAAGACGGTGACCGTGCACTTTGACTACCACGTGGAGATCGAAGGCCACCGCTACAGCGTGTCGCACTCGCTGGTCGGGTTGAAGCTGGAGGCGCGCATCACCGACGCCCTGGTGGAGGTGCTGCATCGCGGTGAGCGCGTGGCGTGCCACGCACGCAATGCACACCGGGGTGGCTTCACGACGCTGGACGAGCACATGCCGGCGGCCCATCGGGCGCACAAGGAGTGGACGCCCGAGCGGCTGATCCATTGGGGCGCTGACATCGGCGTGAGCACGGGGCGCTTCGTCACGCAACTGCTGCAACGCTTCCGCCATCCCGAACATGGCTACCGCAGCTGTCTCGGGCTGCTCAGCCTGGCCAAGCGTTATGGCCCGCAGCGCGTGGAGGCGGCCTGCCTGCTGGCGCTCGAACTCGGCGCCGGGCAGTACCGCCACGTGCGCGACATCCTGGCCAATGGGCGCGACCTGATCGAGCGTCCTGCACCGGCACCCGAGTGGGTGTCCCCGGAGCACGACAACCTGCGCGGCGCTTCCTACTTCCACTGAACACTTCCACTGAACACGCACCCAAGGACTTCCACAATGATGATGAACAACACCCTCGCGCAGTTGCGTGACTTGAAGCTGGTGGGCATGGCCTCGGCGGTAGAGGAACAACTCTCGAGCAGCGCGAGCACGGGCCTGAGCTTCGAGGAACGGCTGGCACTGATGGTCGACCGCGAGGTGCACCACCGCGACGACAAGCGTCGTGCGGCGCTCATGAAGAGGGCTGGCCTGAAGTACCCGCAGGCGTGCATCGAAGACGTCGACAGCAGACCCGGCCGGGGGTTCGAGCGCAGCGCGCTGATGAGTCTGGCGCTGTCGCGCTGGATCGAGGATGGAACGGCGATCCTGGTCAGCGGCGCCACAGGCTCGGGCAAGTCGTGGCTGGCCTGTGCGCTGGCGCAGTACGCGTGCCGGCGCGGGCACTCGGCGCTGTATCTGCGGGTGCCTCGTCTGGCCGAGGATCTGCGTGTCCTGCATGGCAACGGCGGCTTCGGTCGCTGGCTGGCAGCAGTGGCGCGGACCGACGTTTTGCTGCTGGATGACTGGGGACTGGCAGCGCTGGATGGCCCGACGCGCGCCGACCTGATGGAGGTGATCGACGACCGCGCCGGATCGCGTCCGACGATCGTGACCAGCCAGTTGCCGGTGGAGCACTGGCACGCATGGATTGGCGACGCGACGATCGCTGATGCCATCCTGGACCGGTTGCTGTCGCGCAGTCACCGGTTGAATCTGAAGGGCCAGTCAATGCGCCCGGGCAAGGTGACCACTTCGAACGCCGAAGACAGATTTAAAGAAATCATCGAAGCCGACACAGCCAACTAGCTCGGCTACATGCCCTGCCAAACCTCGCCACTGGAGCAGCTTAGCAACCCTCACACCCACTCTTCCTACAATCCAATTCCACGCAACTCAGCATCGACCACTCAAACCGGTCACGTTGCCGAAATCGTCGGTCACCTTCGCCGAAATACGCA
>NZ_JBJXIA010000079.1:0-2625 GCF_046115955.1 Variovorax sp. GrIS 2.14
TGTCCGCGCCGAAGTAGAAGTGAGCCACCGCGCCAATTGAATCGTGAGCCAGGGGTGGAAGCCGACGCCGTGATGGTCGGCTGTGGATAAGTGTATGTCTTGCCTCGGTCTTTGACCTCCTCAACTTGATGGTGGTGTCGCGTAATAAGGCGCGAAGGGCGTAGCCCGAAGCGCCTTGCCAAGCGCGGCGCCCGTTAATCAGTGGCGTCCGTTGGGTCGGCTTTGGCGCTGCCCTTGCGGGCCTGCTCCCTGGCCTTGATTCGCTTCTTGGCCGTGGCACTGCTGTGCAGGAAGCGATGGCTCTCGTTGCCTGTCTCCACGATGTGGCAGTGGTGCGTGAGGCGGTCGAGCAAGGCGGTGGTCATCTTCGCGTCGCCGAACACCGTCGACCATTCGGCGAAATCCAGGTTGGTGGTGATCACCACGCTGGTGTGTTCGTACAGCTTTGAGAGCAGATGGAACAGCAGCGCTCCGCCGGCTTGGCTGAACGGCAGGTAGCCCAGCTCGTCCAGAATCACCAAGTCCATGCGCAGCAGGCCACTGGCTATGCGTCCGGCCTTGCCTTGAGCCTTCTCCTGCTCCAGCGCATTGACCAGGTCGACCGTCGAGTAGAACCGCACACGCTTGCCTTGGCGCGTGATGCCCGACACGCCCAGTGCCGTCGCCAGATGGGTTTTGCCCGTGCCCGGTCCGCCGACCAGCACTGCGTTGTGCGCGGCCTCGGTGAACTCCAGCGTCGCGAGCTGTTGGATCAGCTTGTGATCCACCACCGAGGCATCGAAGTCGAAGCCCGCCAGATCGCGGTGCACGGGGAATCGTGCCGATGTCATCTGGTATTGGATCGAGCGCATCGCCCGATCTGTGGCCTCGGCCTGCAGCAGATGCTCGACCAGCCAACGCGAGGCATCCAGACCCGAGGCCGGGCCCTGTTCCTGCAGGTCGCACCACGCGCCCGCCATGCCGTGCAGGCGCAATGCCTTGAGCTCAACGATCACGTCACGCATGACCTACCTCCTGGCCGCGCAGACTGTCGTAACGCGCCGTGTTGGCCAGCGGTGGCGTCACGACCTGCAGTGCCGTCTCGGCACTGAGCGGCGCTGCCGGCGCGTTGAGCCGGCCGAGCACATTGACGACGTGCTCCACGCTGACACGCCCGGATGGAGGGCTGCCCTCCATGGCCAATTCGACCGCCACGATCACCGCCTCCAACCCCGCCGTCGGAACGATGGACAGCACTTGGGCCATCACACGGTCCCCGCCGGCCTGGCGCAACAGACCACGGCGCAGGCGCTGTAGCGCCTCGGGCAAGTCGGCGAAGGGTGCGCCGTTGCGCAACGCGCCAGGCTTGCGCTGTATCAGCGGGATGTAGTGCTGCCAGTCGTAGCGGGTGCCGCCCGCGTCACTCAGGCGCTCGTGGCGCGCGACCACCGCATCATCGGCCACGACCACGACGCCACCCGGGTAGAGCCTCGTGCTGACCATCTGCCCGGCCAGCTCGCACGGCACCGAGTAACGGTTGCGTGCCACCGACACCAGGCAGGTGCTCGACACCCGCGCCGGCTTCTCCACGTAGCCATCGAAGGGCTCCGGCATAGGCATCAAGTGGGGCCTCTCGAGCTCCAGCATCTCGGCAACGCTGAACTGTTGATGCTCGGGATGCCGGATCTCGTTCCAGAGGGCGCGGCAGCGATCGCTCAGCCAGGCATTGAGCTCGACGAAGGAGCTGAAGCGATGCCGGGCTGCGTCGATCCAGATGCGCCGACGACTGTCCTGCACGTTCTTCTCCACACGCCCCTTCTCCCAGCCTGAGGCGACGTTGCAGAAGTCAGGGTCGTACAGGTAGTGCGCGCACATCACCGAGAAGCGCGCGTTGACGGTGCGGCCCTTGCCCTTGTGGACCTTGTCGACGGCGGTGCGCATGTTGTCGTAGATGCCGCGGCGTGCCACGCCGCCCAGCGCTGCGAACGATCTCGTGTGGGCGTCGAACAGCATCTCGTGGCCCTGGCTTGGGTAGGCCACCAACCAGAACGCGCGGCTTGCGCACAGCTTCAGGTGCGACACCTGCATGCGGTAGTAGATGCCGCCGACGACCAGACCTTCTTCGCTCCAATCGAATTGGAAGGCCTCGCCGAGTTCGAAGGTCAGTGGAACGAACGCCGTGACGTTGGCTGCCTGGCCCTCACCTTCGCGCCATGCTCGAACGAAGTCGGTGACGCTAGAGTACCCGCCGGCGTAGCCGGCGGCCTTGATCTCAGTGTGCAGCGCACGCGCCGTGCGTCGTTCGTGCTTGGGCCGTCGCGCATCGGCCGTCAACGCTTGCATGAGTGTCGCCTCGAACGCACTGAGCTTGTTCGGTCGTGGTTCGCGCCGGTACTTCGGCGCCTCGTTAACCGATGCCTGCAGCCACTTCGAAACCGTGTTGCGCGACAGCCCTGTCATGCGCGCTATCTCGCGCTCCGACAGCTTGTCTCTCACGTGCAGCCGCCGGATCCTGCCAATCATGTCCATGGTGATCACTCCTCGAACCCCGCTGCTCAAATAAACAGCAGGGTAGGTTGAACACCTGGCTCACTTTTAATTCGGCGCTACCCGCATAACTGGCTCATTTTCCGGTCGGCGCCAACA
>NZ_JBJXIA010000080.1:0-2401 GCF_046115955.1 Variovorax sp. GrIS 2.14
GGGCAACTACAGCCATCACGACGAGGGCTTACGGCTCGTCGCGCTGCGGACGGGATAGTTCCGAGTTTTATTCTGAAAGCAGTGACGGTCAAAGCATGAGGAGCATCACATGAGCAAGAGTAAGCCCGTAATGGAGTTCGACGTCGCCGTGATCGGAGCCGGCCAGGCCGGGCCGGCCCTGGCCATGACGCTGGCCGGGCGCGGTGAGAAGGTTGCCCTGATCGAAGGGGGACTGGTCGGCGGTTCGTGCGTCAATTACGGTTGCACGCCGACTAAGACCCTTCGTAAAAGCGCGCGGGTCGCGCACCTTGTGCGTCGTGCGGGCGACTTCGGCATCCAGGCCGGGAAGGTCGAAATCGACTTCGCGGCCGCCATGGAGCGGATGCAGCAGCGGGTCGACGAGTCACGCGCGGGGCTGGAAGCATCCATCGCCGGGCAGGACGGCTTGACCTTGCTGCGGGGCTGGGGCGCTTTTACGGGCCGAGCCGGCGACCGGTTCGATTTGACCGCCGGTGACCAGGCGCTGCGGTCCGCGCGGGTCTTCCTCAACACCGGCACCCGCGCGTCCCTACCGCCGCTGCCGGGCATCGATGACGTGCCGCACCTGGACAACGTCAGCCTGCTCCAGCTGCGCGAGTGTCCGCGCCATCTAATCATCATCGGCGGCAGTTACATCGGCCTCGAAATGGGGCAGATATTTCGCCGGCTCGGCAGCGAAGTTACCGTGATCGAGGCCGGCCCGCGCATCACTGGCCACGAAAACCAGGCGGTCTCCAAGGCCCTAACCGAGATGCTGCAGGAAGAGGGCATCCGCTTCCACACCGGCAGCGAGGTCGAGCGGGTCGAGCGGGCGGAGAAGAGTTCCGGTGCCGGGATCGCCGTGACGGTGGGTGGACAGCGAATAGAAGGCTCGCACCTGCTGATCGCCACCGGGCGCAGCCCGAACACCGGGCGCCTCAACCTGGCTGCGGTCGGGGTCGAGACCGACGAGCGCGGCTTCGTGCCGACTGATGGCAAGCTGCAAACCAATGTGCCGGGCGTCTGGGCAGTCGGCGACATTAACAAGCGCGGTGCCTTCACCCACACCAGCTACCAAGACGGCCAGATCGTGCTGGCCAATCTCACGGGCGGCGCGCGTTCTGCCGACGGCCGAGTATCGACCTACGCGATGTACACCGATCCGCCGCTGGGCCGGGTCGGCCTGTCGGAGGCGCAGGCCAGACAGTCGGGCCGCGCTACGTTGGTGACAAATTTTCGAATGAAGGACGTCAGCCGGGCTAAGGAGGAGAGCGAGACCGCTGGCCTGATGCAGATCCTGGTCGACCAGCAAAGCGAAGAGATCGTCGGTGCCTCGCTGCTGGGGTTCGGCTGCGACGAGTTGATCCAGGTGATCAGCAATTTCATGGCCACCGGCGCCCGATACCAGGTGCTGCGCGATGCCCTGCCGATCCACCCCACAGTCGCCGAATTCCTTCCCTTCCTGCTGGACAAGGTCGAGCCGCTGGAGTAGCGCCGCCTGGCTGACGCTCCGCACGGCTGAGCAGCGCAAGCTTCGCATTTTTCTTTACCTCACTTTTTTAAAGGAGCTTCAATGTCACCGTCCCGCCTTACCGCCGGGTCCCCCTTTCCCGCACTCGACTGGCCTGCTGTTGGCGGCGGCCGCGTGAACCCTGCAAAGGGCGACGGATGGCGACTGCTGGTCGTCTACCGCGGCAAGCACTGTCCGCTGTGCAAAAAGTACCTCTCCACGCTCAACGAGATGCTCGATGACTTCAAGGCCGCCAACATCGATGTTTCCGTCCTGTCGACCGACGGCCTGGAAAAGGCAAGCACGGAGTCCGAGGAATGCGGCTGGAAGTTCCCCGTTGGTTACGAGCTGAGCGTCGAGCAGGCCAGGCAACTGGGCCTGTACGTCTCGTCCCCCCGTTCACCGCAGGAGACCGACCATCCCTTCGCCGAACCGGGTGTGTTCGTCATCAATCCCAGGGGCGAGGTGCAGATCGTCGACGTCTCCAATGCGCCCTTCGCACGCCCGGACCTGCGGTCTCTGCTGGACGGCATCCGCTTCGTCATCGAGAAGGACTACCCGGTGCGCGGCACTGCCTGACGGAAGGCCGGTCATGGTCAACCCCCCGAGCTTCAGGATCCCCGCATGCTTCGCCCCAAGGTCCTGATCTTCGACGTCAACCAGACCTTGGCCGACCTGGCGCCGTCCTCCACGTCGATCTCGATGTCGACCCCGCCGGACCGTTCCTGTGGATGCGCGAGGCGATGCACCGCTTCATGGCCCAGGGCATGGCGCCTGTCGGTTCTGTCGCAATAGGAGAGCGAGGTTGAGACGGGAGCTGGAGTGGCTGGCCTCAAAAGGCCAGAGAGTAGAACTCGTCAGCAGCGGACGATG
>NZ_JBJXIA010000081.1:0-2351 GCF_046115955.1 Variovorax sp. GrIS 2.14
TGGGTCAACAACCCGGAGCACTATTACCGCTCTGTCACCGCACACGGCACTGTCATGGCTTACGTGATGCCGACCCTTGTTGCAATGGGCTTTGGGTACGCGATCACAGAACTGGCTCTAAAGAAACCTTTAATCGGCTTGAGGTGGGCTTGGGTGGGATTCTGGCTCGTGATCGCTGGCACTGCCTTGGCTTCGGCGACCATGGCGCTGGGCCGGGCGTCGGTGCTGTACACCTTCTATCCGCCGATGATCGCTAGCCCCTTCTACTACCTGGGCGTCGTGCTGGTGGTCGTCGGATCGTGGATCTGGGTGGGCTTGATGTCGATCAACTTGCGGGCCTGGAAAAAAGAAAATCCGGGTTCCGCCGTGCCTCTGGCCATGTTTGGCAACGTTGCAGGCGCGTACCTGTGGGCTTGGACGTCGGTGGGAGCAGCCGTCGAGATTCTGGTGTTGATACTGCCGGCCGCGCTAGGCTTCACGGACACGATCAACGCCGGATTGGCCCGCGTCTTCTTTTCGTGGACGCTGCATGCCATTGTCTACTTCTGGCTGATGCCGGCCTACATCGCTTTTTACACGATGGTGCCGCGCGCGATTGGCGGACGGCTCTACAGCGACAGCATGGCGCGCATCGCCTTCGTTCTTTTCCTGGTCTTTTCAATGCCCATCGGCATTCACCACCTGTTTGCCGATCCGCAAGTGGGTGCGGGTTTCAAGTTCGTCCACGCCGCAATGACGGCGATGGTCTCCGTGCCAACCCTGTTGACCGTCTTTACGATCGTTGCCTCTGTCGAGATCGCTGGCAGGCTGCGCGGCGGCAAGGGGCTGTTCGGCTGGGTCAAGGCGCTGCCGTGGGCAAATCCCATGATGCTGGCCGTGACGTTCTCCTTCATCATGCTGGGCTTCGGAGGGGCAGGCGGCATCATCAACATGAGCTATCAGCTCAACGAAACCATCCACAACACGCAGTGGGTCACCGGTCACTTCCATCTCATCTTCGCCGGCGCGATCGTGATCATGTACTTCATGGTCGCCTACGAACTGTGGCCACAACTCACGGGCTGCGCGCCACTGCCGCAGCGACTGATGAAAACCCAGCTGTGGCTTTGGTTCGTCGGAATGATGGTGCTCTCGATGCCTTGGCATCTTGTCGGCCTCCTCGGCATGCCGCGACGCATGGCTTACTACGACTACACGCATCCTGAGATCCAGTCCCAAGCCTGGACGGTCATCGCCTCGACCGTGGGCGGGCTGCTGCTTGTGATCTCTGCTGTGCTCTTGATCTACATACTGGCAATGGCGCACCGGCGCAAGGCGGGCGAAGCCTTCGATGCGAGGCCTTTTACGTTCAGTCGCGCCGCGCACCCGTCGGATCATGCCCCCGCCTTGCTCAACGGCTTCGGCCTTTGGGTGGCAATGATGATCGGCCTGACGGTCGTGAACTACGGATACCCGATTGCGCAACTGACAATGCTCAAGGAGGCGTCGGTGCCCGTTATTCCCATCGGGAGCCGCTGATGACAGAACATGAAGGCCTCACCTGGCGCAATCCCTGGTTTAGACGCAGCGTGGTTTCTCTTGTCCTGCTGACGCTAGGCGCGTTTCTGGTGGGCTTCGTCTGGCTTCCGTCAGTGCACGGCGACTTCACTGCCGAAGGGCTTTGGGCGAGCATCTGCCAGGCGGCAGGAGTCCCTTCCAAGTCGTCGGCAAGCGCGCTCGACAGTAAACACGGACCTCTGTCGACCGAGGTTGTGCTGGAGCGCTCGATGGCACGCGCAGGCGCGAGCGACGCCGTAGGCCGCGGAGCAACCCTCGCGCTGAACTGCACCATGTGTCATGGAGCCCAAGGCATGAGCGTCTCGAATGCACCCAATCTCGCTGGACAGTACCCGGAGGTGGTCATGAAGCAACTCGAGGACTACAAAGGCGGTCAACGCCGCAACTCTGTCATGCAAGCGCTGGCTCGCAGCCTCTCGCAGCGCGATATCGAAGACCTCGCCGCGTACTACGCCTATCTTCCAAAAGCGCGTACCGCACCCACTACCTATGACGAGCAGCTTCCCGCGCTGGTGCGCGTGGGTGATCCCATGCGTAACATCGCGCCCTGCATTTCATGCCACGGGGGCGTGGATCAGAAGCTAGGCACGCCTTGGCTCGAAGGAATGCCCAAGGACTATCTTGTAGGCCAGTTGTCAGCGTTCAAGGACGCCACTCGCCGCAACGACTCTCAGGCGCAGATGCGGAACATGGTTCGCGCCATGACAGAGGCGGAGATCCAAGACGTTGCGGCGTTCTACGCGCGAAAAGCAAGCGCCGGCGAAAAATAAACGATGCAGACGCCGTTGCTCAGC
>NZ_JBJXIA010000082.1:0-2020 GCF_046115955.1 Variovorax sp. GrIS 2.14
CGGAGGGCCCGTGTGTGTCCGCGTGAACGGTCAGGGCGCTCATGCGGCACCTGCCTTCAGCTCGCGCGCCGGCAGATGAACTTCGGGTGCCGGCCTCCATGAATGCCAGAGTAGTGCCGATGCAGAGCAGCCTCGATCTTTTTACTTTGGGGCTGCCGCTCAAAAGCACTTGATTGATGGGTACCAGCAAATCATGGAAGCAGCAATTCAAGGCGCGCCGCTCGATGTTGGCCTTATCAGGCAAAGGCGGGCCATGAGAGATGGTGCACACCGCAGCTGGATCCGTTCTGGATCGCTCAGAGGCGTGCTGTGGGCTACATGGTGACCGTGACGCATTTGTTAACGCGGGCGATGGCCAGCACATCTTTTGTTACGATCCAGAGGTCATCGCGAGTTTCGCCAGCGGGAGAATTCGCCGCCTTGGACGTCGCATCCAGGTCGAGCGTGAAGCGCGTGCCGCGGCCGACCACCGAGTCAACCTGAACCTGCGTGTCGAGCATTCGCGCCAGACGTGTGACGATGGACAGGCCAAGGCCGGCTCCATCGATCGACCCTTGGTCAGGCCGGTCAACGCGATAGAACTCCTTAAAGATGTTGCCCAGATGCTGTTCAGGTATGCCGAAGCCCTGGTCCCACACCTGCACGCGAACTCCGCCGCGATGGCGCCGCGCGCAGAGCAGGATCTTCCGGTCGGGCTCGCTGTACTTGATGGCGTTACCCACCAGGTTGCCGATCATCCGCCGCATCTGCACGGCATCGGTCATCAGCAGGGATGGTGCGCCACGCCAGCGCAGCGAAATGCGGCGAGCAGCGGCGAGCGGTTCGAACTGGTTGTGCACGTCGGCGAGCAACTGCGCGATGTCAACCTGCCCGATCCGCAGCTGAACCTGGCCGCCGTCGAGGTTGGCCAGGTCGAACAGCGATTCGAAGAGTCCCCTCACCGCCTGGCTCGCTGCAGCGATCTTGGGCGCCAGTTGGAGGTGCATGTCGGGATGCTCGAGCAGGTGCTCGGCATAGAGCGACAACGCCAGCACGGGCTGGCGCATGTCGTGCGACGCCGCCGCAAGGAAGCGGTTTTTGATATGCACGGCTTCGCGTGCTTCCTGTTCCCGCAAGGCGATGTCGTACTGCAGCCCGAACTGCTCGCGCTGGTTGTGGTGGATGCCTTTGCCGAAGCGTCCGAGCAGCCACCAATAGAAGAATGGCAAGCCGAGCAGCAACAGATCCGGTCCCGCGCTGCCGGATTCCTTGGTCGCTGTCATGCCAAGGAGCACTGCAATCAACATGATGAAAAGGGTGTTCGTGTAGGCCCTGGAAAGCGCAGGAACCAATGCGACAGTCGTCAGCGGCGCAGAAGCAACGCAAGCGAGCACCAGCCAGCAACCGAGCTGGTCATAGAGCGGAAGGTTGTCGAAACTGAAGAACAGCGACACGCCCCAGATTGCCCCGTGCAAAGTGAAGATCGGTCGCATGGCGGATATAAAGCCGGCCAGAATTGCCGGCGTGTCCCGGCCAACCATGGCGGCGTAGGCAGCCTCGCGCCGATTGCGCCAGCCCAGGATCGCGAGTCCGGCGATCAGCCAGGTGAGCAGCAATGCTGGCTCCGCGTGACGCCAGCAGAACGCTGCGAAGACGGTCATCAGCGAGGCACTGACACGCTGGCGAAAGAGGGTGCCGCGCAAAAAGTGCCTCACCATACCCGAGCGGATCACAGCCTCGCGCGCTTCGGCCTCTGCGAAAAAGCCATCGTCCGGCTGGGTTTCTTTTTGCCTGCCAAAGACGAGACGCGTGGTCGTCGACTGCATTCGTTCGATACTCAGGTTTGCTGAAAATGGGTGAATCTAAAAAAGATTTCGGCCTAACGATCAGGCGGCATCGCTGCGTCGGCCTGAGCCTCTCTCCCGAGCACCTTGACGTGTCCGGCGGCGGCCTCCCGCCGAACGCTGTAAATCGGCTAGTGGTCAACTCGTAATGTAAACAAATGTTTACAATTCGTAACTGAAAAAAGTCACGAACATTC
>NZ_JBJXIA010000083.1:0-2010 GCF_046115955.1 Variovorax sp. GrIS 2.14
CCAAAGCCCATTGCAACAAGGGTCGGCATCACGTAAGCCATGACAGTGCCGTGTGCGGTGACAGAGCGGTAATAGTGCTCCGGGTTGTTGACCCACGCAGCGAGCGGGCTTCGCACGAACATCTGCCACTCGCCCAGAAAAATGGCTCCCAGGAAAGCCACAAAGGCTACCCAGAAATGCGCAAGGACGAGCTTTTTAGCGTGGAACACAGCTAAGCCTTTCTCCGCCGCGGGCCTTGGCCAGAAACTCCTCCGGGGGAATAACCTGAACACGGCCCCACATCGCCTCGTGGCCGGTGCCGCAGTATTCGTGGCACGGCATGAGCTTTTCACCGGTTCCGGAGAATGTCGTCGTGAAGGTCGCAACAAAACCCGGGACAAGCATGGTGTTGGCATTGGTTCTTCCAATGACGAATCCATGAATCGCGTCCGTGGCCGTGCCGCGGAACGTCACCGCCATTTCTGCCGGCACGACGATGCACTGGGGCACAAACGAATACTGCTGGGCAATCAGGCGCACGGTAACCTTTCCGTCGGCCAAGGTTGTGCCCAGATTGCCCTCGACGAACTCGCCGCTAAGGTGCAACGTCTTCACGTCCACCGTCTCTACCCGGGATGGAGGCATCGAGACCCAGTGCAGGCCGGTCACGATCATCATCGCAACCAGCATCGCGATGATCACCCCGACGATGATGGCCCAGCGGCGTTCGGCAGCGATTGCGACAGCCTCAGACCCATGAGGCGACGGGGAAAGGGAAGGAGAAGAGGAAGGGGAGTTCATGACGCTCACTGCACAGCGCCCCGCGGCAGATAGGCGAAGAAGTAGAACGCAAAATAGATCGCGATCACGATCGCGGTCGCGACCCCGGCGACCGCGAAAGTCCCGGAGGGTCCCTGGCCGACGATATGGTCTACGCGCGCGTCTTCCGACGACGGCGCAGCTTCGTGCTCCCCCGTCATTGCTTCAGTGTTCATTCGGGCAGTACCTTGCGCAGTTCATTGGATTGGGCAGACGTGACCGGTGTGCCGCTGTTGTCCCACGCGACCCGGATGTAAGTCACAACAGCCGCGACCTCTTCGTCGTTCAGGATGTGATTGAACGGCGGCATGCCGTGCGGGCGCGGATTCTTCTTGGTCCCCGGAGGGTAGCCTCCGTTGAGGACCATCCTGATCGAATTGACCGGGGACGACATGGTGATCGACTGGTTGCCTGCCAGCGGCGGATACGCAGGCGGTTGTCCCTTGCCCTCGTCGCCATGACACATCGCGCACTGGTTGGCGTAGACGCGCCGGCCAAGCTCCATCGTCCCCGGATTCACAAGGCGAGCCTGGCTGGTCGGTGGGGGCTCCGCATCGCGCTGCGGCAAGGCTTTCAGGTAGGTGGCCATCGCCGCCACATCTTCGTCGTTCAAATACTGCAGGCTGTTGTAGACCACCTCGGCCATGGGCCCGTACACCGTGCCGCGGTGAGACACACCGGCCTGCAACAAGTCGGAGATTTCCTTGATGGTCCAGTTTCCAAGGCCGGCTTCGCGATTCGACGTGAGCGACGGTGCATACCAATTCTGGTTGGGAATCATGGCCCCTTCAAATGCCTTCGACTCGCTCGAACCGCCAAGCGCGTTGATGGCCGTGTGACACATCGCGCAATGGCCAAGCCCCTGGACGAGATAGGCACCGCGATTCCACTCAGCCGATTGCTTCGGTTCCGCCACGTATTCACCCTGCTTGAAATACAGCGTGCGCCATCCCAGCAGCAGTTCACGGTTGTTGTACGGGAAATTCAACTCATGGGGTCGGTTCTGCTGTCGCACCGGCGGGACCGACATGAGGTAGGCGAAGATGGCATCCGAATCCTCGCGCGTAACTTTGGAGTACGAGGCGAACGGCATCACTGGATACATCAAGGCGCCATCGCGCGACACGCCGGTGTGCAACATCCGGTAGAAGTCGGCCGAATTCCACTCGCCGATGCCCGTCTCCTCATCGGGCGTGATGTTGGGCACGTAGA
>NZ_JBJXIA010000084.1:0-1866 GCF_046115955.1 Variovorax sp. GrIS 2.14
GGCCGGCACCCGAAGTTCATCTGCCGGCGCGCGAGCTGAAGGCAGGTGCCGCATGAGCGCCCTGACCGTTCACGCGGACACACACGGGCCCTCCGACGAAGAGGTGCCCGCGTCCGGGCGCGGCCCCGATTCGGCGCAGGTGGTGGTGACCTACGGCTTCTGGCTCTTTTTGTTGAGCAACATCGTGATGTTCGGGGCCTTTTTCGCAAGCTATTCGGTGCTGCACGGCCACACGGCCGGCGGCCCTTCGGGCCATCAGCTCTTCCATCTCGCCAAGCTTCCGGTCGAAACGGCCTGCCTGCTGTTCTTGAGCTACTCCTGCGCGCTGCTTTCGCTTTCGGTGGACCGGCGAAGAGACACGTGCTCGACATTGTCCGGTTCGATGTGTTCACCATCGGGTATCTGGGAGCGTTCACACGAGCGAAGCGATTGACAGGAAGCCAGGCATCTGACGATGGCATTGATCTGCAGAGCAGTCTCTCGAAATATGCGGCCGGCCTCGGAATGTCGGTGGTGTTAAAGCTGGCCTCGTTTCGTGTGTCCGGCAGCGACCGCCTGTGGTCGCAAGGCATTCCGCTGCTGCTCACTGCACTGGCGATCGGTCAGATGGGCATTCACCTGGTCTTCTTCGTGCATGTTTCCGGCAGACCCGAGGGCACCAAAACGTTTTTTCGCTGGGAATCGAGGTGTTTGTGGTGGCGCCGGTGGTGTTCGGTTCGATGATCGTCATGACCAACCTTGACGCGAACATGCGTCGCAAAAAGCGAGGCATGAAAAGTAAAAGGGCGCCAGGTCAGCGCCCTTCAATGGCCCATCTGCCGCTTATTTCTTCATCATCATTCCGGACATCTCCATCCCGTCGCCGTCCTTCATCATCATCTTGGTGCCGTCCTTTTTCATGACTGCGCCGTCGGTCATGACTTTGGTTCCATCAGAGAGAGTCATTTCCTTGGTCATCGCCATCGTCTTGCCGTCTTTCATCATCATCATCTTGCCGTCTTTCATCATGACACCGTCCTTCATCATTCCGGACTGAGCCATGGCGGCGCTGCCAGCAAGAAGCATGGCTGCGATCAGGATTTGCTTTTTCATGTAATTTCCTTGAGGTGGTTGAGCCATTTGGCCCGGTTGGTCGTCCGCTATCGGGTTATCCCCCGCAGCATTCGACAGCATCAGTCTGAAGAAGTCGCACCGTGGTGGTGTGAGACGAGGCGGACAGTGTGTGAAGGACGGACGAACTCGGCGTCTACCCTTGCAATCATTCCTGCCTCCAAAGCCGTACTCACACTGACAGCAGCAAAGCGTAACCAAACTCCGGCACACGACATCACCTAGCAGGAGCTCTGGCAAGCCTCATCGTGGTGACCGCAAATGGGTCAATGGCTGGTCGCCGGAGCAGATTGCCAACCGTCTGAAGGTCGACTTCCCGGATGATCAGTCCATGCGCGTTTCCTACGAAGCCATCTACCAGGCCCTCTATATCCAGGGAAGAGGGGCCCTCAAGCGCGAGCTGGTAGCTACCTGCGTATGGGGCGTGCGTTGCGCGTGCCACGCGCCAGGGCCCAGGCCACAGCATCGGCTCATGTCAGTGAAGAGGTAATGATCTCCAGCCGACCAGCAGAGGCAGAGGCACGCGCCGTTCCGGGTCACTGGGAGGGGGATTTGATCATCGGCCTAGACAGGTCCGCCATCGGGACGCTGGTGGAGCGATCAAGCCGCTTCACCATGCTCGTGCACTTGCCCCGCGAGGTAGGCTATGGACTGACTCCCGGGACAAAGAACGGTCCTGCGCTGGCGGGTTATGGAGCCATCACCATGGCCAATGCGCTCAAGAGAACCGTGGCCACGCTGCCTGCTCAACTGTGG
>NZ_JBJXIA010000085.1:0-1853 GCF_046115955.1 Variovorax sp. GrIS 2.14
GGCTCAACGGGCACGACCCGTACGCCTATCTGAAGGACGTGTTCATGCGGCTGCCGACGCAGCCGATGAGCCGCATCGAGGAGTTACTGCCGCATTGCTGGGTGCCGCCAGTCACGAACTGAGTTGCCGCAGGGCTGAACACCCTGGGGGCGGCTGCGTCAATGTGTGTTTGCCGGGTGCTTACACCACGAACGCGCGCGTGACATTCTTGGACAAGCCCCGATAGCGCACTTTGTTGAATCCCCAAAGCCGCTTCACAACCGCGAACACGTGCTCCACGCGTGAGCGCACCTTGGACTTCAACCGGTTCACGATCCTCTCCAGGCCCTCGATCGCACTGCCGGGAATCACCCGTTGATTGGTGCAATCCTTGGGCGTTGGGCGCCTTCGAATGGATCAACGCCTGCTGCGAGGAGTAGGCGCAGTCGCCGTACAGGTGCGTCTCCGCACCATGCATCAGATCCGGCAACGGATGCTTGTCATGCACGTTCGCCGATGTCACCACTGCGCTGTGCGCCAGACCCGTCTTGCTGTCCACGCCGATGTGCAGCTTCATACCGAAGAACCATTGCCTGTTCTTGCTGGTCGAGCGCATCTCCGGGTCGCGTTTGCCTTGGGCATTCTTGGTCGAACTCGTTGCACCGATGATGGTCGCATCCACGATGGTGCCGGCGCCAACCTTCAGGCCGTTGGCCTGCAACACGTCGCCCACCTTCGCAAACAGAGCAGCACCGAGATTGTGCTTTTCCAGCAGTCGCCGGAACTTCAACAACGTCGTCGCATCCGGCACCCGCTCGCGACCGAGGTCGATGCCGACGAATCGCCGCAGCGAGGTGCTGTCGAGCAGCGCGTCCTCACAAGCCACATCGGCCAGGTTGAACCAGTGCTGAACGAAGTACATCGTGAGCATGAGTTCAAGGCCCACCGGCGGGCGGCCATTGCCGGGTTTCGGATAGTACGGCTCGATCACGCCGCATAAAGCCTCCCAGGGAACAATGCGCTCCATCGTGGGCCAGGAACGCGTCGCGGCGCGTGGGCCTCCTGAACTGTTCGTACTGCGCATTCTGGTCACCGGCCATGGCAAGAGTCTGTTGCTTCATGCAATGCGTGAAGCAGGCAGCGTGCCAACTTCGGACTTGATCAGATGGTATGGGCGCCTCCCTCCTACCGCACTGCTTGCACTGCGCCGCGGGAAGTGCCAGATTGACGATCCCACCGTCAACATCCAAATGGAGACCATCATGGAACGTACCGTCATTGCCGTCGACATTGCCAAGAAGGTGTTTCAGCTGCACTGGGTCGAGCTGGACACCGGCTGCATCGAGCGATTGCAGTTGAAGCGCGCCAGGATGCTGGAGTGGTTTGCCAACCGCACTGCGGCTCTGGTTGTCATGGAAGCCTGTTGCGGTGCTCACGACTGGGGCCGGGCTCTGATTGGATTGGGCCACGAGGTGCGACTCATCTCACCCAGGAAGGTGCGGCCGTTCGTGCAGCGCAACAAGACCGATGCTGCCGACGCGCAAGCGATCTGGACGGCGTGCCAGCAGCCCGGCATGCGCTTCGTTCCCGTCAAGACCGAGGCCCAGCAGATCGTGCTGTCGCTGCACCGCTTGCGCGCGCAGCTCATGAAGACCCGCATCATGCAAACCAACGAACTCCGAGGGCTGCTCTACGAATTCGGCATCGTGCTGCCGGAAGGTCATGCTGCGTTGCTCAGGGCGTTGCCCGACGCCATGTGCGACGCCATGTGCGACGCCATGTGCGACGCGAAGGCCCGGCTGCCAGCGATGCTCATGGACAGCCTGGACGAGCAACTCAGGCGAGTCCAGCAACTGCAGGCCGACATCGGCCTC
>NZ_JBJXIA010000086.1:0-1843 GCF_046115955.1 Variovorax sp. GrIS 2.14
TATCGCTTGCGCGCGTCCCTGCGCCATCCAAGATGGCGCTGAAACCCCGTCCACGATCAGCCTGAAACAGGCGTCCACGATCGCTGAAATACGCACAGCGGTTCAGGCTGGTCGAAGATTTTTGTGGTTAAGCAGTCGATCGTTTTATCGAATCGGCAGCTTCGCGGGAATCGCCTGAAGTGGATTGGCGCTAAGACGCTTTGCCAACCCTCACGGCGCTACAGTCACCTCGCTCCACTTCAATCCTGCGGTTTAGCAACGGCGCGGATGTCTTCCAGAAAGCCGGGCGCAGAAATGGTTTGCATCACCTCTGCATAAGAGGCCTGGTCAAAATGCGAACCCAGAAAGCGGAGGTCGTCGTCGCTCTCCAGCCAGGCGTCAAGGTCTCCAGGTTTGTTGGGTCCGTCGTTCGCCAGATGCTCCCCCAACCGTGCGCACAAGAATCCGACGGCCGCACTCTGGCTCGTTGGACTTGGTGGACCTTCCAGTGGAAGCAATACCCGGTCGATGGCAGCGACGTTGTTAATCAGCTGCTGAGGAAGACCCCATGAGATCAGCAACAGCCTGCCTACTTCCGGTGCCGCGAGTCCGATGGATGCCTGTTGCTGTTCGAATCGTTGCAGAAGCCCGGTTGGGGCTTCTGAATTTGATGTGGAGGGCTCAATCAAGGCACATGCAAGGTGGCCCGTGAAAGACAGTACCACTTGCGTTGTCAGGGAGGCCGGATCCTCAAGTTCCAAGAGTTTTGCAAGCCGCTCGGCAAGGTCGGTGGCGATGGAACTGGCTTCGGAGATTCTGCTCAGCGTCTTTTTCACCGACGAATTGGCCAACTTGAAAGATTCGTTGAGCAGATAGCGCAGGCAAATGTTGCGTACGCTGTGCAAGCCAAGGAACGTTATGGCTTGCCCAAGTCGCTCGATGGGGGCGCGGGTGCCATACAGCGATGAATTCACTCGCGCCAAAATGCGCGCGACAACGATAGGCTCCGCGGCTACCAAGTCGCCAAGGTAGTTCGATGAAGCGCGTGCCACGAAATGCAATGACAGCAGTTCGTGGAACGCTCTGGGTGGCCGCGGCAAACTCTCAAACTGTTGTTCAAGCGATGTGCGAACAAGATTCGAAACCTTGTCGCCGGACAACCAACGGAAACCGTCGTAGCCGTAGTGTTGGACATCCTGAGCCACTCCGTGTTCCCGGGCTTCCTCTTGCGTCGCTGCCATGCACGGCAGGAGCAGGACCTGATGATTCGGCGGCACACTGTGATCCGCTCCGAATGAGCTCTGATGGCCAGAACAACGTCCAGTGTCGGCACGGACGCTAGCGGGACGTTTGGCCTTGGATCTCAGGCCAGCAAGAGTGCTGAAAAAGCGGTTCAATTTTCGTAGTGGCCCAAACGAAGGGGCAAGCGATCTGACTAGCCCCGATTAGATTAGCAAATCTTAGTACGAGGGAGATTTCTGCCAGTGGCAATTCATCACGATCAGACCGCTTTCTTTACCAGCGCAAGCCAAATTTCCCGCCCATCGCCCATCGCCCGTCGGTTTCAGCGTTCGTAAACGTTGCGAGGAGGGCCGACAGCATGGCTTTTTCAAAGAATCAAGATTTACCCTCCGCCTTTTAGACAATATGTTTATATTCAAGGAGACTAATTTTTAGTTATCCTTCCTGCGTATTTCGGCGAAGGTGACCGACGATTTCGGCAACGTGACCGGATTCATCGAGTAGCGAAATACACCAACGCACCGAGCATCGCGACCACGCTGCTGGTCATTACCCACTTCAAAGGACCAGCCATCCCTTGTGCGGGCACCTTATCCAAGCTGTCGGCAGATTTAACCGCCGC
>NZ_JBJXIA010000087.1:0-1810 GCF_046115955.1 Variovorax sp. GrIS 2.14
GCAATCTCTTCGCGCTCCGTGAACGACAGATATCTACCCGAAACAGGGCCCAGATTCGTAGGTGGAATTCCACCTGCTTGCCGAAACCACCGCGGGCCCAATGGCTGCGAAACCCCGGAAGCCCGTGCTGCTTCCTCGCTCTGCAAACCTGCCGAAATTCGCCCCCAGAATGCCCGCTTGATGAGCCGCTGATTGATCTCAGGGCGACCTGGCGAACGCATCGCCGGTCGCCCAGTCTGCTCTTGCATCCACCGCTTTGCTCTTCCCATACAACACCTCCATAGTTGAGATGTTGCGACGACCGATTGAATCCACCCACTATCGATGGCCGGGATGGCTGGCACGTATCGCGGATGCCGAGCTGACGCGATCGATGTCCCGCAAAGGCTGTTCGTCCGACGATGCGGCCTGCGAGGGCTTCTTCGGTCGACTGAAGACCGAATGGTTCTATCCTGGCAACTGGCAATTAACGACCGTTGCGCAGTTCACCCAGGCCTTGGACTCTTACATCCGCTGGTACAACGAGAAGCGCATCAAGAGGCCTCTGGGCGCGCGCAGCCCTCTTGACTACCTATCGCATCCCGGACGATTGCATAGACTCCAGGCGCTATCCGTTGTTCATGGCCCGCGAAGTCATGCGCGGATTAATTGAGCAAATCGAGACCCAAGGAGCCCATCCATCATGATGCTCGCGCTGCACAAGAACGCCCGCACGACACCAGCCATTCGCGCTGAGATTGCCGCGAGCGGCAATCTCAGCGCGCACCAGTTGAGCCTGCGCTACGGCGTGAGCGAGGCCACGATCTACAAGTGGAAGTTGCGTGAGGCGGTGCAAGACCGCTCGCACACCGCACACCGCCCACCGCTTGCAAACCACCCTCACACCGGCCCAGGAGCGCATCGCTGTAGAACTGCGCCGCACCTTGCTGCTGCCGCTGGACGACCTGCTGGCCGTTACCCGCGAGTTCATCTGCGAGAAGGTCTCGCGCTCCGGCCTGGATCGCTGCCTGCGCCGCCACGGCGTGGGCAACCTGAACGCGCTGAAGCCATCCAAACCGCAAGAGCCGCACAAGACCTTCAAAGCTTACGAGCCAGGCTACCTGCATATGGATATTAAGTACCTGCCGCAGATGGCCGACGAGAGCCACAGGCGCTACCTGATCGTGGCCATCGACCGGGCCACGCGCTGGGTCTATGTCACGGTCAAGAACAACGAGACAGCGGCGAGTGCGCGCAGCCTCTTGAAGGCGGTGCATGCGGCCTGCCCTTTGAAGATCGTCAAGCTGCTGACCGACAACGGCAAGGAATTCACGGACCGCTTGTTTGCTTCGCGCGAGCGCGAGCCCACCGGAGCACATGAATTTGATCGTCTGTGCACCGAGCTTGGCATTGAGCATCGTCTGACCAAGCCCAGAACCCCCAAGATCAACGGCATGGTGGAGCGCTTCAATGGGCGCATCGGTGACGTGCTCAAGACGCATCATTTCCATTCAGGGGAAGACCTGGAGCACACGCTGCTGCGCTACGTGGCGTCGTACAGCCACCAGCTACCGCAGTCGGCACTGAAAAGCAAAACGCCAATTCAAACCATGAAAGATTGGTACGCTTCGCATCCGCATCTGTTTACGAAGCGTCCTTATGATCGTCCGGGATGCGACACGTAGCCCCTTGATCATTTAAGCATCGGGGGCTGCGATCGACACATCCGCACATCGGCACATCGGCACATCGGCAATGCTTGACGCCGCGCAACATCTCGCTCGACCGACGCCTAGTTGTGTTGAATTCGATCGTTATTCGCGATATTGAT
>NZ_JBJXIA010000088.1:0-1694 GCF_046115955.1 Variovorax sp. GrIS 2.14
ATCGCGACCACGCTGCTGGTCATTACCCACTTCAAAGGACCAGCCATCCCTTGTGCGGGCACCTTATCCAAGCTGTCGGCAGATTTAACCGCCGCCACTGGCAGAGGAATATTCTTGCCAATATAGCTCTGCGGCGCTTGCCTCTTCGATCGCTCTAGTTGCTCTTCGTCCGGCAACTGGCGCGCCGCATCGGCCTGTTGTCGCAAATAGGTAATTGCCGCTTCGAGCTGCTCTGGCGCAAAGACATACGGATTAAACCGTTCCATTCCCCAGCCTCGCATTAAGTCGCCTAGCGCCCTCTCGCCGGGCACATACTTCATTGACCAGTCGCCGAATGTACGCTCGCTGACCGGCACGCGTGCTAGTTCCGTTACGTCGCAATGCCTAGGATCGGCTTCGATCTTCTTGTAGAGCGTCAAGACGGTCTCTTCCTCGCCTTCAAGACACTGCAAAAAGCACCCGTCGCCGAATAACAAGCCACCGACGATTTGTTGCTGTCGGTTGTTCTTTCGCGACTTCGCAAGAATGCGGGCCACACCCAGATCGAGGCCCTGCACTTGTGCCTCAGGCGGCGAGGTGGAACGGCTGGCATATGTGAAACGAATCAGCTGGCTCATCGCACTCCCGATAGTTGACGTTAATGTAAGTTAATGTAAGCTCAGAACGACCACATGTCCATGCTTTGACACAGCTTGGTAGCAAACTATTGTGTTGCGCACGATCCTAATTTGAGCCCTATGCCGGCGTCTTCGTGACCCGAGAGCGGGGATTACGATTTTCGCCAATACGGAGACCGTGATTTGCTGGACAGGCTTAGCGTAATTCCGGCGTTTGGGTCAAAAGTGGGCTGGACCGATACCCGCGCAGAGTCGATGCTGCGTCGAAATCGTCTTAGTGTCTTGCGGCCGCCATACGTCGGCTTCCCCGTCGAACGTTGTCGATGTCTTCAATTAGCGGTTGTCAGGGTGACAAGATACTCGGCGCAAACTCCCACAACGCTGCATCCCGCGATTGCCTGCCCGTCCTTCACCAACGCGACGTCCACCGATGGCGTGATCGACCTTCTTCATTTCGTTCTTCATTCCACCGCAAGCTGAACGCCGGACATCCGTATAAAGCCCGATGCGCACCTGAGCTGTGCTTACTTCGAGGTGCCAGCGCTCAGCCAGCTTAGAGCTTCCAGTCGGGGCCCCGTATGAGCGCGCGCAAAAGTGGCGCCGCAGTAGATGGATCGCTCGCATACAAGTCAAGGTTAGCGCCGGGCGAGAAGCTTCTGAAAACGGCTATGTTGTTCGCATCCCATTCCAGCAGATGCATTGACCAGTCGGGGAAAGCGCGCCGGGGAAGCGTGCGCCACTCGAGCCGGGTGACATCCGCGTGGCGAATGTCCGCCTGGATTCTGGCAAAAAGTTCCTCGACAACGGCTTCTTCACCCTCGAGGTATTGCAAGTACACCCCATCGAGAAAACCCAGGACGCCGGTCACTCCAAGGCCCGGGTTGACCTCGTGGCACCACTTCAGGATGGCGGGCAAGTCGTTACCGGTCTGTAAAACCGCACGACTGACATAGACAAGACGGAACAGCATGGCGCGATGCTGCCAGACGACGAGCGCCGCCGCAATCGAATTGAGGGGCGCGCAATTCTTGTTGGCAGAGCAGCTGTTGGAGACAACCGCAGCGAACGGCACCGCGA
>NZ_JBJXIA010000089.1:0-1664 GCF_046115955.1 Variovorax sp. GrIS 2.14
GCTTTGACCGTCACTGCTTTCAGAATAAAACTCGGAACTATCCCGTCCGCAGCGCGACGAGCCGTAAGCCCTCGTCGTGATGGCTGTAGTTGCCCCGTTCGCCGGAGTGAGGATCAGCTTTTCGGCAAAGCCGAGCAAATCGGCCGCATTGAACTTGCGCGTCTCGGCTAATGGGCACATCGGCTGAATGCCGGGCAGCGTTTCGTTGAGGTCAACCGGCAGGATGCACTGGGGATCATGGGCTATTGCATTCATTGCATGCCCAACCTTCTTGGCAGGGTTCCGTCGAGCGAGTCGAGTCAAGCGTGACCCCGTGAGTTCGAACCATTTCCTGATGCGGCCAAGCGGCCGTGCACCCAGCCAGGAACCGCGCCGAAGATCAGATGCAGCACCAAGGTCATCATCGAAGCCATGATGCCCATGTTTATCCCGAAGAGGCCAGCGCCGGCCATCGGCATTAACACCAGCATCATGATTACCAGCCGATGATGCCGAGCATGATCCCGTGTCCAACGCGGCTGGTTCCCTGCCGCTTCGAGTCGAGAGCTGCGATGGCAACACCATAGGTCACGATGCCGATCACGAAATGTACGATCCACCCAATAAGGGGCTGGTCCGGTGAACCCATCATTCCGGCGAGTATCTGCGGAAAGTCGAGTTGCGCCATGAAGCCCATCGTTGCCTTCAGGACCATCAGCACTGACAGCAGGATGGTGGCGGCTAGCCCTCAAGCAGGCCTTTTGGAATGTCTTTCATGTGTCCACCCTGGGTAGTTAAGAGATGGTTTGGATTGCCCTGTGAAGCTACCCCCCAACCTCAGCTGGCGTCAGCGCGGTCGACATCCGTCGGCGGCGAAATGGGGGGCCCCATTGGAACAAGTTAGCGTGCGTTGGAGCGGCACGCAGCCCCAACGCGGCCCATACGGATGTAGGAGAAGACTACGTGGCGCAGACCCCTGCTGCACTGGCAGCCTGAGACGTACAGGTGCTGCTGCCATCGGAAACCGTCTTACTTGATTGCTGCCGCGGGTATGAGCTGGATGCACTTTTCGATAATGGGCGGTGTGGGCATGGGATGCCGTTAGCCATCATTGCTGCATCAGTTTTTTCAGCGGTGGCTACCGATGAGGGCTACTTCAATACCGAACCGCGCGTTTCCTTCGAGCTGCAGCAAACGCCTACAAAACGTTCCCAAGTTCTCGCATGGAATCCGCACACGGCGGAAGGCGCCCGTCGTGCGATCAATCCTTGCGGCCCAGCAGGGTGCTGAAATACCTGTGCAGTTGGTCGACGCGTGACGGCCCCAAAACGGAGTAAGTTGATCCCCGATACTCGCAAGCAAACCCAGACCATGCGCGGCGCCGACACCTTCACCGAGAGTCTGTTCACCATGCGCAAGCTCGAGGACTTTGTGCCGGCAGACCATCCGCTGCACCCGATCCGCTCGATGGTCAACGAAGCGCTGATCAAGATGGATGACTTGTTTGCCGGCATGTACGAGGCTGACATCAAGGGTGGGCGCCCCGGCATCGCGCCAGAAAAGCTGCTGCGCAGCGATGCTGCTGCAGGTCTTCTTCAGCGTGCGCTCGGAGCGCCAACTCATGGAGTAGACCCAATACAACCTCCTGTATCGCTGGTTCATCGGTCTGGCCATGGACGATGCGG
>NZ_JBJXIA010000090.1:0-1432 GCF_046115955.1 Variovorax sp. GrIS 2.14
CTCTGTCTCGCCTGATTTCTCATCTGTTTTCAGGCCCCTGCCAGGCCGCCGGAGGCGCCTTGGTTGAGCCATGTCTTCATGGATCAACCTCCTGCCTTTGCGCCGCCATGGCCGGCCTGCGTGAAGCGATCTTCGTAGAGTATCGCGAACTGGTTCATCGCCTCCTTCCAGTTGTGCGCGGCGCGACCCCAGTCGGCCGTGATGTTGCGCAGCGCCAGCCAGATCAGCTTGGAAGCCGCATCGTCACTCGGGAAGTGCCCGCGCGTCTTGATGATCTTGCGCAGGCGGGCATTGACGCTCTCGATCGCATTGGTTGTGTAGATCACCCGGCGAATCGAAGGCGGGAACGCGAAGAACGGAATCACTCGCTCCCAGGCTCGGCGCCAGGCTGCGACGACCGTGGGGAACTTGGTGCCCCAGGGCCCTCGCTCGAAGGCATCCAGCTCGGCCTCGGCCGCCTCGGCGCTGGCGGCCGTGTAGATCGGCCGGATGGCCGCTGCCAGCAGCTTGCGATCCTTCCAGCTCGCATAGTCCAGGGAGTTGCGAATCAGGTGCACGATGCACGTTTGCAGCGTGGTGGCCGGGAACACCGCTGCCAGGGCCTCGGGCATGCCTTTCAAGCCGTCGGTGACGGCAATGAGGATGTCGTTGACGCCTCGGGTCTTCAGGTCGTTGAAGACCTTCATCCAGAACTTGGCGCCTTCGGTGCCTTCGATCCACAGACCGAGAATGTCGCGCGTGCCGTCGGGCAGCACGCCCAGGGCCAGGTAGATGGCCTTGTTGCGCACCACCGCGTCTTCCTTGATCTTCACGCGCAGGGCATCGAAGAAGATCACCGGATACATCGGCTCCAGCGGTCGGGCCTGCCAGGCGGTGACCTCGGCCATGACGGCGTCGGTGACCGAGCTGATGAATTCGGGCGATACATCGACCCCATAGCTCTCCAGCAGGAAGCCCTGGATCTCGCGCATGGTCATGCCGCGCGCGTACATGGCCACGATCTTGTCGTCGAAGCCGGTGAAGCGGCGTTCGTGCTTGGGGATGAGCAGCGGCTCGAAGGAACCCGTGCGGTCGCGCGGCACTTCGATGCGCAAGGGGCCATCGTCGGTGAGCACGGTCTTGGCGCTCTTGCCGTTGCGCTGGTTGGCCGCATCGTCGGGCCGGGTCGCACCCGACGCGTAGCCCAAGTGGTGCGACAACTCGGCCCCCAGGGCGCGCTCGATGAGCGCCTTCTTGAACGCGACCGTGGCGGCGTTGACCGCCTCGCCGGTCATGGGGCCGGTGACGAACTGATCAATCAGTTCCCGGGGGATCGACGGCAGCGCCGCCATCTTGGCGGCGATCGCCGCGTTCTTCGTCTTCGTCTTGCTCGTCGGCATACATGCTCCTTGGGGTCATGCTATGCCTCGAACACAAAATTCAGGACAGGCTC
>NZ_JBJXIA010000091.1:0-1411 GCF_046115955.1 Variovorax sp. GrIS 2.14
GCCTGAGCAATCGGGAAAAGACACAGCTGGTTGATGCCCTGAAACAGATCTACCCGGTGCTTGAGCTCCTTGAAACGCTCGGCCTGGCAAGAAGCGGGGTTGCGGAAAAAAACTTGGACTGGTTTTATGTCTCAAGTCCAAGACTCTTTCGGTATTCGATGGGGCTGAGAGCCGAGGGAGATCTCGATCCGCCTCGTTGTACCAGCGGATGTACGAATTTACTTCATTGAAGAATTGCTCGACCGTGGTGTCCTTCCAGTCCCGAGGGTAGAACAGTTCAGTTTTCGTGCGACCGAAGAAGCCTTCGCATGCAAAGTTATCAGGCGAGCAGCCCTTGCGAGATGCATATTTCAGCCCATCGTGGACGGCGTTTCAGGCTGAACGTGGACGCGATTTCAGCGTGATCGTGGACGGCATTTCAAATTGATCGTGGACGCTGTTTCAGCGTGATCGTGGACGATTTGGGGAGCGCGCAAGTGATCTTTTGACCGGGCCTCAAGCTCACCGCCTTTTGCGGTTCAAGCCTGATGCCCACCAACAGAATCACCATGCGCCGAATCCGAGAGACATTGCGCCTGCACCTGCAGGCAGGGTTGAGCTACAGCGAAGTCGGCCTCGCGCTCAAGATCTCCAAGAGCGTGACGGGCAAGTACGTCTCGCTGGCCCGCGCGGCGGGCGTGGACTGGGTGCTTGCGCAGACGCTCACCGACGAAGAACTCGAAGCCCGGCTTTACCGCCCGCCGATGCCGCGCAGCGGCCACCAGCTCGCGCCCGACTTCGCGGCCGTGCACCAGGAGCTCAAGCGCGCCGGCGTCACCCTGCAGCTGCTGTGGGAGGAGTACGCCAGGGACAACACGCTGGCCTACAAGTACACGAGCTTCTGCGTGAAGTACCGCGCCTGGGCGATGAGTCTGAAGCGCTCGATGCGCCAGACCCACATCGCCGGCGAGAAGCTGTTCGTCGACTACGCCGGCCAGACCGTGCCGCTCGTTGACGCGGCCACCGGCGAGATCACCGCCGCGCAGATCTTCGTGGCCACGCTCGGCGCGTCGAATTACACCTACGCTTGCGCAACCGCGCGCCAGACCACCGCCGACTGGATCGGCGCCCAGGTGCACGCCCTGGAGTTCCTGGGTGGGGTGCCGCGCCTGATCGTGCCCGATCAGGCGCGTGCGCTGATCAAGAGCCCGGACCGCTACGACCCTGAACCTAACCGACTGTACGACGAGTTCGCCAGCCATTACGGTTGTGCGCTGCTCGCGGCACGGCCCGCTCATCCACGTGACAAGCCGAAGGTCGAGAACGCGGTACTCGTGGTCGAGCGATGGATTCTGGCGCGGCTGCGCAACCGGCGCTTCTTCAGCCTGGCCGAGCTCAACGGCGCCATCGCCGAGCTGCTGGTCGATCTGAA
>NZ_JBJXIA010000092.1:0-1378 GCF_046115955.1 Variovorax sp. GrIS 2.14
GTCGAGCGATGGATTCTGGCGCGGCTGCGCAACCGGCGCTTCTTCAGCCTGGCCGAGCTCAACGGCGCCATCGCCGAGCTGCTGGTCGATCTGAATCGGCGTGCCTTCAAGAAGCTACCAGGTTGCCGGCGCAGCGCCTTCGAGGCGCTCGATGCGCCGGCGCTACGCCCGCTGCCGGCCACACGCTTCGAGCTATGCACCTGGCGCTCGGCCAAGGTCAACATCGATTACCACGTCGAATTCGACGGCCACTACTACAGCGTGCCGCACGCTCTGGTGCGAACGACGGTCGAGCTGCGCGTGACGGCGAACCTCGTGGAGTGCTTCGCGGCCAACCAGCGCGTGGCCTGCCATGCCTTGAGCCACCGGCGTGGTGCCCACACGACCGTGGCCGAGCACATGCCGGCATCTCACCGCGCCCACCTGGAGTGGACGCCCCAGAAGTTGATCGATTGGGGCCGTCGCATTGGCGTGAGCGCCGCGGCCGTGGTGACCTGGCAGCTCGAACACCGCCCGCACCCCGAGCAGGGCTACCGCGCCTGTCTGGGCCTGCAGCGCCTGGCGCGCGAGTACACGCCGCCCCGGCTGGAGGCTGCCTGCACCCGGGCGCTGGCGATCCGCTCGCCGACCTACCGCAGCGTGGCCTCGATCCTGAAGAACGGCCTGGACCGCCAGCCCGCCTTGTTCGCAACGCCCCCCGCGCCGCTGCCTGCGCACGAGAACGTACGCGGGCCCGACTACTACCACTGACCCATTGCCCCTTGTTGTAACCCCCGAAGGAGATTGAAGATGCTGAATGAACACACACTGGACCAACTGCGCAGCCTGCGTCTGGACGGCATGGTGCGCGCCATCGAAGAGCAGACCACCAGCACCGCAGCCACGGCGCTGGGCTTCGATGAGCGGCTGACGCTGCTGGTGCAGCGCGAGATCGCATGGCGCGACGACAAGCGCGTGGCGCGCCTGATGAAGGCGGCGAAGCTCAAGGTGAGTTCGGCCTGCGTGGAGAACATTAACTGGCGCGCGAGTCGCTCGCTGGACCGCGCTCTGGTGGCCGCGCTGGCCGGCGGCGACTGGCTGCGCCGTGCGCAGAATCTGCTGGTCACCGGCGCGACGGGCTGCGGCAAGACCTGGCTGGCGTGCGCGCTGGCGCATCAGGCGGCGCGTTCGGGCTTCTCGGTGCTGTACACGCGCGCCGCGCGTCTGTTCGATGAATTGCAGGTTGCGCACGGCGACGGCAGCTTCGCACGTCGGCTGGCGCACCTGGCCAAGCTGGACTTGCTGGTGATTGATGACTTCGCGATCTCCCCCATGGGCGCCCCCGAGCGCAACGACCTGCTGGAGGTGCTGGACGACCGCGTGGGCACGCGCTCGACGT
>NZ_JBJXIA010000093.1:0-1328 GCF_046115955.1 Variovorax sp. GrIS 2.14
TGTCGTCGCCCGCGACTGCGTCCTCGGGCATCTCCGTGGCCGGCATCGGCATGGCGGTCGCGGTGCTCGCGAGCTTCCTCTATGCCTTCGACGTGGACAGCGCGGCCCGCCCCGATCTGTGGATGAACCTGGGTCTTGCCGTCGTGGCACTCGCGCTCGGCGGCGGCGTGGCCTGGTGGGCGGGGCGCACCGTGGCGATGACCGCCATGCCGCAGATGGTCGCGATCTACAACGGCATGGGCGGCGGCGCGGCCGGAGCCATCGCAGCGGTGGAGCTGTTCGGCGGAAAGACGCAGGGCATGACCGCGCTGATCGTCACCCTGCTCGGCGCCCTCATCGGTGCGGTGTCGTTGTCCGGCTCGCTGATCGCCTGGGCCAAGCTCGACGGCGTGATCAAGAACCCGTTGCGGTTCAAGGCGCAGCAGGTGGTCAACGGGGTAGTCTTGCTGGCAACGCTCGCGGTCGGCGCCTACCTCGTCGTGGCGAGTGTCGACAAATCGGTGCTGGTGCTGGGCGGGCTTGGCGTGCCGGCATCGATCTACCTCTTCTTCGGCTTCGCGCTGGTGCTCGGCATCCTGATGACGCTGCCCATCGGCGGGGCCGACATGCCGGTGGTGATCTCGATCTTCAATGCCTTCACGGGTCTTGCGGTCGGTCTCGAAGGCTTCGTGCTGCAGAACCCGGCGCTGATGATCGCCGGCATGGTGGTCGGTGCGGCGGGCCTGCTGCTGACGCTGCTGATGGCCCGCGCGATGAACCGCTCGGTGAGCAACGTGGTGTTCAGCAACTTCGGCGGAGCCTCCAAGCACAAGCCGGGCAAGATCAAGGGCGAGTTGAAGCCGATGCAGCCCGGCGATGCGGGCATCGCGATGCGCTACGCCAGCTCGGTGATCATCGTGCCGGGCTACGGCCTCGCCGCGGCGCAAGGGCAGGGCAAGCTGTTCGACTTCGTCAAGCTGTTGCAGGCCGGTGGCGTGAGCGTGAAGTTCGCGATCCATCCGGTCGCGGGCCGCATGCCGGGTCAGATGGACGTGCTGCTGGCCGAGGCCGGCGTGCCCTACGACATGATCTTCCAGCTCGAAGACATCAACGACGAGTTCAAGACCACCGACGTGGCACTCGTCATCGGTGCCAACGACGTGGTTAACCCCGCCGCGCGCACGGACAAGGGCTCACCGATCTTCGGCATGCCGATCCTGAACGCCGACCAGGCGAAGAAGGTGTTCGTCATCAAGCGAGGTGAGGGCAAGGGCTATGCAGGCATCGTCAACGCGCTCTTTTATGGCCACAACTGCCACATGGTTTATGGCGACGCACAAGCCGTGCTG
>NZ_JBJXIA010000094.1:0-1312 GCF_046115955.1 Variovorax sp. GrIS 2.14
TGAGGCAAACTACTACCGGCAACTCGCCAGTCAAGCCACCACGGTGGCGGCCTGACTTAAACCAATCAGCCTCCACGAATCCCGGGGCGATTCAGTACGCAACCTCCGCACGCAGTCGCTCAACCTCTTCACGCAGCGCACTGTGCGAGCTCGGGCTGTCCGCGTCTGGTGGTTCTGGATTAGGGTTCTCTGCCTTCATGGGTCGCGCTTGCCTTCTGCTCTCGAGTGCTGCCACACCGCCTTCATCGAAGGCGCGCCGCCAGACAACGACTTGGTTCGGATTGCGAATATCGTAGATCGCGGCCACCTGGCGGCTCGAGAGCTGTTCACGATCCTGATGCGACAGTACCTGTAGCTTGAAATGCGCGGTGTAGGAGCCTCGTTTGGGCCGCAAGCCGGCAATTCCGTGCAACCGGTAGTGGCTGACCCAAGTGCGAATTTTCTCTTCGGGCACTGACCAGCGTCGTGCAAGCAACTTGGCACCGCCCTCGCCAGCTAGAAAGCTCTTAACCACTTTGAGCTTGAACTCTGTCTCGTACTTCTCCATGGGACCCCTTGAAGTTCGTCCAACTTCTGGGGGTCAGTTCAATCCCGGGGCGATTCACCGTCTTCATTCTCAATGGATTTTTCCCAGTGCAAGCAGCGGCGTTCGTTTGCGGTCCTATACCGTCAATTCCTTGAAATTCTAGATTCAAGCTTAACGATGGATCGTCGAAAACTAGCCGCATACACAAAGCCCGAACGTAGGGCGACGGCTAATCGTTGCAGCTTCTCAATAGCCAACGTGATGTTTCGGCGCGCCGAATGGGACTATATTTGTATAGCATGAGGACTGAATACCTGTATGTCCGGCGCATCCTTTGGAGCGGCAAATGGAAGCACCCGCGTTACCACTGCACTGAGGAGCACATCCTTTTTGAGCATCCCGAGGCGATACGCCTTGAAAGCACGCTGCGCATCCGCGACGTGCCGGAAACCGACGAGGAGATGCGGGCAATGGGGCGTGTCGCAACCCCGCAGTGGGGCGGTGCTGTCCCACGCCACGCGGACGGCACGATCAAGAAAATGTGGGAACGCTAAGGAGCAGCTATGCCTTACGAAAGCTTCTTAGACGCCGATGCCTTGAGGGGCGACCAAGTGGTAAGACTGCCAAGAGATCCGGATTAGGACCGAAGCGGCGATGGCGCGCTCGCTGAGCAATTTCATTGGACCGGTCTAACCGCTTGCGTGATTCGTTAGACATCTGAGCCGCTACCACAGCGGAATCTCTATCGCAGAAAGCTTCCAAAGAAATACTCCGTCGCGACGAAAG
>NZ_JBJXIA010000095.1:0-1240 GCF_046115955.1 Variovorax sp. GrIS 2.14
GGCATGGACTCCGGAAAGAAGGGCGGGGTCGCCGTCTGTGTGAAAGGTCAGCTTACCTATTTGGGCAGTACGCCCGACGAGGCGCAGATAAGGCAGCTGGTGAGCTGGCTGGACGGGTACATGCCGCAGACCACCGGGATCTACGCCACCGACAGGCTGGATGACGTCTGGGCGCCGGCAAAGGAATTCGCCGCCTCGGCCTCCGGCCTGCTCGTCATATCGGTGTCCGACGACCTTTCGGACTACATCATCTGGTTCCGCCCCGAGATCGTGGCACGCTTCAAATGGGCGGGTCCCCCAGGCAAGGAGCTGGTGCCGGGCCCGCATGGCGACCGGCTGACTCCGCGCAAGTCCTTCGAGGTCTGGCGCGAAACCATCGTTGGCCGCAGCATGCCCTGGACATCGGCCGACAACCAAGCGGCCTTTGATCTGCGACTGTCATTGCTGCATGTGGTGTTGCGCCGCATCAACGCCGCCGCGCTGGAGCGCAAGAAAGCGGCGGATCGTGACCGCCTGCTGATGGCCGAACTGGACCATCGCGTCAAGAACACGCTCGCCAACATCCAGGCACTGGTGGTGCAGACCAGTCGCAGCGCCGAAACGCTCACTGGCTTTGTTCAAGGCCTGGACGGACGCATCCAATCCATGGCCAAAGCGCATAGCCTGCTGTCGGAAGCCCGCTGGGAGGGTGTGTCGATCACCCGCCTTTTGCGCGAAGAACTCGAGCCTTTCGGTCAGCGCCAAAACGTCGTCACGATTGAAGGCAGTGACTTGGTGTTGACGCCCAAGTCGGCGCTGTCGCTGTCGCTCGCAATCCACGAGCTGGTGACGAACGCCGCCAAATTCGGCGCCTTCTCCACACCTGGAGGCACCGTGGCCGTGCGTTGGACACTAGCCGATGACAACGGCATCAGCCTGTCGTGGACCGAAGCCGGTGGCCCGCGGGTGCGACCGCCGTCGCGGCGCGGTTTTGGCTCGACCCTCATCGAGCGTGCCCTGGCCATGGAAACAGGCGGCAGCGCCACGCTGCGATACGAGCCCGCCGGCATCGTTTGCGACGTGTTCCTGCCGCGTTCGTCGGTGCTCAGTCGCAACATCATCACGCCCGCATCAACGCTCGCGGTCCCGCCAGCGCCTCACGCTGGCAGCGGCGAGCGTCCCTATCGAATCCTGGTGGTAGAAGACTCGTTTCTCGTCGTCACGTTGCTTGAAGAGATTTTTGAAGGCCTTGGGTGGCTGT
>NZ_JBJXIA010000096.1:0-1045 GCF_046115955.1 Variovorax sp. GrIS 2.14
GGATTCGATCTTCGTAGGAATACATGAACTACTTTCAGGTAGTCCAACTTTTTGTCCGCACCCCCGGTGGGTCAAAGTTCAACCGGCGCCGACACCCAGGGACGTACCGAGAGCGCTTCTTCGCACGAATCAGCGCGCGCAATCCCATCTCCTTCATGAGGCGCTGGACGCACTTGTGGTTGACGGACACCCCCAGCGAATTGCGCAGCGCTGCCGTGATTCTTCGGTAGCCGTAGCGGCCTTTATGTTCACCGTAAACGGCGCGAACCTTTGCCTCCAAGCCGCTTGGCTCGATACGCTGGATCGCGTTGCACTGATAGTAGAAAGTGCTGCGCGCAAGCCCAGCTACCCGCAGCAGGTCCGCCAATTTGTGGTGATGCCTCAATCCGAGTATCAAGCGCGCTTTGTCGGCGCAACTGATCTCTTCGCTCGGATCAAGGCGTGCACTTTTTTTAAGTACGCGACCTCAGCGCGCAGTCGCTCGTTCTCTTCGCGCAGAGTGTCCGCCGAATCGGGGATGGCCTCGGGCGGTGTCTCTGAGCAGCGTCGTTCTGGCTTCGTATCTGGCTTTGGCATGGTGTTCCCCAGAGCTTGCGCGTCGCCCTCAGCAATATCGCGTCGCCAGACCACAACCTGGTTCGGATTGCGGATGTCATAGATGGCGGCGACCCGACGGCTGGACAGTCGTTCACGGTCCTGATGTGACAGAACCTGCAGCTTGAATGCCGAACTGTAGGCGCTGCGTTTAGGGCGCAACCCGTCCATGCCATGCAGTCGGTAACGACTCAC
Source organism: Variovorax sp. GrIS 2.14 (assembly GCF_046115955.1). Taxonomy (NCBI): domain Bacteria; kingdom Pseudomonadati; phylum Pseudomonadota; class Betaproteobacteria; order Burkholderiales; family Comamonadaceae; genus Variovorax; species Variovorax sp. GrIS 2.14. The sequence continues at coordinate 790 of NZ_JBJXIA010000096.1, forward strand.
CCAGGTACGGATCTTCTCCTCGGGCACTTTCCACCGCCGCGCCAAGAGCTTTGCGCCGCCTTCACCGCCCAAAAAGCTATTGACGACCTGGAGCTTGAACTCCGTTTTGTACTTGTCCATAAGACCCTTTGAAGTTTGTCCAACTTCTGGGGGTCAGTTCATTTTTGAGGAGGCTCAACACTCTGAGAGGATTGAGCCATGAACAAGTCGAACAAGTTCTCACCCGAGGTCCGTGAGCGGGCCGTGAGGATGGTGC
>NZ_JBJXIA010000097.1:0-1038 GCF_046115955.1 Variovorax sp. GrIS 2.14
CAGCCGCAGCTCGAATTGCTGCGCCTTTTCACGGACTTCCAGTTGCAAGGAAAACATCGAGCCGAACAGTTCGCACACCGCTCTCAGGTGTCGCGGAAGCCGCCGCGGGCTGTAATGGTGGCAGGCGATCAGGCCCCACAACTTGTCACCGTGAATGATGGAGATGGACATCGACGCGTCGATGCCCATGTTGCGCAGGTACTCGCGGTGAATGGGTGACACATCGCGCAGGATGGCGTGACTCATGTCGAGCGGCAGGCCGGTGCGAGGATTGAGCGAAGGCGTCAGCGGCGCAGGGTCGTAGTTGACCTCGGTGATGAGCCGCAGCCAGTTCTTCAGGTACAACGCGCGCGCTTGCTGCGGGATGTCGGCCGCCGGGTAGTGCAAGTCGAGAAAAGGCTCCAAATGCGGCTCGCGGCTTTCAGCAATCACCCAGCCCGAGCCGTCTTGCATGAATTGATAAACCAGAACGCGGTCATAGACGGCCACCTCACGCACGCGCTCGGCAGCCAGTTGGCACAGTGCCCGCAAAGAAGGCGCGGCGTCGAAGCCCTGGACCATGTCCTGCACGGCGGCCAACGGGTCAGAGGCAAAGGGGTCGCCGATGTTGGCGGCCTCGAACTCCAGCACCAATGTGTCGCCGCAGCGATGCAGGCTCGCGTCCAGCGGGATGTCGGCGTGCACACGCATCACGGGGTCCAGCAGGTGACGCGGTGTGGTTAGCGCCTGCTCCGCGCTCAGGCGACGCACGCGAGCGGTCTGCGCTGGACTCAACACGGTGTCGGCACTTTTGCCCAGAAGATCGTGCAGCGATTTGCCCAGCAGGCCGGGCAGATCACCGGCGGCTTGAAGCACTTCCAGCGTGTCGCTGTCCAGCACCAGCAGCACGCCGTGCGGCAGGATCGCGCCGGGAATGTGAATGGGCTCGCGGTCGCAGTTGTTGATGTCGGAGGCTGTGATGGTGGTGGCGCCGGTGTTGGCGCTTGTGGCGATTGGCATGGCGTTGCTTTCAGACATGGTGGCCTTGCAAGTGTGCAT
>NZ_JBJXIA010000098.1:0-1018 GCF_046115955.1 Variovorax sp. GrIS 2.14
CGGACTGATCCAGCCCCATGCACCCGCAGGTAAGACGGGTCGGCCACCCTTTGCCGTAGAGACGCTGCTGCGCATCCACTTCATGCAGCAATGGTTCACCCTGTCGGACCCGGCCATGGAAGAGGCCCTGTACGACACGCCCCTGTACTGCGAGTTCGCACGGCTTGATCCTGGGATCAGCCGACTGCCTGATGAGAGCACCATCCTCAGATTCCGTCATCTGCTCGAATCCAATGATCTGGCCTTGCAGATCATGGCCACCGTCAACGCCATGCTCACGGCCAAGGGGTTGCTGCTCAAGGCGGGCACCGCCGTCGATGCCACCCTCATTGCCGCGCCCAGTTCGACCAAGAACGCCACAGGCACGCGCGACCCCGAGATGCACCAGACCAAGAAGGGCAACCAGTGGCACTTTGGTATGAAGGCACACATCGGTGTGGATGCCGACTCGGGGCTGGTGCATACGGTCATCGGCACTGCGGCCAACGTAAACGACGTGACCCAGGGGCATGCGTTGCTGCACGGAGATGAGGAAGTGGTCTTCGCCGATGCCGGCTACCAGGGCGCGATGAAGCGCAACGAAGCCACAGGTGTGCCGTGGCAAGTGGCCATGCGCCCGGGCAAGCGCAGGGCGCTGGACAAGAGCAATCCCATCGAGGCGCTGACGGACCAGATCGAGAAGCTCAAGGCCAGCGTGCGGGCCAAGGTCGAGCATCCGTTTCGGGTGATCAAACGGCAGTTCGGGTTCGTGAAGGTGCGATACCGCGGGCTGGCCAAGAACACGGCACAGCTGCACACGCTGTTTGCACTGAGCAATTTGTGGATGGTCAGAAAGCGGGTTATTCAGGGGATGCAGGCATGAGTGCGTCCGCCGCACGGGCGAAGGCCCAAAGCGAGTGAAAAGCGACCGCTTCAAGTTGCGCATTGGCGCAAAACTCGGCACGCATGCGTCAATCGTTTCATATCGACATCAACTCGTGTCCGAACTTCGCCTCGCGACGGGTTGTGCAGACCATCC
>NZ_JBJXIA010000099.1:0-1016 GCF_046115955.1 Variovorax sp. GrIS 2.14
GCTTGCACAACAGGCCGGATATAAGACTGCAGCCCTGCCTCCTGAATCGTCACACACACGAGTTCTTGCAATCCGGGAGGCGCCCATATAAGCGTTGCCTTAAGGAGTCACCTGATTTCTGTGAATGGACTGCCAGCAGGTCTCGTGCCGTGACTGGTGGAAACACCAAGCACCGCCGCCGCCCCCTGAGAGCTGCCTAGCCCCAAAATCCCCAGCTGCGAAGAAGCGATGGGCCATGCTTTCTCATTGCTTGTTTGATGTGGTTGTTTCGAACATCTTGGATGAAACCCTTGAAGTCGCCCCCGCTTGGCGAGATCGTGCCGTCCCACATCCAAGAAACCTCCTCAAGTCCCTTTTCGTAGATCATTTGCTCGAAGGAGGCGGGCGTTGCATCACGTGGGTCCGTAAGTGCCTTCGAAAAGTCCCGGTGTCGCGTCAGCATCCAATACCTGAAGAATGCGTCATCGATGAACCCACGGCGCCAGAACTCATACTGATCGAATTGCAGGCTCCAGAATCGTTGGACCCACGCTTGAACATCTGACTCCAGAGCCGCATCCGTCGAGCGGTCACTCGCGGAGAATAGCCGCTTCGACAGCTCATGTCTGAGGATCAGGAGGGCTTCAGATCGCCGATGACACTCCATCATGATGTCTACCCGCTTGTTCTGAATGCCGCTTCTGATTGTAAAAATAAGGGCAAACATTGCGAGCAGCGGCCCGAGAGATTGCGCAACGGTGCCGATGTGATTTGCCGTGATCTGCATAGTGAGGTCCAAGAAGTTTTACGAGTAGCTGATGTGCCGCGCAAGCAAGCCTTCAGCTCAGCTGCTTCCGAGTTAATCGGGAGCCACGGCAGCGCCCTCAGTGTTCCTGGCGATAGGCGGAGAGTAGAGACTACTGGGTTCTGTCGCAGTAAGACGCGACGAGTAAGCTGAAGCGCTGGGCAAGAACAAGATGAACGAAGCACTACGCAGGATTTTGAAGCGGCTGCACTACCCCATTGAGGTGAAGCTG